>NZ_CP069127.1:282500-342500 GCF_016811915.1 Brevibacillus choshinensis | reverse complement strand
TACAGTCAGGACAATCAGACCGACTGCCGTCAGATCCACTACGATTCGCAGATTGCTTCCGGCGATTTTTCCTTCATGCAGGCCTCTGATTACTCCCATCAGGCTAGACTGCTGATTGCCTCCTTCTGGGAATGCCATCCTGCTGTTACTGCTGTTACTGCTGTTACTATCGTTCTCTCCTTGTCCATCGGCATTTTGCCCGGCAGTTGTCGCCGAACTGCTCATGACCATCTTGCGACCTTCCCCGTGAGATTGGGAACCGATCAGCCATGGCTCCGATAGTATCAAACCTGTGGCGGCTTCAATCAAGATAAAGAGCGACGTGATGATTCCAATCCACAGGTGCAGCTGTCTTGTATTTTTCATAAAGTGTTTCCCCTTCCGTTAAGACTGAGTGTATTATCCGATGCCTTCCTGAGATGCACTTGAACGGAAGCTGAAAATCTCCTGAAAGTTGAGCCGCCTTTGTAGACGTAAAAGTCAAACAATCGCACAATCTAGATAGAGGGAAAGCCAGAGAGGTGAGGCATATGTACCAGCCCGAAGAAATACGCATATTGATTGTAGATGACGAGCCCAGCATCCTGAAGTTTCTCTCACTCGGCTTGCGAAATGAAGGGTATCAGGTGATGACAGCCGAAGACGGCCTGTCGGGTGTCAATGCAGCCCAGGAATTTGAGCCCCATATCGTGATTCTCGATGTCATGATGCCCGGCATGGATGGCTATGAGGTCTGCAAGCTGTTAAAAGATATAGGGAACGTCGCGATTATCATGCTGACTGCCAAAGATGAAGTAGAGGATCGCGTGAAAGGACTCAACTTGGGGGCCGATGATTACATGAGCAAGCCCTTCAGCTTTCAGGAATTGCTCGCCCGGATCCAAGCGCGAATCCGCAACCAGTTTCCCCATATGATGGGAGATGTCCAGGTAGGACCTTTCCGAATCGATGACCGCCGAAAGGAAATTCGCTACGAGCAGCGAGTTCTGTCCCTCTCCGCTACTGAGTACGAATTACTGAAATACATGGTGGTCAATCACGGGCTCGTGCTCAGCAAAGCGACCATCCTGGACAAGGTATGGGGATATGACTTTGGCGGCCAAGAAAACATCGTGGAAGTATACGTGCGTTCGATCCGTGAAAAGCTGGAGGATCGCGAGCATCAGCTCATCCGGACAATCCGGGGAGCCGGCTATCGGGTGGACCTGCCGTGAGCGACAACATGATGCAGCCATCTCCCCCGCCTTCCCGTTCCATCCGCTTTCAAATCCTGGTGAGGTCATTGTTCATCTTATCCGGTATCCTCCTGGTTATCGGCATATTGCAGTACGTGTACATGAAAAACTTTATCTTTACTAACAAGGCTCTTTCCCTGCAGAGCCAGATTCTCTCGGTACCACTGGAGGAATGGATGTCTTTCTTAAAGCAGAACAGGGACGGAGCCGAGACGAATCCCCTGCAAGCTCTGCGGCTTCCAGACTCCTCCGTAGCGATCATCGATCAGTCGGGGGTCATCAAGAGATCATGGGCAGATCCCCATCACGGGCCTGCACCCGAGCTCTCCCAGCAAGCGTACCTGGAAGCCAT
The DNA here is from genome assembly GCF_016811915.1 of Brevibacillus choshinensis. Taxonomy (NCBI): domain Bacteria; kingdom Bacillati; phylum Bacillota; class Bacilli; order Caryophanales; family Paenibacillaceae; genus Brevibacillus; species Brevibacillus choshinensis. The sequence continues at coordinate 340,913 of NZ_CP069127.1, read as the reverse complement.
GCAGCCGCAAAAGCAGCGTGGGGGAATCTCCTATTCCATCGTGCCCGATGCTCACGGGTTTCCTCGGTTGCTGGTACTGCAGCCGATCGGACGACCTGATCGACCTGCTGGATTGATCCAGCTGACGACGAGCATCCGTGCGCTGCATGAAGTGCTGGTCCGACAGCTAACCACTTTTGTGGCTCTCTCCATCCTCGCCTTGATCGGCGGCCTGCTTACCTTTTTGCCGGTATTGAGAAAGACCTTGGTGCCTCTATCGACCATGGTGCAGACAGTCGAATCCATCAATGCCGGCAATCTGAATCTGCGATTACCGCAGCGACAAGGCCAGCTGGAAACAGACCGATTGGCAGTTGCCTTCAACGGCATGCTGGAGCGTCTGGAGGAATCGTTTGCCGCGGAAAAAGAAGCGAAGGAACAGATGCGCCGTTTTGTTGCCGATGCTTCTCACGAGCTGCGCACCCCGCTCACTTCCATTCACGGCTTTTTGGAAGTGCTGCTCCGGGGAGCTGCAAATGATCCCGACCAATTGAAAGAAGCCCTCCAAAGCATGCTTGGCGAATCCGAGCGCTTGACCAAACTGATCCACGACCTGTTGTTTCTGGCCAAAATCGATAAAGCCCCCGCTCTGGCCGTCCAGCTCAAGAAAATGGCTCTCCATCCAATCGTGAGGGATATGGAGCCTCATCTCTTGATGCTAGCCGGAACGCGAAACGTACAGGTGGAGATCGACACACAAGCCGAGCTGCTGATCGACCCGGATCGCATGAAGCAAGTCATTCTCAACCTGTTTCAAAACGCTGTACAGCATACCGATCGAAATCACGGCTCGATCGAAGTATCACTGAGAAACGATGCAAGCGGCGTTTTGCTTACCGTCAAGGACAACGGTGCCGGCATCCCATCTGAGCACCTCCCCCACCTTTTTGAACGGTTTTACCGGATCGACTCCGCGAGGGCACGATCGCAAGGCGGCTCCGGGCTGGGCCTTGCCATCACCCACTCCATCGTCGAAGCTCATGGGGGCAGCCTGTCTGTCCTGAGCAAACCAGGTGAGGGAAGCAGCTTCACCGTGTGGCTGCCTCTCGCGCCCCAAAAACAAAAGAAAGCCCCTTTCTAGGGTGGTCAAGACCCCATTTAGTGGACAGTATGAAAAACCCCGGTCGCTAGGCCGACAGCTGACGTCTGAATTCAACAGGCGTCAGCTTTTTTAATCTTCGTTGTGGTCGACTTTGATTGTAGAATTGAATATATTCTTCAATTCGCCTTTGTGCCTCATCTACACTTCGGATATCATAGGGGTAGAGCCCTTCCGTTTTGAGATGCGAGAAGAAGCTCTCCATCGAGGCGTTATCATAACAATTGCCTCTCCGAGACATGCTGATTTGGGCGCCAACCTTCGGCAGCATGTCGTGGTAAGCGTAGGACGTGTACTGGAATCCTTGATCGCTGTGAACGATCAGTCCAGTCACGTCTTTCGTTTTTTCAAAAGCTTTCTCAAAGGTCCGCAGGACCAGTTCATTGTCGTTACGAACTCCCATGTGGTAGGCTACAATCTCGTTATTAAACAAATCCTTAATAGCAGATAGGTAGAGCCAAGTATCCGCAACACGATATTGTGTGATATCCGTTACCCATTTTTGATTCGGTGCACATGCTTTGAAATCACGTTGTAGGGCATTCTCGGCAACTCGTCTCCCTACAGACGAAACATAATGACTTCGATATTTGCGGCGAATTCGAGAACGAAGTCCCATTTCTTGCATTAGTCGAAGTACCTTCTTATGATTGACCCACACCCCGCAATCTTGCAGGAGAAATAGTTGAGTTTGTCTATATCCATATTTTCCGTCATACTTCCTATACACTGCCTGGATGAAGTCTTTTACGGGCTTGTTCCTATCCGTTACTTGTCGTTTTAGGTAAGCATAGTATCCACTTCTTGAGACTCTAAACAACTTGCAAAGTTCACTTATGGTATATTCACCAGCTACTTGTTTGATCGTTGCATACTTATGGACTGCACCTCCTGCATCCAGATTTCCAAACACTTTTTTAGCATCTTATTTTCCCTCTCTAACTTCTCCAGATATCGGTTCGAATCGATGTATTCCTTACGGCGGCCACGTTGATCCAGAAGCCCAAACTCTCCGAGTTTCTTATACTTCCGCATCCAAATCTTAATTCGTCCTTCATCATGGATATGTAACTTCTCTGCTATTTCTCGATGGGAAACACCATCTAATTTCATCTGAACCGCCTGCAACTTTAGCTCTTCACAATAATGTTTAAACTTTTGGCCTTTCTTTGCTGGCATAAAAATGCACCCCCTAAAGTTTTCATCGGTAAACCGTAGGGGTTTTTCCAATGTCTACTTTAAGGGGTGCACATCAGCCAGCCCTCGGGTTTTCCCGTTCCTTTTACTTTTCCATTCGATGCTTTTCCCACTTCTCATAAAAGCTCGACTTGCTGACTTGGAGGAGTTTGGCCGCTTCCTGCTTGTTCCCTCCCGCTGCCCTCATCGCACGTTGCAACGCTTCTTTTTCCGCAAACTCCAGCGTTTCCTTCAATGGACGCACCAAAACGGTCTCGGATGGTTCTTCGAAAGATGCTGGCAGCCAGATATGCTCCTTTTTCAGCACATCGTCTTCCATCAAGTGCAGCGCACGCTCCAGGACATTCCGCAGCTCCCGTACATTCCCCGGCCACGAGTAGCTCCTCATCACCGCCCAAACATCGTCATCAATCGCTCTGACAGTCACTCCCGTCGACTCTGTCAGCTGCTTCAGCAGATTGGATACCAGCTCAGGCAGATCCTCCAGCCGCTCCCGAAGCGGCGGAATCGACAGGGATACCACGTTGAGACGATAGTAGAGGTCGGCTCGGAATTTGCCCTCCTTGATACTGGTCAGCATGTCTTGGTTGGTCGAAGCGATGACGCGCACATCGATCGGTGTCGTCCGTACCGCACCGACCCGCTCCACTTCTTTTTCCTGCAAGACACGCAATAGCTTTGCCTGCAAGGGCAGAGGCATGTCTCCGATCTCATCGAGCAGAATCGTCCCGTGATTGGCCAGCTCAAACTTCCCTTTTTTCCCGCGCCGCACCGCTCCTGTAAACGCACCCTCTTCATAGCCGAACAGCTCCGATTCGAGCAGGGTGTCCGGGATCGCAGCGCAGTTCACCCGAATGAAAGGCCCCATCTTCCGCTTGCTTTCGGCATGAATGGCGTGGGCAAACAGCTCCTTTCCAGTCCCGCTCTCACCCGTGATGAGTACCGTCGAATCGCTTTTCGCCACTTTTTGCGAGAATTGCTTGAGCTCCCGCATTTTTAGACTGTAACCGACAATCTGGTCGACATGATACATCGCCCCCATCCTGCGGCGCAGTTCCTTTTTGTAGTAGGTCAACTCATCCTTGAGCTGGCCGACCATGGCTGCGAGAGATGCCAGCTCCTGCACATCCTGAAATAATACCGTCCCTAGAACCGCAATGACTTTCCCTTCATGGATGATCGGGATGCGATGGGCGATCATGCTCTGTCCCTTGATCTGCTGGATGTCAGCAATCTCCGCCACGCCTGCCTGACCCACGATATGCATTCGCGTATTTTCGATAACCTCCGTTACCGGCTTTCCGATGACATCCTGGACATTCAAGAACTCACGGTAGCTCCTGTTCAGGAGGAGGATCCTTCCGTCCTTATCCGTCACGATCATGGGTTCATGTGCGTTTTCAAAGACAACCTCCAGCAGCTTGCTTATCTGTTCGAGACTCCAATCCAAAACGGCTCCTCCAATCCCGGCAGTTTCTTAGCTTGAATTATAACAGGGCATCAAGGGCATGAACGCAAAAGCGGAACGAACAGTGGGTCAGGTCGGTTGAACCAGCTTTGCCAATCGCTTCGGTGCCGACCGCAGATAACCCTCGACCAAATAGCTTTCGATTTCCTTCCACTCCGTCACGTTCTTCCCCAAGATGGAGACCCAACCGTGCTGGCCGATGTATGGCGTTTTGTAAAAATTCCCTTGCTGCAGCAGATGCTCCTGCGTGCTGGGAAGCGTCTTGATGGACAGGGACGGACCCTCCGCACCGCCCTCACCCAGCATGACAAACGGCTTGTCGTTCACCCGAAACGACGTATGCCCAAACGCATCTACCTGTTCAGATACCTCGGGCAGTCGCATCGCCAGCTTCCTGACCTGATCGACTAGCGCCAGACCTTCTTTTGAAGTAATCGGTTGGTGTCCCATCTAACGAATCCCTCCTGTACTCACTTTCGAATTGTCTTACCCTACCTGTTCCCTTTTTTCTACTGACTTTCCTTCTTGCATCCGATAAAGCGGCAGGATAAACAGCGTACCTACAACAAAGAGCAAAGAAGAGAGCATGTAGATGGACACCAGGGAGAATTGCTCTTTTAACATCCCTGCGACACTCATCGTGACTACCATCGAACCTGTGTACATGGGAATCAGAATTCCGTTTACCCTTCCAATGAAGGAGCTTTCGGTATGCTTCAGGAGCATCGTATTGATCCCGATCTGAATACAGGGCAGCAGCAATCCGCTCAGCAGCTGCGCGGCGAGCGTCAGCCACAGCTGTGTGGAGACGCCGCAAACGGCTAGCGCGATCGCATTCCCCAACAAGCCGGCGGAGAGCAGCTTTTGAGGTGCGATCGTTTTGGCCAGGGTCATCGTCAAGGCTCCTCCTGCGATCATCCCCACTCCCTGGAGCGTGATCAGCCATTGCAAGCTCTCTTTGGGCAATCCCAGGCGTTCCGTGACGAGAAAAATGCCAAGGGGTTGAACCAATCCGATCGACAGACCGGCGGCCATAAAGCAAAGACCGAGCAAGGAGAGTACACGATTTTGCTTTACATAGCGTATCCCGCTAACCATCTCTGACCAAAGCGCAGAAGGCTCTGCCGAGGAAGCCTCCACACGATCAGGCGGCAGAAAGAACAGCACCAGTGCGGAGAGCAAGAATGCAGCAGCTGTGATCACCATTGCAGCTTCCATACCAAAGGTCTGAAACACGAACGTCCCCAAAATCGGTCCCAGCACCATGAAGATGGCGAACAACGTCTGATAAAGCGACATCCCTGCCTGCAGCTGCTCCGCTGGCACATGGAGCTTGAACAGCTTCATCCCGGACGGATGGGAAAACTGTGACAAAATCGAAGAAATCAACGTCACAAAAAAGACGGCCTTCCACGTTCCGTAAACAAATGTCAGGAGAACGGCTACCACCGATACGGCGCTGATGAGGTCGCTCCAGACCATGGTTCGTTTGGGTCTCCACCGGTCCACAAAGGTCCCGGCCAAAAACGAGAACAAAAAGATCGGCGCGTACTCGGCGACGGAGATCATGGAGATGGCGAGAGCATCTCCCTCCGTACGCTCCATGACGTAGAGCAAAATGGCGATATTTCGTACCCATATCCCAATTTGTAAGAACAGACCCGAAAGCAAGATGGCCCGTACGTAGCGATTTTGAAACAATCCGGACATCAAAAAACCTCCTTATCCATTTTCTCTGGACAGGAGGCATCGCATACCATCACAAAAAGACATAGATCTCCCGGCACCGAAAAAACGGGAGCTACCATCTATTTGCCAATATGCACATACTAATCCTATCCAGAAAAACGCATCGTTTTTAAATTCGAATGCTTTTTTGGAAATAGGATTTAGTAGATCATTGGCTTAATGGTCACCCTTCCGTGCTAGAATGCTCACAGCATATCATACACAAATCACCTGTTCAAGAAAAAATCGCCAATACTCGTCTTTCATTTCCAATAAAGCGTCGCCTAGTATTTGTCCCTCTTCCTCTGATCGTGATATCGTATCGTGAGTGAGAGTGATCGCCACTTCCAGGTCGTGGCGGGCATATGCCGATCTTTCGCCTTACCTCATAAGGGAAGAGTTTCTTAAAAAACGGAGTGAAACATACCATGAAACGTTACAGATATACCCTCATCCCGCTTCTCGTGTTCGCCTTCTTGACTGGCTGCGGAAGCGTCGACAAGCAACCTACTGTCCAACCGAATCCTGCTCCACAGGGCACTCCCGATCAAAAAGGTTCTGAGCCCCTCCAGCAGCTGCAGGTGACCCTTTCACAAGCAAAGGAAGCACGAGAAGTGACCGCCTTTTTGGACCAACATTTGAAGCAGGCAGATGCCAAAACCGCGGATCAGATGTTTGCAGCACTGGAGTCTTTTTATGAGAGCCATGTCCCGGCTGTGAATGATCAGTTCCGCAGCCTCTTGCAGCAGCCGGGAGTGACGGACAAGCTGTACGCCCTCGACTCCCCTTATGACTTCAACCAAATCCAAAACGACGACAGCCTCAAGCAATGGCTGCTCGCTCAAACGGCTGGAAAACTGCGGCTCACGGCTGCCTCCGACATGTCTTTATACTGGCAGGTGGATTACGAAGCCTTGCAAGCCGCCTACGCAGATTCCTTAACCACCGATTTGAAGGACTACCTCGCGATTCAGGTAACCGAAGGAAAGAAAGGATATTCGGGTGATGGCGGGCTGCAAATTTCCCGAGAGGAATTGGGCAAGCGCATGATGACTGCCGAAAACTATCTGACTGCTCACCCTGCAGGGCTCAAAAAAGATCAGGTGCAAGCACTTTACACGGAATATGTGAAAGCATATTTGTCCGATTACCGTTACGAAGCCATCGACGAGAGCACCATGAAGCTGCTTCCGGCTGTCAAGAAAAGCTACCGCGATTTCGTAAAGACCCGCCCGGACAGCAAATCAGCCGAGATCGTAAAGGCGTATATGGCCGTCCTGCAGGAAAACCAGGATGTCATCTATGAATTTGGGCAAAAAGGAGTCAGCATCATCGGTGATCCGAAGCCGAGCATTGCGCAGTTTTGGAGTGGCCTGCCTGAACGAATCAATCAACTCTTCAAAGCATCGAAGTAAATAGAAAAAAGCTCTGCCATTCGTAGGCGGAGCTTTCTTTTGTATGCAAGCTAGCGTCACTCTTCAAAAAGGAAGTAGATGTAGTCGTGTGAGGCTCCGGCATGCCCCAGCTGACGCAGCATGGCTGAAATGTTGCCGCGGTGATAGGTGCCATGATTGACGACATGCTGGATAATGTCGCTGTATGGGGCTTGGATGATTCCCATGGCAGGATGCGAATAAGGAGCGGTAGCATCGAGATCGATTTGCGAAAAGAAGTCTTTGAATTTCTCCGCTACCTCTAGAAACCCGGCGTGGATCTCCTCCAGGCACCTCCCCTCCAGTTCCTGGGAAAGTCTCCCCACCGTCTTCCCTACATTCTCGTAGCTGTCCCCTTTCATTGCCAGCAGCCACACGTGATCGGTCAAGAGAATATGCTTTAGCGTCTTCATGATAGTCGGGAACACGCTTTGGATTTCCTGGTCACAGACTTCAGGCGGGAGCTCCTGCAAGCGCTGGAATACCCTTTCATTCGCCCACAGATTGTACTCATACAAGCGCAGGGAATCATGCTTCATGAAAACTACCTCCATTCACTTTCATAGGGATAGTTTTATCCTATCACCTCTTCCCTGACATCTTCAGTCAGGGAAGCTAGGGGGATTGATAATAATTGTGCAAATCTGCCGCGATGGCAGCCAGACGCTCATTTAAAAAGGAGGGTTCCTTTACCCGTATGGCTTTTCCAAACGGGAGCAGGAAATGCGGAACCTGGGTATGGACGAGCTGCTCATCCACTTGGAAATGGGCATGCTCGTGGGATCGCTCCACCAAGGTACGACCGAGAAACCAGTGGTTGCACAAATCATTGATGGCTTGTTTTCTGCCCGTAATTCGGACGGAAATCGGTTTTTCCTGCTGATCGGCGTCGGATAACAGGCTGGTCAAAAAATATTGTCGAGCCGAAAAGAGCGCAGGTCGTTGAAATGTCGAATCGGTTCGAGTCATTTTTCCGATCCGGTCGACACGAAAGCTGCGAATCTCCCCTCTCAGATGACAGAAAGCGACAACATACCAATTGGACCGCCAGTGAACCAGTCCATAGGGGTCGATCTGCCTGGTTTGCCATTGGTTCTGGTAGTTTTTCTGATAGTCGATGAACAAGGTGCGCTCATTCGCGACGGATATTTCCAGCTCTTTCAGGTTCTGGGCAATCAATGGGTTTGTTGGCGGCAAAATCACGTCAAAGCCTCTGCTATGACGCTCTATGGCACCTCTCTGTTCTTCATTGGTATATCGTTTGAGCTTGGAGATGGCGCGTTCCAGATCCTCACCAAACGGGTACCCGGCTTCCTGAGCGAATATGGCTGCGTGGATCAATGATTTTTGTTCGTTCAAGTCAAAGAGCAGAGGGGCGTCGGTGAACGGCTGAAGAAGACTGTACCCGCCGTGATGGCCGGCATCCGCAACGATGGGCACACCGCTCGCGCACAGAGCATCGATGTAACGGTAGACGGTGCGAATGTTCATTTCCAACGTCTCGGCCAATTGCTTGGCCGTCAATCGCTTTCCTGTCTGCAGCAGCCACAGGATTGACAGCATGTTATCCGTTTTGGACATGTTTTCCCCCTTTTTCGTATCGCTCGTATTTTTTCCCTATTTTAACAAGTGGGTGCTTTGGGTACCATCGTTTGGAGAAATTGGAATGGGAAAGCGATGGCGTATTAGAGTGGCTGCTTGTGCGGGGAGGAAAAAGGAGAAAACGCTCCAGGTTAGTAGGGGCACTTGCTCGGAGGTCTTTCCTGCACGGCTCCGCTACAAAAGCGGAACCCGCGTCCAAAGCAGCAGCTTCAGGGAGTGATTCTTAGGTGGACGCTAAAGGCAGGTTCCTCTTTTTCCACTCCGCCTGGGCTGTGCCCCTAATACCTTCGCTTTTTTCTCCTTTTTCCTAGCGAGGCTTTGGGTACGCGGGGTGACTCTGGGAGCTTTCTTCATAAAAACGTGATAGAGCGAAAGCCCTTTCTGCACGGAAACGAAGAAAACGCTGGAGATACAAAAACCCTTCCGGTTGCGCCGAAAGGGTCTCCACTCTGCTATTCTCCTACGATTTCATTCTCAGCAACCGCATGCTGTTCAAGATCACGATCAGCGCCGCACCTGTATCGCTCAGCACAGCCAGCCACAAGGTCAGCCATCCGGGGAAGATCAGGATGAGAGCCGCGAGCTTGACGATGATGGAGAACCAGATGTTTTGCTGGATGATTCGCAGGGCTTTGCGGCTGATGTTCACCGTGTGCGGGAGCTTCTCCAGATTGTCGGCCATGAGCACAATATCGGCCGTTTCCATGGCTGTATCCGTACCCGCGCCACCCATGGCGATCCCGAGGTCGGCCGTGGCCAGCGCTGGTGCATCGTTGATCCCGTCTCCGACCATCGCGACGGACTTGCCTTCTTGCTGCAGCTTTTGGATGGCCGCCACTTTGTCCTCTGGCAGCAGCTCCGCAAAGTAACGGCTGACTCCTGTCTGCTTTGCCACCTTCGCTGCGGTTCCTTCGTTATCACCTGTGAGCATGACGATTTCGTCTACACCTGCTGCTTTCAGCCCTCCGATGGCACTCACGGAAATATCGCGAATCGTATCGGCTACGGCGATCAGCCCGAGAACCGATCGAGCGTTACCGATCAGGACAATCGTATTGCCTTCTTTTTGCAGCGATTCGATCTGATCTGCCCATGCTGCCAGGGAAATGCCTTGTTCGGCGAAAAGACCCGGCTTTCCTGCGTAATAGGTTTGCCCCTCGACTGTCGCTTCCGCCCCTTTTCCCACCAGGACCCGAAAATCCTTGCCAGCCAAGGAAGCGACTTTCTTTCCGTCGGCATACGTCAAGATCGCCTGAGCAATCGGATGGCGGGAGTGCTCCTCGATCGTGCGTGCGATCGCAAGCACTTCGTCCTCCTTGCCAAAAGGCGCCACGATCCGGGAGACCTGCGGCTTGCCCTCCGTCAGCGTACCTGTCTTGTCAAATGCAATGGCGGTAATGGCCCCCGCCTTTTCCAGAAAAGCGCCTCCTTTGATCAGAACGCCGTTTCGCGCTGCATTTCCGATAGCGGAGACGATCGCAACGGGCGTCGAGATGACCAGCGCACACGGACATGCCACAACCAGCAGCTCCAGTCCTTTATAGAACCAATCTCCCCACGTTCCCCAACCCAATAAAGGAGGAAACACGATGACGAGCAAGGCCAGGACGAGGACGATCGGTGTGTACCATGCGGCAAATTTATCGACAAACGCCTGAGTAGGGGCTTTTTTCTCCTGGGCTTCCTCGACCAGATGAATGATTTTCGCAATCGCCGTATCTTCCACGAGCCTTGTCACTTTGACTTCCAACGAACCGCTTTCGTTCACACTTCCTGCAAATACAAAATCGCCTGCCAGTTTGTCGACCGGAATGGACTCCCCGGTAATCGGGGCCTGATTGACGCTGGAGATACCTGAGAGGACTTCCCCGTCCAGCGGAACCTTTTCTCCTGGTTTGACAACCATGATATCCCCGATGCGCACGTCTTCCACGGAAACTCTGGCCATGGACACGCCCTGCTTCACCCAAGCCTCGGCAGGTGCGAGATCCATCAGCGTGCGGATCGAATCCCGCGTCTTTTCGATGGAGTTGGTTTGCAGCCAATTTCCGATGGCGAACAGCCAGACGACGGTCGCCCCTTCCAGCCATTCTCCGATCATGGCAGCCCCGATCGCGGCTACAGACATCAGCACATTCATGTCCAGAGAGCCGCTCTTTATGGCGTAAAAGGCACTGCGGGCAGGCCGATACCCCCCGATGATCATGGACAAAGCGTAACAGACAATCAAAATGCCCTCAGGCACGCTCGTGAACGAACCCAGAAAGCCTAGCGCGAGAAGAATACCGGATATGACAGCAAGCTTGGTGCCCACACCGTCCTTTTGTTCCGCCTTATTCGTTTTTCCCTTGGAGAGGGGACTGGCTGCATACCCTGCCTTGGCTACCTCGCTGACGATCGCCTCGTCCGAGAGCCCTTCTTGGACAATCTGCATTTTCCCCGTGGAAAAATTCACGCTGACTTCCTGCACTGCTTTTATGGACCTCATATGTTTTTCCAATGATTTGGCGCAAGAGCTGCAATCCATGCCGATGATCCGGTACACGGCAGCCTCGGAGAAATGATCCATACTGATGGCTCTGGCAGCTGCTGTCTCTTCGTTACCGATGACAGGAAGCAGTTTCATATCTGAATGTCCATGGTGATGATCGCTACAGCAGGTATTCTTTTTTTCGTCCTCAGACATCTGCTCTCACCTATTTTCCAATTCACGATTTTGTCCAGATTCACTCATCAACATTCAAACGAATATTTAATTATTATAGTATCCCAGCCGTTCACTCGGTTCAACAATAGAATTTGATTTTTCCGCCTATTTTTCGTATGGCTCCTCGTATTTATACGCAAACGCAGCGATCATGACCTTCTTCTCCCGAAATCACAAAAAAGAGGCTCCCTGCAGGAAGCCTCCGAAATCTTAGCGAGCCGCGTTTTCTTTTGGATTCGGTACGGTTTGCCAGCGTTCTCCGCAGTCGAGGCAGAGACACTTGATCACTTTGCGTTTCTCCAGCGCCAAGCGAATGGCAAACAGCACGAACGCACCAGACAGTCCAAGGAACAGGAAAATAACCGGTGTTCCTTTTACGGAAATCCCGATCCAGGCGAGCACTGCCAAGACCAATGCGTAGTTGATGGTATAAAGAAGTCGATTGATCGACTCAGTGAGATCAATTTTTTTGGAACGGCATTTTGGACATTTTTGCTGTACGTTCATGAATATCTCCCAGTTCCTTTCCAGTGAAGCTTTCCGTCGAACAAGTCAATCTTACACCAAATAATGGAGGGAAACTACAGCGTCATCAAAATGTCGTTTTTCCTTCCCAGTTTTCCTGTGAATGACTATAATAATAGGACATTGTAATGAGGCAAGAGGTGAATTCCGGTGTCTCCAAAAGAACAGGACGATATCTGCGAAGTTCAGTGTTTTGATGATGAAAAAGTAAATCGCTTGAAGCCGTTCGCTGCCGAGTCGGTTGGAGTCGCAAAAATTTTCAAGGCATTGGCTGATGATACGCGCGCCAAGATCATCCACATCCTGTCTCTGGAAGACGAGCTCTGTGTCTGTGATATCGCCGCAATCATCGGAAGCTCCATTGCCAATACGTCTCACCATCTGCGGCTTTTGCGCAATATGGGCCTCGCCAAGTACCGAAAAGAAGGAAAGCTCGTTTTTTACTCCCTCGATGATGACCATGTTCGCCATCTCATCTTGGCGGGCGTCGAACACGCCAAGGAACAAAGGGTTCCCGTGCCCACCGACACTAACGGATGACAACGCATTGCATGTAAAAAGGATTCCTCCATGCTCATTGTGGAGAAATCCTTTTTTGTTTACTCACGCTACAGATTCTCTTTTACAAACGACGCGATATCTTCCCCGATCTGCTGGGGGATTTCCCACTGGATGTTGTGGCCGACGTCTGGATAGGATTGAAATTTCGCTTGAGGGATCGCTGCTTGCAAGCGCACTTGATCCTCATAAGGGAAGACGGCATCCTGCTCTCCCCAGATGATAAACGTAGGGACCTTTATTTCAGAGAGATGCGCACTGAAATCCTCCGTCATCAACATCTGTGTAGCATGCTTCCACACGTAGACGGGGACAGCCGCCGTCTCTTCTTTTAATCGAGCCAAAAACTCAGGGTCAACCGGTGTAGGCGTCGAGGTCCATTCCTCTAGAAAGGCAGGATCCACCTTGCCTTGAAACTGTTGAATGTTCTCCCACAGCCAGTCCAGTGTTTCATTCCCTGCCGTCTTGTCCGCTGAACCTACGAGAACCAGATTGGTAACACACTGCGGGTGTGTGATCGCTATGAGCTGGGCAACAAAGCTCCCCATCGAGTGTCCGGCGATAGACGCTTTTTCAATGCTCAGGGCATCCATAAAAGAAATGACGTCTTCTGCAAAATCGGACAGCCGATACGGACTGTCTGGGGCATCGGAATCACCATGCCCTCTCTGGTCCAGTACGTACACGTGATAATTCTCAGCGAGCTTGGGCAATGAAAGCGACCATGAACGACTGGAATCGGTGAGACCGTGCAAAAGAATCAGGACCGGAGCATCTGGCGGACCGGCTTCCACATACTTCATTTCAATACCCGTTTTCAAGCTGATGGAGAGCTTCACCGAAATCACCCTTCTATCTTTTTTGCTTGTGGCGTATCTGTATTCCATCCCATGCTATGTTAGAGGAGTGTAAGATAGAACGAGCATCCCCCTTCGAGAAAAAAACAAAAAAGAGACGCTCACGGATGGATGCGCCCCTTTTTCTTCAATAAAGGTTGCTTGCGTTTATGCCTCTTTGCTTTCCTGCAGCAGGCTGAATACGCGATTCGGGCTGATCGGAAGTCGGTCGACGTTGATATGGAATGGAGACAGCGCGTCTACCACCGCATTGGCGATCGCTGCAGGTGAAGATATCGCTCCGCTCTCCCCTACCCCTTTGACGCCAAGCGGGTTGCGCGTGGACAGGTACTCCTGCTCGCCCTGTTTTGCTTTTGGTACTTCCATCGCTGTCGGCATCAGGTAGTCCATGTACGTACCGGTCAAGAGCTGACCGTTTTCATTGTATACGATTTCCTCGTACAGAGCCGTACCCAATCCTTGTGCGAAACCGCCTTGGACCTGACCTTCTACGATCATCGGATTGATCACGCGGCCGCTGTCATGGATGATGACGTAGTTGTTGATGGTCACAAAGCACGTTTCGATGTCCACTTCTACCTCGGCTATGTGGGTGGAAGAAGAGTATGTCACGGTAGGCGGTACGAAATAATGGGTTGCTTCCAATCCCGGCTCCATGCCTTCCGGAACTTTGCAGCGCGGACCGGGAGCTGCCGCCTCATAGATTTGGGCAAATGTCATTTTTTGCTCCGGCGCCTTCTCGGCGTATACGACACCGTCTTTCATCGTCAATTCATCAGGAGATATGCCCATGACAAGCCCTGCAACCGCCAGCACCTTCGTGCGCAGCTTCTCCGTCGCAAAATGCGTGGCAGAGCCCGCATTTACAGCACTTCGGCTCGCGTACGTGCCCGCCCCAAAGCCGAGAAGAGCCGTATCCCCGCATTTTACCGTCACCTTGTCCAGTCCGACATTCATGACGTCGCCTGCGACTTGTCCAAAGACGGTCTCATGGCTTTGTCCTTGCGGCGAAGAGCCAGTGTGGATCATGAGCTGACCAAAAGCATCGATGGCTGCCTTCGCTCCCTCGAACGGACCTGCCCCCGTCCCTTCAACGTTGGAAGAAATCCCGATCCCGATGTATTTGCCTTCTTTTCGGAGGGCTTCCTGCTTGGCGCGAACATCTTTATAGCCTGCCAGCTCCAGCGCCATGTGGAACGCTTCCGGATAATCGCCGCTGTCGTAGATCAGCTCGCCGCCGTCTTTGTAGTACATTCCTTGGCTGTACGGCATTTCTTCTGCCGGAATGATGTTTTTCAGCATGACTTCTGCCGGATCCATGCCCAAATGGCGGGCGATCTTATCCACCATCCGGTCCATCGCCAATACGACTTCCGGTCTTCCCGCGCCACGGTACGGTACATTGGGCGTCTTGTGGGTCAGGGCAATCTTGCAGGTCAGGTCAAATACCGGAATCTTGTAAGCGCCGCGGAAATGGGCGGCACTGTTGTAGGCGCACGTGAAGGCGAAATAGTTGATCGCCCCTACGTCCAGCACGAAATGATCGCGCAGGCCGAGGATCGTACCATCATTCATGAAGGCCACTTCGAGATCGTGGATCTGGTCGCGGGAATGGCGAGCGGCACTCATGCTCTCCACACGGTCTTCAATCCAGCGAACGGGACGGTTCAATTCTCTCGCCAGGAAAGCCAGCATGACTTCCTCGGTATAGAGACCGCCTTTTGGACCAAAACCGCCGCCAACGTCAGGGGCGGTAACACGGATGTTTTGTTCAACGAGCCCCAATAGTTTTGCGACATAATGACGTATCTCGAAAGGCATTTGGGTAGAGGACCAGATATGCAGCTGATCTGAGCGGCTTTCGTAATCTGCCACGACACCGCGCGTTTCGATCGGGTTGGAAGAAACCCGTGGAGAGATAAAGCGACCGCTCAGTACGTGGTCAGCCTTTTTCAAAACTTCATCGTAGTCACCTACCGGCAAGTGGAAATACGCTTGCAGGTTGTTCTCCATGCTGTCCTGTACGAGTGGAGCTCCCTCTTCCAGCGCTTTGAACGGATCGACGACAGCCGGGAGCGGTTCGTATTCCACTTTGATCAGAGCTGCAGCGTCTTCTGCGACATAACGGTTTTGCGCTACGACGACCGCTACGCTTTGTCCCACGTACATGACTTTTCCCTGCGCGAGAACCGGCTCTTCATTGTGAAACATGAACGGCTTGATTTGCTCTTCAATATGCTTCGGCAACCGGCAGTGGGAATCAATCTGCGTGAGCGGTTTCACTCTTCCCACCAAGTCCGCCCCGGTGTAGACAGCGTATACGCCTTCCATCGCTTTTGCTGCCTCCACATCGATATGCTTGATCTTCGCATGCGCATGTGTGCTTCGAACAAACGTGGCTTCTACCATGCCTGGCTTTTTGATATCCGCTACGAACTGGCCTGTACCCGTGACCATGCGGTAATCTTCTTTACGTCTCAAGCTTTGTCCAACTAGAGTTGCCATCGGTTCACTCTCCTTGTTTGGCAAGCGCCTCTGAAGCCTGCTCTACAGCTTTGACTATGTTGGCGTAGCCTGTGCAGCGGCACAAGTTGCCGGAAATGGCTTCGCGAATCTCTTGCTCGCCTGGATTCGGGTTTTCGTTCAAGAAATCGACGAGGGTCATCATGAAACCAGGCGTACAGAACCCGCATTGCAGGGCATGGTTGTCGGAAAAAGCCTGCTGAAGAGGATGCAGCGTGCCATCTTCGTGTACCAAGGACTCCACCGTATCGATGCTGGAGCCGTCTGCTTGCACCGCGAGCATCAGACAGGAACGGGTAGCCTTGCCGTCCACCAGGACCGTACATGCGCCGCAGACACCGTGCTCACAGCCCAAGTGTGTACCGGTCAGATTCAAATGATCGCGGATAAAGTCCGCCAGCAGCAGGCGTGTCTCTACTGTTTCCGTCAGCTGTTTTCCGTTTACGGTGACCGTAATTTCTCTCGTTTTCATCTCGCATTCCCTCCCGCCCGTTTGATGGCTGTTTGCAGAGCGCGCTTGGTCAATGTCTTCACCAAAGAGCGCCTGTAATCCACGGAGCCATGCAAATCACTGTCCGGCTCTACTTGTTCGCTTGCCAGTCCCGCCGCCTCTTCCAGCACATCAACCGTCGGTACTTTTCCGATCAGGAACTCTTCGGCATCTTCCAATACGCAAGGTACGGGATTTGCTCCGCCGGCAGCCAGTCTGGCCAAGGTGATTTGGTTATTTTCGTCGAGATCGACGACAGCTGCGATTTCTACCAGAGCAAAGTCACCGTGACGGCGTGCGACTTCGGTAAATTCATACCCGCTCGTTTCGGGGAGAATCGGGAAACGCAGCTCTTTTACCATTTGATCAGGCTGAAGGGATGTCAGGAGGTACGTCAGGAAGAACTCTTCCGGTGTTACGGTCTCTTCGCCATCAGCATGCGCAATGACAATCTCTCCTCGCAGGGCCGCGATCACACAGGGAAGCTCTCCCGATGGGTCCGCATGGGCGATGCTTCCGCCGATCGTTCCTCTTTGGCGAATCTGCGGGTGACCGATCCAGCGAACCGCCTCCGCCAATAGCGGACACAACTTTTGGACCAATGGAGAAAATTCCACGTCGCGGTGCTTGGTCAATGCGCCAATGACGAGGTATCCATCTTCTTCGCGTATATAGGACAGTTCTTCGATTCTGCCAATATCAATCAGATACTTTGGAGTCGAAAGTCTCATGTTCAAAACCGGAATCAGGCTTTGTCCACCTGAGATGATCTTCGCATCTTCGCCCAGATCGGCGAGAAATTGAAGCGCTTCCTGCAAGCTCGACGGGCGCAGGTATTCAAACGCGGCTGGTTTCATTTACGCTCCCTCACTCTTGATTTGTTTTTCGATCGCTTTGAAAAACTGACCTGCCATAAACTTGGCGATGCCGCCCAATACACGGCTACCCACGCTCGCGATCATGCCGCCTACCTCGGCGTCACAATCCCAAATCAGCGTACAGCCTTTATCTGTTTGCACCAGTTTGCAGTCCATTTTTGCTCTGACGTGCCCTGGAGAGCCACTGCCTTCTGCCAGCAGGATGTAGTGAGAGCCTTCCTCGACATCCTCCAGCTTTACTTGTCCGATATATTCACCTTTTACAGCCGCTACACCAAGCTTCAAAACGACATCGTATTCGCCGTTTTCCTTGAGAATCAATCCTTCGCAGCCGGGAATCGCGCCCTTCAAAATTTCCGGATTATGCAAAGCATCCCAAATATTCTGACTCGATTCTTTAAACTTCGCCTCACCTGCTAAATTCATCGTTTTCACTCCCCGCTGGCACCATGTTGCCGTTTCCTACAGTTTAGCCTTGATTTTATATATTTAAAAATACATAATCATTTATAAATCAATAGACAAATCGACATATGAAAGTGGGATGCCTGTGGATCTGCTTCAATTAAGGTATTTTCAAGTCGTCGCTCGCTTAGAACATATGACGCGTGCCTCAGAGGAACTTCATATTTCCCAGCCTTCCCTAAGCAAAATGATCAGCCGACTGGAAAAGCACCTGGGGGTCCCTCTGTTCGACCGTCACGGGAAACAAATCCGTCTGAACCGCTTTGGACAAGCCTTCCTCAAACGTGTCGAGCGAGTATTCGCTGAGCTCGAAGAAGGCCAGCATGAACTGGCTGACCTCACAGGCTTGGAGCGCGGACAAGTTTACCTGGCAGCGGCTACTGGCCGCCTGTTGCCTGAGCTGCTCAGTTCCTTTCTCAAGCGCCATCCTCACGTCAATGTCAAATTGCTGCAAGGCACTACGCAAGAATGTCAAAATCTTCTGGAACGAGGAGAAGTGGATCTCGCCATCACCCATCCATTGATTCAGGAGGAAAGGGTGCAAAGCGTTTCGTTGTTAACCGAGAACATGTTTCTCGCCGTACCGCCAGATCATCGGCTGGCCGATAAAACGAACGTCTCTCTCAGCGAGGTCGCCGGGGAAACATTTATCAGCCTGACGAAAACCTACGAACTGACTGAAACCACTACGAACATGTGCCTGCAAGCCGGATTTACTCCAAACATAGCCTTTGAATGCAACGATGCCGAAGTGATTTTGCGAATGGTGCACAACGGACTGGGTGTCGCCCTCGTTCCCGAGCATTGGTGGGCCCATCCTGATCACTGGTCGGCCAACTCGCCCGAAAAACGGGAAACCCCTGTCTACTTGCCGATCGTGGATCACTACTCCAAACGCGTCGTCGGTCTGTCTTGGGTCAAAGCTCGCTATCTGACCATGGCTGCGAGAGAATTGCGAGATTACACCATTCGTTACTTCGAAGAACTCAACAAAGAATCCATGTAGAGATTTTCCAAAAAATTCCCACTTTTTAACGCGAATATCGGAAGCGCTTTCTTCTCGCAGCAAAAAAGGATTTACCCATGGAGGCATCCCGGGATAAATCCTTTTTCTTTTGCTATTCACACGGCTCCGCAAGAATTGCTTGTTGAACACGGCAATAATCATCCGGCGTATCGATGTCGAGATTCCAATCGGCACGGGCAAAGCGGACTTTTTTCAGATGGGACTTGTACTTGTCGATGATGTCCTTCCCGCCTTGGTCCCCTGTCACACAGGTGAACTCCCCCAGAAGGGCTGCGTCAAACAGCACAGGATGTCCCGCCGTATTCTGATAGATCGGTCTGACGATCTTGACTCCCTCCGCCCGATGATCAGCGTAGGTCTGAATCAGCGACTGCACGACCTGATCCGGAACATACGGCTGATCAGCCAAAAAGACAAGCACCGCATCCACGCGGCCAGCCACTGCTTCCATTCCCCTACGCAATGAGGAGGCCATTCCCGTCGCATACTCACGGTTGTCCAGCACCTCTACTTCTGGCAAATCCCTTGTCAGCTGACGCAATCTCTCACTGTGCTCTCCACCAATTAATAGAATGGGGCTCAGCTGACATGCGGCCGCCCTCTCAACCGCATGACGAAACAGCGGCTTTCCTCGCAGCGGCAAAAACTGTTTCGCACTGCCCATTCGCCTCGACTGCCCTGCAGCCAGAACAATCGCTCCGACCCTAAGCATGGATCTTGCTCTTTCCGTGCAGAGGGAGGGCTTGCCTGCTGTTTCTTACCGCCATCAGCTGCGAGACGATGCTCAACGCCACTTCATCCATGGTTTCGGCTCCCAGATCAAGGCCAATCGGCGCATGAATCGGCCCGCTGGAAAGCTCGCGATTGATTTGAGCCAGCATGTCTTCTGTTCGCGTCAGTGGGCCCAATACGCCGATGTATTTGGGTTCGCACCGCAAAGCAAGGTCCAGCGATGCCTGATCGCGCTCCAGATGATGATTCATGATGACCCACCAGCTGTCTCGCAGCGTACAGGGGGCGACCTCTGCTGCTGACTGGACAACATGACGTGCAGCAGGAAAAGCTTCGGGCGTATTAAATCCACTGCGCGGATCCAGAACGGTGACGGAAAAGCCCATACGTGACGCCAATTCAACGACTGGACGCGCATCAAGTCCAGCGCCAGCCACCACTAAGTGCTCGCTCGGTCTCACAACATCAATATAGAATCGTCGCTCCCCTAGTTCCCATATTTCTGCCCGCGTCTGCATAGCGAAGCGCTGTCTCGCGTGCTCCAGCACCTCTTTCGGAAGCATGTCCAGCTCTCCCGCGACGGATCCATCCTGTTTCAGCAGTGCTCGAGCCCCGTTCAGGATTTCGATGATCAATGAGACACTTTCATTCTGCTGCAGGGCTTCATCCGTCTGCTGCCAAAAGCGATCATGCGGATCCACAGGTAGAATGCCGACCTCCAGCGAGCCCTTGCAGCCGATGCCCAGACTCCACACTTCACTTTCGCTCAGGTCGTATCGCTGCAGACGAGGTTCTCCTGACTGCATGGCCTTTTCAGCCCAGCCGAACAGATCACCCTCCAGACAGCCCCCACTTATTGTGCCAAAGATTCGCCCATCCTCTGCCATCATCACCTTCGTGCCTGGCAATCGGTAGGCTGACCCTTGTACATTCATGAGCATGAGCAGTGCGGTCTTATGACCATCCTGCCAAGCTGCCTTGATCTGATTCATCACTTCCCGAAACTCTTGTAAACGTGACATGTCGGCATCCTCCTCGTGTTATCCTCATGCTGTCCATTTCCTGATTAATTAGTAACCTTTGCGCATCAATACCAGACAAAGAACAAGCGGTACGGCGATAAAGCCCAAGAGCACCAAGAATCCGCCTGTGTACGAACCGCTCAACTGGCTACCTGCCCCCACCACCATAGGGCCGATCGCAGCTAAGACGTACGAAATACAGCCAAATATACCACCAATGCGTCCCATTACTTGCGGAGACGCCACCTTGTGCAACATCGTCATTGTCAATGCAGCAGGCATCAGCAATACGCTGATCAGCAGGATCGTCAAGACTTGTGCACCCACTGGACTAGATGTGAACATCGCCAAAAGCAAGAAGATGATAATAAGAGCGCTTGCACCACCAACGAATACTGCCCGTTTCATGATCTTGTCTGACCAAAAACCTGAGCTCATTTGCACGATAATGGCCAAACCGTAACCAGCTGCATTGATGAACGCGGATTGAACAAACGGGATTTGCTTCGCTTCTGTCAAATAGCTAGGCAGGAACGTGGAGATTCCATAGAAACCAATCGAAATACAGCCGTATACCGCAACGAGCATCCAGAAGATAGGGTTTTTCAGGACAGCTTTTACTTCACCTGTATTGGCAAGCTCTTTCTTGCTTCCCGCGCCATTTTCGATGAATTCTTTTTCCGTATGACTCACCGCATAGTGGGAGCTTGGACTATTTCGAACCATCACCCAGAACATGATCAAGCAAAGGAGGGATACGGCACCAAGTGCATGGTAACTCTCTCTCCAGCCATAGCTTTGAGCAACCATCGCAATAATCGGCAAACCGATTACGGGACCAAGCGAGTTACCATTAAACCAGAGAGCTTGTGCTTTTGCTTGTTCATTGCTTGGGAACCATTTAGCAGTCAGTGTCAGCGCGATTGGGTACAGTACGCCTTCACTCAAGCCGAGAATGGAACGGGACCAGAACAATGCAGATACGGATTCAGCCAACCCACCCATAACCATCGCAACGACCCAAAAGAATATACCAATGAGACCACTCTTAAACGCACCAATACGGTCAACGACGAAACCCCAACCAAACTGTCCGATGGCATAGGTGATCAAGAAGATGCTGCTCAATGAACCTTTAATTGCACCATCTTTGATCCCCAGGTCTTGGAGAAAAGGTTTGTTCGCAAGCAAAACGTTGATGTTTGACTTGTCGATCATGGACACCGTGAATAGAATGAGCAGCGGCAAACCGATGTAAATCCATCTTGCTTTTGACATTTTCCCTGGCTGTGTGCTTGCAGTAGTCCCCAGTTGGCTCAAATGAATACCCCCTATATTCGTTTTGGCTTACCTCCACATTGTACTTTCGTTTTTTTATAATTTTAAATATAAAAAGAATTATTAAATCATTCTTAAAAACTCATAAGACCCAAATGGAAACGGAGTACCATCCGAAATGCAAGTGCCGTCACTCTCTTTTTCTCTGCTAACGAGATCGCGCCGACAATCTGTTGAATGCGAGGAAAAGCTATAAAGACTAGCGATACCGACAGACATGGGCGGTTATAAAACCGGGAGAATTGCTAAACAAACGTTTAAGTAAATGAGCTGCATCGGCTTTTCCGGGTCATTGCCGCCACAGATTTGTTCTTTCCCAACGCAAAAAACAGCAGTTCGATCCCTGCTGTTTTGCTTGTTACCTATTCATCAGTCTTGAAGCATGGGGCCCGTTCGCTTGCACTGAAGGGCGGCAGCTCCCTTATTCCTGGTCGAATGTCTTCCGAAACCACTCGGATGAAGCATCCACTTCCATGCCGGTGAGCTGGTGTCCATACGATGCCCAGTGCACCAAAACAGACGCACCAGCTCCTTCAAACAAACGCTGAAGTTCTTCCGTTTCCTGAGGAGGACAAATGGGGTCATTCGTTCCTGCGCTCACAAAGATCGGTACACCAGACAGATCCGGAAGAGGAATGCCTCGGCGCGGCACCATTGGATGATAGAGGATCGCACCTCTCAAGGCATCCCGGTAGTGGAACAATAGGCTTCCTCCAATATTGGCCCCATTGGAATAGCCGACAGCTACCAGATTGTCGCGATCAAATTCATATTCGATCGCAGCTTGATCCAGAAAATCAGCAAGCTCCTTGGTGCGGAAAATGAGGTCCTCCTCATCGAAGACACCTTCCGCCAGCCTTCTAAAAAACCGCGGCATGCCATTTTCCAGCACGTTCCCCCGGACGCTCAGGACTGCTGCACCCGGATGAATCCGCGCAGCTAACGGCAAAAGATCGTTCTCGTTCCCACCTGTTCCGTGCAAGAGCAGCAAGGTAGGTGCATTCGGGTCAGTCCCTTTTCGAAATACATGTTTCATTTACTTGTCCCCCTCCAGCACACGTACCGTGATTGGCACCAAGCCAGCCTCAATTTGTGCGCGATGCGGTTCGTACCATTCCGGAAGCATCAGTTTTTCGCCCAGCTCCTCAAAGGTCTCATCCTTTTCAAAGCCTGGAGGATCAGTCGCGATCTCAAAGAGGATTTCTCCATATTCCCGGAAGTAAACGGCGTTGAAATACTGCCGGTCGACGATATCCGTTGGCTGCAGGCCATACTCGCGCACATGTTCCTGCCACTGACGATGATCGCGATCGTCTTTCGCTCTCCAGGCGATGTGGTGGACGGTCCCTGCGCCCCCTGCGCCGCGCAGCATCGGTTTGGCGTTGACATCGATGATGTTGCCAATATCTCCTACCGCACGGAAACGAACGAGGCCTCCTTCTTCACCTACCCGCTCCAGACCCATCAGATCTTGGAGCACTTCCATCGTCTTTTCAGGGTGGACGCTATACAGGATCGCACCGCCGAACCCTTTGATCGCTTTGTCAGCAGGCACGCCTCCAAACGACCATTTACTCATCTGTCCGCCTTCGCGCTCTACCAGCTCCAGCTGCAGCCCGTCTTGATCCGCGAATTGCAGATAAGTCTCCCCAAAACGCTCGACTCGGTTATAGGAAACGTTAAATTTGTTCAGTCGCTCTTCCCAGAAGCCCAAGGCGCCCACCGGAACCATAAAGGTCGTATAGCCCACCTGACCGCCGCCGATGCGCCCTTTGCGGGAAGTCGCCCAAGGAAAGAAGGTGATCGCGGTTCCCGGACTGCCCACTTCGTTTCCGAAATACAGATGATATACTTCTGGCGCGTCAAAATTGATGGTTTTTTTTACGAGGCGCAGCCCGAGCAGGCCGGCATAAAAATCGACGTTCTCCTGTGCATTTTTTACAAAAGCGGTGATGTGATGAATTCCTGCAGTTTGCTGTTTCATGGTATATTCCTCCCCTATTTGGTCACTTCAAAGTAAATTGGTTATAGCTGACAAACTCTCCTACCGGCTTGCGATAGCCCCTTACCCGTTGGCTGCAAAGATCCTCTTTTCCGATCGTAATCATCATCGCTGGCACGTACTGATCCGGGATGCTCAAAATCTCGCGAATCGCTTCAGGGTCAAAGCCGATCATCGGGCAGGTGTCCCACCCCCTCTCCTTCGCTGCCAGCATGAACAGCATCGCGGACAGGCTCGCAGATCGTATGGCTTCATCCCGCATTAGCGGCTCGCCCCCTTTTTCATAGAACCGGTGGATGGAGGACACAGTGTCCTCGTATTCCCGTTTATCGATAACTCCCAAGTGAAGGAGCCCTTCATTGATCTTCCCTGCTTGCTGATGTGCCTCTGTATCGCCCAGCACCAGGATCACTGCAGATGAGGTTTTCACTTTATATTGCTTCTGGGCGGCTTCGTATACTCTGTTTTTCATTTCTGCATCCGTGACGATGACGTAATGCGCATGCTGCAGGTTAAAAGCCGAAGGAGCAAATTTCACAAGTGAGAGAATCTCATCTAGCTCTTCTGCGGATATCTCTACATTCGGCATAAATTTGGTTGCGGACCGCCTTTGTTTCACCAGGCTCATAAATTCACTCATGGGACAATCTCCCCTCGATATCATATATCTTTATTTTGAGATTTTAGGGAAATATGGAGAAGCGAATCTCCACACTTCCACACGTGAATCGGATTGCTCCCGCTGCTACTGCTGTCCTTTTTTCACCCACTCGGCTACTGATCGCAAGCCGATAAGTCCGGATAGCCTGATCCTGCTACCACGACTTCCTTATCATTCCCA
This sequence comes from Brevibacillus choshinensis, assembly GCF_016811915.1. NCBI lineage: Bacteria > Bacillati > Bacillota > Bacilli > Caryophanales > Paenibacillaceae > Brevibacillus > Brevibacillus choshinensis. The sequence continues at coordinate 316,382 of NZ_CP069127.1, read as the reverse complement.
ATCTTTTTAAGCCAATAGGTGAATTATCCTGAAATCATATATCTTTAATTTGAGATATACCAGCAAAAAAAATCACTTTTTCAAATTAGCTGCTCGAAGTCCTGTCTCCTTTAATAACTCGATCAGCGTCATTTTTTGATCCTCGCTTACGCCTTCAAACAGCATCTGGATAACGGCGCGATGCTGTGGGAAGATCTCATCCATCAGCTCTCTCCCTTTTGCCGTGATGGAAGCAAAAACGACCCGTCGATCCTCCTGGCATTGCCTTCGCGCAAGCAGCTTCTTGGATTCAAGCTTATCGATCACATAGGTCGTACTGCCGCTCGCCAGCAGGATTTTCTTGCCGATGTGCTGAATGGGCTGCTCGCCTTTGTGATATAAAAGTTCCAGCACCATAAACTCGGATGGATTTAATCCGTATCGTTTCATATCCTCCGTCACGACATCGCTGATGGAGCGATACGCTCTCGACAGGATCACGAACAGCTTTAACGAGAGCTCGTCGTTATGGCCATCGTCTCTTCTCACAGAACCAGATCCTTTTATAAATTATCTTTAATTCGAGATAATTGTATGATGAATTTTCCACGTTGTCAACTGCATCTTTTTATTCTTTGAAAAGACAGACCATCCCTGCTATTTTTGCGGGATGGTCTTTGTTGGAGCTCAGTTGGGTGATACTTGCTCTGCAGCGCGGTGCTGCTCCGGCTTAACCGCACGCTTCAGGAAAAAGGAAGCGAGCAAAGCCACGACAACCAAAGCAAAAGCCAAAAGGAACGCGCTTTTCATGCCTGCGATCATCGCCAGCATGCGCAGCGTTGAATCGTCCTGCCCAGGTGCGGGATTTTGCATATAGCGACTGGTGCCATTCATCATCACGGTCACCAAGAGTGCTGTTCCGACTGCTCCAGCTACCTGCTGCAGCGTCCCGATGATGGCCGTGCCATGCGGGTACATCGGTGGAGGGAGTTCATTCAGCGCATTGGTCATCACCGGCATCATCAGCATCGAAATGCCCAGCATCAGAAGCGTATTGAGCACCATGATCGTGCTGTAAGAGATGGTCACGGTAATGAACGCAAATTGCAGGAGAGTATTGGCGATCAGGATGAGGCCCACGATCGCAAGCCACTTCGCTCCGAATTTATCGAACAACCTGCCGGTAATGGGTGACATGATGCCCATGATGATTCCGCCCGGCAGCATCACTAATCCAGCCTCAAACGGACTGTAGCCCAAGGCATTCTGGAGAAAGATCGGCAATAGCATCATCGCAGAAAACATCGCCATCATGACAATGATCATGATCAGCGTCGAAATACGAAAAATCCCGTATTGGAATGCACGCAGGTCGAGCAGCGGCTCCGCTATCTTTAACTGCCTGAAGGTAAAGAAGACAAGCGACAAGACCCCGATCGCAATGGGCAGCAGGACCCCATAGCCTGACCACCCTCCATGTCCTTCACTCGCGCTGCTAAATCCGTACACAATTCCCCCAAATCCCAGGGTTGAGAGAAGCAGAGATGCCAGATCGACCTTGGGCTTCGTTGTCTCTGTCACGTTTTTCAGTCTGGAATAGGCAAATATCATCACGAAGACAGCGATCGGCAGCACTCCGTAAAAAAGGTATCGCCAACTGAAGTGCTCCACGATGATTCCGGACAATGTCGGACCAATTGCCGGAGCAAAGGTAATGACAATTCCGATCGTCCCCATGGCGGATCCTCTTTTTTCGAGCGGAACAATGGCAAACACCACATTTGTCAGCAGCGGGAAAAGCAGACCTGTACCGGATGCCTGAAGAATCCTTCCCAAAACCAGCAGGGAAAAACTTGGTGAAATCGCGGCAACGAGTGTTCCGAGTGTAAACAAGCCCATGGCTGATAAAAACAGCGCTCTGGTCGTGAATCTCTGGAGTAAAAAGGCGGTTACGGGGATGAGCACACCGATGATGAGCAAATATCCCGTAGTCAGCCATTGAGCGGTGCTGGGCAAAATCCCGAGGTCCGCCATGATTTTGGATAACGCTACATTCAGAAGCGTTTCATTGAGAATCGCCACGAACACGCCCAGAATCATCACCATGACCACCATGAAGTTTCCTTTGCTCCCAAAAGTCCCTCCCGCATGTTTCAAGTCCTGCTGTGTGTCCACAATCGTACCCCTTTCCGTGTTGAATGGATCGCATTTCCCACCCATATCAAAAACACGCAGAAATTTCAGCTCCCCCATTCTAGCCTGAAATAAAGAAGGACATTTCTTCTCGATTGCGGTGTTGGGTAAAAAAACAAGGTTTTCTTTTACAAACGTACGTTCTCAGTTTTATAATCAATTTGCGGGCAACACTGGGAGAGAGACCCATTCTCGCAACGAACGGTAAGACCCATTTTAATTAGCCAAGGAGCTGAATGATCATGACAATGCGCCTGACTCCCTACCTGATGATGGATGGCAACGCAAAAGAAGCCATCGCGTTTTACCAAAATGCACTGGAAGCCCAGGTTCTCTTCCAGCAAACATTTGGAGAAATGCCGCCAAATCCTGAATTTCCTCTGCCAGAAGCAGCCCGCGATCGCGTTTCGCATGCAACGATCAAGATCGGAGAATCCGAGATGATGTTCTCGGATACATTCCCAGGTCAGCCTGTCCAAATCGGAAATCAGGTCACCATTTGCCTCTCTACCGATTCTCCTGAAAAATCCAGACAATTTTTTGATGCTCTGCAAGATGGCGGCACTGTCATCATGCCCCTTCAAGAAACATTCTTCAGCCCAGCCTATGGAATTGTGACGGACAAGTTCGGAGTGTCCTTCCAGCTCTATACGGAAGGCAAACACCATATGTAATAGCCAAAAACCGAGTCACCCAGACGGACGACTCGGTTTTTCTCTTTATACGAGGCTAGTTTTTGCTGATTGCGTCGCACTGTTAACTGACCCACACTAGAGCTGAATTTGTCGCCTGCCATTTCCCTCCCAGCCATTCCAGCGTCACTGCCACTCCGATAGCCCCTTCGCTTGAAGCGTACTTGGAAGTATATAGAACAGCCTTCTGATCCGAGATCCTCACTTTATACACGCGCAGCAACGGTCCATCGAGCACTTTTGTGTCGGGATTGAACATGCCTTTTTCTCTCAGCTCTTCCAATGACGCTTCCAGAGTCCTTGTCTTGTACTTTTCAAAATAACGGAACACTTGATTCTTTGCCGCAGCATCCAGCCCCGGCAGATCGCCCACGTCGCAGGCGATGTATTTCATCTTGGAATTGAGAGCATCATCCAATGGCATCACTGCATCAAAAGCCACGCAAAGCCAATCGGCTGCATCCTTTTCGAGCAAGGAAGAGGCTGCACTCGTGAAAAGAACCCCCTCTGGATCATCGATTTCCTCAAATACATACATCTTGGTGATCGTCGGAGTGCTGCTTTCTCCGAAGTAATACTCTTCTTTTATCGGCAGACCTGTGTTCGGGTCAACGTAACCAACATTCACCGCAGTCAGACCGTCCCCTGTCTTGTACAATCTCTTCAGGGCATTCACCTGTCTGCCATTGAACATCGTCGTGCCCGTGCGCTCCCAGCGAGCACCGTTGTACCACCTGACAGTCGCTTCAAACAGCCGATTTTTATTATTCCGTATATTGTACGGGTCGAGGATGTCCCTGTTGAATTCTTCTTCCTTTCCTTGGCTGCGGGACACTTCAAACATCTTTTCTTTTTGGTAGAGAACAACAGACCGATGCTGATTGACTGCCTTTACAGCTTCGTCTGCCAGCACATATTCGACGATATCGATTCGGGTGTGCTTTTGCTGGATGTCCTGCCAGGTGTCTGCGATGATGATGCCCTCCGAGCTTTTGGTCATGATTTGCATGTGCTGCACGTTATGCTTTGGAGCAGCCGACGCTTGTTCCATCGCTTGCGCATCCAAAGCGCATGCCAGCAGGAGCCCCCAGACCATGAACCATGCGAGAAACTTTTTCATATGCATCCCCCTCTTTGTATCCATATTTTTACAGACGCCTCAAAAAGGGAATGGTTTCGCTTTTCACTCCTTTTCTATTTTGACTGGCAGGCCAAAAAAGAACCGGTCCCTGTAAAAAAGGAACGGTTCCTCCTCTATTTGCCGCTCACAGTCTAGTTCCTCGCAGCCGCAGCGCGTTTAGAACGACGGATAGCGAGCTAAACGCCATCGCAATCCCCGCAACCCACGGAGCCAAGAAGCCGATCATCGTTGCCGGGATCGCCACAGTATTGTACAAGAGTGCCCAGAATAAATTTTGACGGATGTTCTTCATCGTTTGCTGACTGAGAAGGAACGCTTGGACGATTCCCATCAGTTCTCCATGCATAATGAGGACATCAGCGGAGTCTTTGGAAATATCGGCTCCTGTCCCCAGCGCAATCCCGATATTGGAAGCCATCAGAGCCGGCGCATCATTGATTCCGTCTCCGACCATAGCGACCGTTCTCCCTCGCTTTTGCAGCTCAAAAATGATTTGCGCCTTTTCTGCAGGCAGCGCTCCGGCATGTACTCGCTGAATTCCTGCTTGCTTGGCAATGCTCGATGCAGTCTGTTCATTGTCCCCCGTAATAATGAGGACGTCCTTCCCGAGTCTTTTCAATTGACGGACCGCGAGCTCGGCATCTTCTTTTAACGGATCAGACAGCGCGATGTAGCCCGCGAGCTGATTATCGATCGCGACCAGCATGATGATTTTCCCCTCAGCTGCGTGTGCCAGTATGCGTTCCTGCACAGGCGATACGTCAATGCGATGGCTTTTCATGAGCTTCGCAGAGCCTGCGATGACAGAATGACCATGGACGCTGGCCATGATTCCATACCCTGGCAATGGGGTAAAGTCGGTCGGAGCAGGTATCGTCGCCCCTCGATTTTTCATGTAGGTGACGATCGCAGTGGCCAAGGGATGCTCCGATGTGGTTTCGGCTGCAGCCACCAGACGCATAAACTCTTCCTTGGGCCAGCTTCCCGTGTGTATGTCGATGACCTCGTGCTTGCCTTTTGTCAGGGTGCCGGTTTTGTCCAGTATGACGGTGTCTACCTTTTGCAGGGTCTCCAGGAACTTCCCCTGCTTGAATAAGATCCCCAGCTGAGCCGCCCGACCGGACGCGACCAGAATGGACATCGGCGTGGCCAGCCCCAGAGCACATGGGCACGCGATGATCAGTACGGCAATCGCCTTTTCCAGCGATTGCCCAAAATCCTGCATCGTAAACAGGTAGTACCAGGCCAAGAAGGAAATCACCGCGATCGTGATGATGATCGGCACGAAAATATCCGTCATCTCGTCTGCCATGCGCTGGATCGGGGCTTTGGACATCTGTGCTTCCTCTACCGTTTTGATGACTTGCGTGAGCGCCGTTTCATTGCCTACCTTGGTCGTCTTTACTTTCAGCCACCCGTTCTGGTTCAAGGTCGCTCCGATGACCGTCTGTCCGCTTCCTTTCTCGACCGGCAAGCTTTCTCCCGTAAAGATAGACTGATCTACCGTCGATTGTCCTTCGATGACGAGTCCATCCGTGGGAATCCGCTCGCCTGGTTTGACGATAAAGATATCCCCGACGACCAGCTGAGACACGGGAACTGTCATCATGCCGGTCGGACGCACCACGTTGGCTACTTTTGGCTGCAGATGGTGCAGCTTCCGGATTGCATTTCTGCTCCGATCCTTGGCCATCGCCTCCAGATACTTGCCCAGCAATAAGAAGGTAAAAATGACGGCACAAGTCTCGTAATAGAGGGAAAGGTGGGGGAGTGCATACGAAGCGTTGAAAGTAACGTAATGACTATAAAAAAAGGCTGCCGATGTGCTCAGGACCACTAAAACATCCATGTTGGCCGACCTATTCTTCACTGCATTCCAGGCCCCGACATAAAACGGATAGCCGATCCAAAACTGAATGGGGAACGCCAACGCTAATTGAAAGTAGGGATGGAGAAAGAGAGGAGGCACCCAGATGAACGAGGACAGGGAAAAATGAGCTGCCATTGCCCACAGAAACGGAATCGTAAGGATGCAAGAAATGAAAAAGCGGCGGAACAAGTCATCCTTTTCTGAATGCGCATTTCCCTCTTCCTCCGGCTTTGCCTGATAGCCTAGCTTTTCGATCTTCGCAATGATCGCTTGATCGTCCAGCTGCTGATCATCATACGACACGCGAGCCTTATTCGTGGCCAAGCTGACTTGGACATCTATGACTCCACTTGTTTTGGTCAGTATTTTTTCGATTCGACTCGCACAGGCTGCACAAGTCATTCCCGTGACCTGATAGGTTTGTCTCGTGGTCATCCATTGAACACCCCTTTTGTACCGACCGCATGTCCCGCTGTAATACGTATGCGTGACCAAAGGGAAATAGAAATGAAAACGAATCTGCACTGCCGCCAGGCGAAATTTCGAATGGAACGCTCGTTTTCCGAATACGATATGGTGCTTGCATTACGGAGAGAAAGCGGTGATCCTTTGAAACGAGCTTTTCGCCTGCTTGTCCTGCTCTTTGCTGCCATTCTGTCGCTGTCGGCATGCTCCTCTTCTCATTCCGGTCACCCCGAAGCTTCCCCGCCCGCTTCCAAGTCAGGGAAGCTGACCTTGCAGGAATTTTCTTTGCCCATTCACGTGTACGTTCAACCCGACCCACCCAACATTCTCAAAGAGAGCGAATTGCATATCGTCCTCCCCAGTGATCAGGCGGACGCATGGAAAAATGCCAAAGTCTCGGTCACCTTGTCGATGCCGAGCATGGATCATGGAAATACGCAGGCGACGGCCGAGTACAAGGAAACAGGAGAGTTTGTCGCGAGCATCGTCCCTACAATGGTAGGGGATTGGAGAGCTGATATTACTTTCGAAAAGGAGGACAAATCCTCTACGGTGTCTTATGTCTTTGCAGCTGAGCCCTGATGGCTACCAGAGCCAAGGATTCACATGCGGAACCCAGCCATTAATCACCAGTCCGCGCATGATCGTGACCACTCCGATATAGATCGCGAGCAGATTGGCGAAAAGCAGGATTTTGGAACGCAGCGCTCTGGATAACACGGCGGAAAAGATCCCCATCAGCAGCAGGGCAGGCAATGTGCCGATCCCAAAAAAGGCCAGCGTGAGAATCCCTTCCAACACACTGCCAGAGGCGGCTGCTTTCATATGCATGGTATAGGTCAACCCACAAGGCAAAAACCCGAGCAGCAACCCGCTGAAGAATACCGGCAGCACGCCGGGGCGGGCTTTTTGCTCCTCCAGCCACCTCTGTGCGACAGGCACCTGCAGAATGGACCACTGACTGAGCGGCAAAGCGACCTTCTTGAAGACCCAGAGCAAGATCAAAAGCCCCCCCACCACATTCGCGATTCCCTGAAAACCGACGATCGCCCCTGCTGCATCCACGAACGAGCCGATCACCCCCATGAACGCCCCTACTCCCATATACGTCACGATCCTGCCCAGATTATAGGCCATGACCGTTTGCAGCATGGAAGATTGGGACTGGAGAGTCCAGGCAGACATGATACCTCCGCACATGCCGATGCAATGAGGAGCGCTCAAGAGTCCCGTCAGCGTCAGGAGCAGATAATCGTACAAGCTCGTATGCATGCGCCGATCCCTTCCTTTGATCCGGTGTGTTGTCCTCTCTTTTAGTTACTTCTCACCCCGGCGGTTTATGACTGCAAAAAGCGTGTCGCTGTTTTTCAAAGGACGGGATCCCCCCTTTCCATAACAAAACTGCCAGAGCGTATCTGGCAGTATCGAGGGGTGCAGCTTCTATTTGCTGAAAAGCGTCTTGCCCATGCAAATGCTTTCCTCGCTGTTCACATAAGGTTCAAATCGATCAATGATGGCATAGCCTACGCTGTCGTATAGGGAAACCGCTTCAGGCTGATTGGTTCCTGTCTCCAAAATCGCGCGCTCTTTCCCGATCTCCACCGCCCACGCCTCCAGTTCCCTCAGGATTTGCTTGGCGATCCCTTTTCCGCGTGCTTCTTCCTTGATGTACATTCTTTTGATTTCCACGACGCCATTCTCTGCCCTTTCCCGAAAGCAGCCGCACCCTACCGGAATGTGATCGGCATAGGCGACAACGACCTTGGCATCCAGCTTGATGACGTTGAACGGTGCAAAGGATTGCTGCGTTTCCGGGTATCGGTTCCACAGGTCTTTGTCCAGCAATTCCACTAATCCATGAAAGTCTGGATGATCGGCAGAGGTTCTCATCAGGCTGATCATAGTCTAAACATCTCCAGTCAAAATAGGATGCGGGCGACGCCTTGTTCTTTCTTTCATAGTAGCACGCCATTCCGTCCCTCTCAACACCTGATGTTAGGTAATATGACACGAAAGTAACGAAGGGTTCAAAACTCGCAGTTTAATCTCGCTTCGTTAGTCCGCCAGAGCCCGATTGATCGTTGCCCTCGCTTCTTCTGCGACTTTTTCATCCCCGTCATCGATGGCTTGCATCCAAATCAGCATAGGAATGTAGATCGCCATCATGCGAGCCAGCTGCTTGGTCGTTTCGTCCACTTCCCCGTAAGCTGCGAAAAATGCCGAACGGGCCTGTGGAGGCAAAAAACTGTAGGCGACGCTCACATCACCGGCAGGATGGCCTACATTCATATCGCCCCAATCGATGATGCCAGACACTCTTCCTCGCTCGTCCACCAGCATATTTTTAAAGTGGAGATCTCCATGCAAGAAGACGTCGCTTTGCGGCAATGCCTTTGGCTGCACCACCTGATTCAAATAAGCCGTCATGGCGCGCCTTTCTTCCTCTCGCATATGTGGACTTAAATCGGAATAAAACTTCTCCATTTTTTCTTTCCGCGTCGCGATATCCCTGAGCCTGCGGTGGTCATGAGGGGCTCCGCTCTCTCTGGCCAGCTGAGTCGGAAAGCTGTGCAACTGTTTTAAAAAACGACCTAGTGCAGCTGCAGAAAGGGCACGCTGCTCATCGGCCACACCGAGAGGAAATTCGCCTGTGACATAGTGATAGCCCAGAAAAGGAACCGGATACTCGGCCGTCTCTTTCCCGTAAAAGAGTGGCTTGGGATAGGGAATGGTCACATACTCTGCAAGCTTGGGCAAGAGCTGACCTTCCATTTTGATCAGATCCACAGCAATGGTTCTGCGCGGAAACCGAAATACATACTCGTCTCCGATCTGGTACACGGTATTGTCCCACCCATTGCCCAAACGCTTGATCCTTTTGGAGCCTAGTTCAGGAAACTGGCTATCGATCAGCTGTCCTACCAGCTCATCAGAGATCTCCCAATCAGCATCCCATTGATTCGCTTTTCCCATGCGCTGCCCCTCCCCGGAATTGTAGTATGGCCATTATAGCATCTACCTGAAAATCTATTCCTTTTGAAACGTTCCTCCAGATCGCTCGTCAAAAGGTATGTACGATCAGACATCTAGCTGAGGTGAATGTGATGAATGTAAGACGCACAGTACTGGTTCTCTCTACCTTTGGATTTCTAGCGCTTTCTACGAACCTGCATGCTTTTGCAGCAACAGCGCCGTTTACAGATGTAAGTCAAGTGGCCTCAAAGGAGATCATCACCTCTTTGCAGCAAAGGGGTTACCTGCACGGTGTAACGGATCAGCAATTCCAACCTGAAGCTACCATTACAGCGGCCCAAGGCATCCAGCTGATCGTCAATGCGCTTGATTTGAACATCGATGGTATTCGCTTCATTCAAGAACCGAAAGCAACGAATTATTTCGCAAAGGCCGATAACGATGCGTGGTATGCCCCTGCGTTGATTATTGCCGCGAACAATGGATTAAAACTCCCGGCTGACTTGGACCCGGACAAGGAATGGTCACGCGAAGAATTCATCTACCAGCTGGTCTCAGCCGTTGAGCAGCATGTGAATCTCCCTATGATCAACATCGTTCCCGTAGAAATAAACGACGGGGATGCGCTCGATCCAAGCTATCAGGGCGCCATTCAAAGGGCTCTGGCTTTTGGTGTCGCCAAGCTCGATGCCGAGGGCAACATGCATCCCAAAGATGTGATCAGCCGCAGCGAAGCAGCTGAGCTCATTTACGGCGCCATTGAGTATCTAAAAGCACATCCTGCCCCTGCGGCAGATGCCATGCAGCCATAAACCGAACCACACAAGGAATCAAAAAAGACGCTTCCCAAGGGAGCGTCTTTATCATTTCAGAACATATGTTCTTTTTCCGAAACATTTCAAGTAAACGCGGGTATTCTCGGCTTTCATATTATTAGTATAACCGATTCTGAATGTTAAGTCTATATTTTAACCGGATCATGCTCTATTGTTAGGTATACCCGGCCGGGGTGGCAGCAACAGAAGCAAGGAGGGTATCATGCAAATCCGGTTATGGAATCACAATTTAAAGGTCCGGTTAATCGGGGAAGCGCTGTTTAACATGCTGTTTTGGATGTACTTCCCCTTTATCACCGTCTATTTTGGTGCCGCTTTAGGCAACCACATTGCAGGCATGTTGATGGCCATCCCGCCAATCTTCAGTCTGCTCGGAAGTCTTCTCGGAGGAGCGCTAGCCGACCGATTAGGACGGCGCCCCGTCATGCTGCTGGGGGCGTCACTCCAAACGGTGATGTTTGCCCTTTTCGCCGTGTCCTCCTCTCACTGGATCGATTATGCCGCCTTTATCGGCATTGGTCTGGGCGGAGCCTTTTATCGGCCTGCAAGCACCGCCATGGTCGCAGATCTGGTTCCCACTCAGCATCGTCGTGAGGTATTCGCGACGTTTGTAACAGCCAATAACGTCGGTTCCGTACTCGGGCCAGCGCTGGGAGCCGTTTTCTTTTTTCACTACCGGCAGGAGCTGTTATGGACCTGCGCTGCCGTCCTGCTGCTGTACACGATTGCGCTTTTCACCACCGTGCACGAAACCTTTCCGCGCATGACCATGGCAAAAAACCCGGCTGATTCGACTACGATTGCGAACGTATGGAAGGAGCAGTGGAAAGGCTACGGCATCATTTTCCGCGATCACGTATTCCTGATTTATACGTTGGCTGGCATCTTTGCCTTGGTTCCCATTATGCAACTGGACCTATACTTATCCGTGTATGTGATCCACCACGTGCCCGCCCAACCGCTGTTCCCCTGGCATGGTGACTCCCCCCTGTTATCCAGCACAGAGATCTATGGATGGCTGCTGGGCTTTAACGGTCTTTTGTTCGTCCTGTTTATCCTTCCGGTTACGAAATGGCTCCAGCACTGGAGAGACCGCAATGTCTTCATTCTCTCCTCGCTCTTGTCCGGAGTGGGAACCTTCGCCCTCGGGCTGAACACTCATTTCTGGTTCTTGTTTATCGTCACGATCATCTTCACCTTTGGAGAGATGGTACGCTCTCCGGTGACGCAGAGCTTTATTGCCCGCTACGCCCCCGAGCATGCCAGAGGACAATACATGGGAGCTGACAGCCTGCAAGGAACGATTGGCAAATTTTTAGCGCCGCTGACGGTTACTCTGTCCAATTGGGTTCCTCCTATGGGGATATTCAGCATCATCTTGGTGTTTGCGCTCATCAGTGTTGGCTTGTATGTTTGGTTGTTTCGGATTTATGTGGAGGAGTCGGCCGAGGAATGAACCAGATGCTGGCTGCCGAAAAAACCGCCACGACCGCGAGCAACCAAAACGCCTGCCAGCTGCTGCCTAGCGGATAGGCCAAAAACATGCATGCCGCGGCTCCGAACAGCAGCATTGTCTGCAGCACCTGACGACCAAGCTTTGGCTGGCGCAGAAAGACGAGACCGGCATTGACCACGATAAAACCGCACAGCAAGCCCAGCCCCGCTAGCAGCTGCAGGAGATCCTTGCAGCAGCGCCTGTGCCCTTCACAGAAGTCATGTTCAACAACCCCTTGTGAATCTCGCCATTTTGCTTCCCCTGCGGCAATCAGCTCCGCTTTTCTCTCCCTGCTGAGCATGTGTTCCGCCAGCAGCGCTACGCAGAATTTTGCCGCGCCGTCCGCTACCGCATTTACATTGGCCGATGAAACGGTTGGCTCTTACAGTTCTGCATAAAATCGGATAATTCAACCATAATAAAAATCGCATGACCTGATCGATCCCCAAACGTACAGAGGAGCAGATGATTATGAAAAACAAATGGATGCTTTCCTTACTGTTAACCTCAGCGCTCGTTTTTTGTATGATGCCGGCAGTAGCACCTGTTCAAGCCAAGGAAGTCGAGAAGAAGGATTCGGCTTGCCTCAGCCCAAAAATGGTGCAACTGAAAGGTGATATGCAGAAGGTTTGGATCGACCATACGATATGGACCAGGAGCTATATTGTCAGCGCCATATCGAATCGCCAAGATCAGCAAGCCGTATTGGATCGGCTTTTGCAAAACCAGCAGGACATTGGGAATGTAATTAAGCCCTATTACGGAGAAGCAGCAGGGAATAAGCTGGCTGAGCTTTTGAGAGAGCATATCTTGATCGCAGTGAAAATTGTAGCAGCAGCCAAATCGGGCAATCAGGCGGATGTGAAAAGGCTTGAGGCAGATTGGCATAAAAATGCCGATGAAATCGCCAAATTTTTGAGTGCTGCGAACCCGAATTGGCAGTTTAAAACACTGCAAGATATGCTTTATACGCACCTTCAGTTGATTACTGAAATTGTCCTTGCTTGTCTCAAAGGTGATTGGAAAGGTGATATTGCTGCAACGGACAAAAACGAGATCCATATGATCCGTTTAGCAGACATCCTGACAGAAGGCATTGTTAAACAGTTTCCGGATAAATTTTAAGTTTTCAGACACCTATTTTCCTAAACGAAAACACTTCCTAATCATATGGACTACATGCGATTAGGAAGTGTTTTATTGTTTTACCTATAGATCTGATACGATTTCTATTGCACTCATCCTGTTTTTTTCTACGATAGTGGGCACATATGGATTTTTGACTTGAAGTGATTCTTTCAAGATTTGTTGAAATTCTTCTTCTTCTTCCATCGTGTTGACAGTAGGCATTTTATAGGTCACTCGGTATGTGGCTGACCCTGTTTGAGCTGCTTGAATGGATGGAGCGAATAGACATGGAAACAACATGACTACGCTTGTTGTAACGAGAATGCTCTTTTTTAACATTGGTAATACCTCCTTATTCATAAATGAAACGCTAAGGGGTATGTAAATGTTTCACCCTCTTCCATAAAATCCCATCAACACAAAAGCTTTGCCTCTGTTCTTGGGTAAGCTTTTTTCTGTCATTGATCCAGATTCCGGCATTCCAGACTTCGAATCGGAGAAACAATAGCCCCTCATTATGCACAATTGAGCTTGTGTTAAATAAGAATTTCTCAACTATCCTGCCAAAGAGTTAACGAGGCTGCCGGACCTTATCCAGCAGCCTCTGGTGCATAGTAAGCTATCGCGATTACCTTACGGGCCGCGGAATGAATTTCGTCCGTTACCCGCGATGATTGTCGGCAGCGAGCTGATTCTCCAAGAGCAACTCCGCAGCCTTTCGGAAATACTCCGAATCAAGTTCGGACTTATCCAAGTACCTCTTCATGACGAATCCCTCATACAACATCCTCAGCTGCGCGGTCAGCTCCTCGGGCTGTCGTGCCCCGCCTTCCCTTGCAAGCTCTTGAACCCGAGACCAGAAGCTCCTCTGAATGTCCAGCAATTTGACGTGGGCGGGGTGATCCGGATCCGGAAATTCGACCGCCGCGTTCAAGAACGGACACCCCCGGTAATCCGGCGTCCCCATCTGTTCGGTCACATCGCGAATGAGGGCGCCGAGCTGTTCCTTAGGGGAGCTCGGATACAGCTGCCTCAGTTTTTCCAGTTTTTCTACTTTTAGTTCATCCCTGGCTTCGAGATAAGCAACCGTCAGATCATCTTTCGTCGCGAAACTTCGATAGAAGCTTGCCTTGGCAACGCCGGATTCTTTGATAATCCGATCGATGCCGACCGCCCGTATTCCCTCCATGTAAAACAATTCGGAGGCGACCCGCAGGATACGATCTCTAGCAGATTCTTTATTCATCTCTGACCCCCGTCTCTAAAGGTTTGGTGAAAAGTGTATTGACACGAGACAGATCTGTCTGTATCATTCCATACAACAGAAGAGACAGACCTGTCTCATCCATTTTATATAATCCTCTCGCCTCCTGTCAATTGAGCGAGTAGTGAGAAAGGGGAACTTTCTATGCCCAATACACTTTCGGACGCTTCCGCCCAGTTGGCGCGGACTCGCGACTCCCTCTCCAAAGGAGACGGACGCAGATCGCGTCTGATGCTGCCGGCTCTGCTTTTGCCTGTATTTATGGCAGTGTCGAATGCATTCATTGTGAACGTAGCCACCCCTTCGATCCAGAAAGGGCTTGGGGCCAGCTTCGCCGATGTACAATTCATACTTACCGGGTATACTCTTACGTTCGCCGTTCTGCTGATTATCGGCGCCCGGCTTGGCGATCGGTTTGGACGCAGGAGAATGCTGTTCATCGGAGTAGCCTTATTCACAATCGCTTCTCTGTTATGCGGCTTATCTCCCCACGTCACTATGCTCATTGCGTCTCGAGTTTTGCAAGGCGTCGGCGCCGCTCTGTTCATGCCGCAGGTTTTGTCCCTCATTCAAGCCAATTATACTCCGGAACGTCGAGGTGCGATCTTCGGCATGTATGGAGCGACCCAGGGAATCGCGGCGACGGCCGGGCAGATAATCGGAGGGCTGCTTCTCCGCATGAATTTGTGGGATCTGGATTGGAGAATGGTGTTCCTGATCAGCGTCCTGCTCGGGGCTCTGATATTGGTACTGATTCCGTTTATTCCGGAATCCGGCTCGCCGGATCGCGCCAAACTGGATTGGATTGGAGCAGCACTCGCCGCTGCCGGCTTGCTGATGCTCGTCTATCCGCTCGTGCAGGGACAGCGTGAAGGATGGCCAGCAGGCCTCATCGTCAGTCTGCTCTTGTCGGCTCCTGTGTTGGTTTTGTTCGCCTGGTACGAACGACGTCTGTTGCGCCACGGGCGACTCCCATTTATGAATGTCGAGCTATTTAGACATAAGGTGTTCACGTTCGGTATTCTCGTCGTGTTGCTGTTAATGTCGTCGCAGGGCGCCTTCTTCCTTGTCTCCGCCTACATGCTTCAGCTTGGGCTTCATTTCTCAGCCCTGCAAGCAGGGCTTGTAATCGGGTCGATGGGAATGGGCTATTTCCTCGCATCGCTGTTCTCTTCCCGAGTCGCTGCGAAGCTTGGAGCCCATGTGCTGACCGTCGGTTCCATCTTGACGACAGCAGGTTACCTGCTGCTTAGCTGGGCGGTCCGAACGACCGGGGTTTCATCCGATATCGGCGTGTGGATCCCTGCTCTAGCTGTGCTCGGCATCGGTCAAGGCTTCGTCGCCGCACCCCTGACTAATATCGTTTTGGCGAAAGTCCGCACGACGGACATCGGCTCCGCATCCGGTGTTATGACAACCAGCATTCAGATCGCCACTACGATCGGAATTGCCCTGATCGGCATCGTTTGGCTTAGCGCTCTCGGAGCCCATACCGGCTCAGTCTCCGCCTATCCCGCCGCGTTTACCATTTGCCTTTATGTGCTGGCCGCCGCCAGTGCGCTCATCCTGCCGCTGGCATTGATGCTGGCGGGGCGAAACGGAGCCCGTCGATCGTGAAAGAGAAAAAGCCCCCGCGCAACCGGGGGCTAACTGCAACTTATAAGGTACTTCCCCCCACTAACCTTGACGACCTGTTTCAACTCCGATTTCAGCGATTCGGTTCTCTATCATGCCGCAGCGCGCCTTTCCTGACTGCAAATGAGATGACAAGGAAGTCCTCTCTTCAATCACAGCTTATCTTAGGATTACGCCTCTTCGAATAGTCGCTCGCCCCGGTGCAGTCGAGTGGCAATGCGGGCGATATGTGGCTGTTCGCGTGGGGTTGGCGCATGGGCCGCCAAATAGCGGGCCGCAGCCAGAAGCATCGTTTCACCAGCGTGAGCGGCAAAGGCGTCGTTGCGCGTTGTCCATAGCTCATATTCGGCGACCGCCGCTTCGTACATTTGAAACGAATGGAATTCGGCATCTTCGCGTAAGAGCGCATGGCCCAAAATATTTAGCAAAGCGTTAGGGTCGCCGCCGGCGTGCAGATAGCCGGCTGTCCAGCGCGCCGCTTCGTTCACTTGCTGGCGCTGATCCAAAATTTCCAGCAGCCGCTCCGGATTGGTAGTGTCGACGGCGGGGACGGTCGATCCATCCGGACGTTTTGCCGCTGGGATATTTAAAAAGCGCTCCAAATAAATGCTGATTATCCCGTGATAGATCGCCCTGATGAGCAGAGGATGGGTCGAGTGACGCAAACGCTCATGCACAGCATGGGTATAGGTAAAGGTATGCAAAACGGAGATCCAATCCCCGAAATCATTCTGGGTATGGAAGCGTACGATCCGCTCCGCTGCAGACAAAGCAACTAGTTGGGCCAGTTGGGCGGGATGTGCGCCGGATTTCAAGATCTCTGTCACAAGCTTCACCGTTTCCAGTGGTTCGTCGCTTAACAGCTGTTCCATGATTTTCTTCTCGTCTACGGCGGAAATTTCGGTATAAGACTCTGTCAGAGGGAGACTTTCCAGCTGAGCGAAAGCTTCCTTCAGCGGAGCAACTAGATTCACTGGCGACTGCCACTGATGAAGTTCCTCACTCCGGGTAGGATTGGCGAGGAGTCGAACCAGTGAGGTCAGCGTCTGCTCGGTGTCCTCTTCGCCGATAAGGCCAATCGCTTCAAAGGCTTTATTGTGGAAATCGAACGTATGGCCACCGTCCAGATAAAAGTGGTCGGTCGCCGCTATCAACATCATCTCCGAAAGCTGCTCCAAGGAAGTCCCCTGATGGATTGCCGTGAGCAATACTCTTTCAGCCCCTTGCGTGTCGCGAACCTCGATACAGTTGCGGTACCATTCCATGAGCCGCTCGAACGGAACATCAGCCCCCGGTAGCGGCTTTAGCAAATGCCGCGCAGCAGCACCGGAACTGCTGCGAGCAACATGGAGCAGTCCTTGATAAAGAGCAAGGATCGTTCCTGCTTTATCTAGCTTCGGCAGCACATTAGCCATCGCGGTAAGGATAGTGAGCCCCGAATTCCAGCCTCTTCCGTATACGGTGCCGAATTTGATGCCGACCTCCACTACTTCCGCTGCTGGAACGCCGGCTTCCACCAATCCGACGACAGCTTTGGCAATCACGAGACCCAGATTTTGCTCTAGGCCTTCTCGTAACCGAAGTTTGTATTTCTCGATGCTGTTCGTCTGTTTTGGATGCGGATTCACCCACACTACTCCATTTTCAATTTTCACTTCATAGGATGGAACATCGTCCGCCCATGGGTCCAACGTTCCACCGCTGCAGACGTCAAAGCGTGCATGATGCCAATGACAGGTCAGTATACCGTCGCACAAGCTACCCATATGCAGGGGAAATCCCAAGTGTGGACAGCGATTGTCTACGGCATATACCTGCTCCTCATGATAGAACACTGCAATCCCGCCGTGGATTAACTTGTGCCCCTTCTCTTGGATCGACGTCAGTGTACCTGCATTGATCCAAGGATGGCTTTGGGTTTGTTGCATGCTTATCCCTCCGTAAAATTCTGTATTTTCAAATAAATTTATCATCACATTTTTACTTTGTCAACATTTTGATTTGTTATGTGTGGTATATCGTTGCAAATCTATCTTATGGGACAATTTGCAATGGAGTGTTGGTAAAAACTGTGCCGAAATCTGGATAGGACATTGCTGAGCGGCTGGTTTGCGGTCAGCGCTGCGGAGATTAATCGCTGAATAAAAAAAGCCCTGTATAACAGGGCCATTCCTATCCTTAACGATTATTTTAATTTGTTATATTCCTCATCTGTTACTGGTTCAAACCATTCTGGGGTACCTGCAGTGATCGCAATGTGTTCAAACCAGCTGTCTTTTGCAGCACCATGCCAGTGTTTCACACCATCATGGGTGACAATTACATCACCGGCTTTTAGTAATTGAGCAGGTTTTCCTTCTTCTTGGTACCAACCTTCGCCTCCCGTTACTAATAAAAGTTGAAATCCAGCACGATGAATATGCCAGTTATTTCTGCATCCTGGTTCAAAGGTTACATTCCCAACGCCAACACTCACTTTAGGATCAGCAATTAATGTTTTAAGATAACTTTGTCCCACAAAATAGTGTGCATATGCTTCATTTTTTTCGCCCGCTGGGAATATAACGCCGTTTTTTACTTCTTCATATTTCGCCATTTTGGTCCCCTCCGATAAGTAGCCACTATTTGCATCCTCAGTCTGATCAATCGCTGGAGAAAACCTCCACTCATTGCTTTAATTTCCCTCCAAATACGGGAAAGAAGCTATGCTCACCATAATTCTGGATATGTTCTACATTCTTCAAAGACTCCATATCCGCATCGCTGATAACAAAATGAAGCTCTGCATTGATTCTCATGTGATCTGGATTTGCCGTCTTAGGAATTACTACTAGACCAAGCTGGATATCATATCTGATTTACCATAGGCTTGATCTCACAGCTTGCAAGAATATTCTCTATGTCATCCTGAAGGAAGTTAGAAAGACCGATTGCCTTTACTTTTCCTGTCTTATAAGCATCCTCCATTGCTTTCCATACTTCTTTGTTTTCCTCGAAGTAGCGGTTCTCCTCACGAAACTCCTTCCAAGGCTGTGGGCAGTGGATAATCAGAAGGTCAATGTAATCCAGTGCCATTTTTGCTAAAGACTCATCAATGGACTGCATAACTGCCTCATAGTTCTTTGCTTTTGCAGCAACTTTTGTCGTAATGAAAAGTTCTTCTCTAGCGACACCGCTGGAACGGATCCCTTCGCCTACACCAGCTTCATTCATATAAGCCTGCGCAGTATCAATATGGCGATATCCGATAGATACCGCATCACGCACTGCCTGTGCTGCCTGTTCATCGTCAAGCAGCCAGATACCAAGGCCCAATTTTGGAATTTCTATACCATTTGATAATTTGAAGGTTTCGTTAAACTGTTTTTGTCTCCTTTGCATGGTTATGTTTTTTGACCTTACCTAAATTTCAGGAATCATTTCATTAACGCATGCGATTGCGTTCAGCGTTCTCGGAAAGCCTATATATGGAAGGCAGTGGGTAATAGCCGTAATCAATGTTTCCTTATCATTGCCTACATTTACGTTGCCCTGCACATGTGCCTTCACTTGACCTTCAGCACCTCCCAACGCGCTGATGATACAGAGCGTTAGCAGCTCCCTTGTTTTCAAATCAAGCCCGCCGCGAGTATAGAAGTCTCCGAAACAAAAAGCGGAAAGATAGTCCTGTATATGCTTTTGATTGATCGGGGCATTCTCCCGATTTTTTGCTATGACCTCTCCAAAGATTTCTACTTGCACCGCAAGCCCCTTGTCAAAGCGATTCTCTTCTTCGACCTGCTTTTGGCTCTCAAGCGGCAATGCAATATTTCTTGCTCTAAAGACTTCGTTGACCGCAGTGACGGCATTCAGTGCTTTGGGGAATCCAAGATACGGCGCGCATTGGTAAATGGCTTCTTTGATTTCCACCGGTGTTAGTCCAACGTTCAGCGCGGCATGTACATGCGCCCCTAGTTGCGGCAAGGTTTGATTTGTCGCAAGCACCACTAGGGTAATAAGCTCACGCTGCTTCATATCCAGGTCGCCTTGATCAAAAACTTCCCCAAAAATGAATTGGCTCAGGTTGTCCTGAAAATCAGGATCTGTAGCATATGCTGCCGGCACTCCATCACCAAATAGCTGTTTATATATTTCTTGGCTCTTTTCCGCTCGATTCATACCTAAGCCTCCTGCTTGTTTTTTTGCGGCAGATAGAGACACCAAGCCAGTTTTCCCAAGTTTGCTAATCATTCATTTCATTGCTCCTCCCTTACTTTTCTTAAATAAGGGCCAAATGGGCAACTTTATACGTATGCATCAGGCATTGGTTTCTCTCGGCGAAACCTTGACTGTCGCAGAACGAGCTCGCGAGCTGATCATCGAGTTCAGATAGGGGCTGTCATTGTATTTCGCACGGTACGCATTGTCGATGAGGTCGTTTATCTGCCCATCGATCGGTTCAAAAGTGACTTCCTTCGTCATGCCAGCGACAGTAATCCGCCCTGCCTTCTGCCTAACTGCTGCCTGGTACCAACGGGAGTCCTGCCCGAAGTACGCACGTACATAGAGGGAGTCGCCAATTACAACGGACCAAATCCACGTCAGGGTGCCGTAGGTTACTCCGTCTTCACGGAACGGCGAGATGTGTAGGTCATCAGCTTCAGAAATCTTGTTTCGTTCTTCTTTCGACCATGTACCCATGAATTGCGGCCTCCTTAAAGCTTGATATTGAGATAGAATTCTACTCTTTCTATAAAAGTGTCTAACGATCGGCCTTACTATTTCCGGTAACTCTTAAAAAATGAACATTGATCGTTTAGTCAACTCACGTTTATAATTCTAAGCAAAAATATCGTGCTATCAATGTTCAATACCTCGCAATATGTAGAGTAATCAACACCCCATCCATATTTGTCTATTATTTTAGAAGGGTGACAT
Organism: Brevibacillus choshinensis; assembly: GCF_016811915.1. Lineage (NCBI taxonomy): Bacteria > Bacillati > Bacillota > Bacilli > Caryophanales > Paenibacillaceae > Brevibacillus > Brevibacillus choshinensis. The sequence continues at coordinate 295,794 of NZ_CP069127.1, read as the reverse complement.
TCGGATGACTAAAGTGGATAGAAGAGTACTCAAATCTCAAACAGCAATCAAGAAAGCAATTCTTGAACTGATGGTTGAAAAAAACTTCGATGACATTACGATCCGGGATATTTCCGACAGGGCAAATGTTCATCGAGGCACCATTTATCTCCACTACATGGATAAATATGACTTGCTTGATAAAATTATCGAGGAACACATCAGCAATCTCCGTGAACTTTGCCATTCTGCATCTGATATGACTTTCAAAGAAGGAAACTATGTTTGGTTCGAATATTTTGCGGACAATCATCTGTTCTTTTCAACCATGCTAAATACGAAAAGTGCAGCTTATTTTCGTAGTCGATTCCTGGGTTTAGTCGTTGAAGAGTATAAGGCTGAAGTAGATGTAACCGAGGGGAAAAATCAAGGCATACATGAAGACGTTATTCTTCAATTTTTTGGGGCCGCTATCGTGGGTGCAGTGGAATGGTGGTTCAAGAATGGAATGCCTGTACCGCCACGTGACATGGCAGAACAAACAGGGATATTGCTGGATAGGAATTTTTAATGCCTATTCCCACTCGCACCCTAAATTTCATGATGTTTGGGGCTCTGTTAGGAAGTCTTTCGTTCATAATATTCCAATAGCGTCCCGTATAATTTCCAGGACGCTCTCAATTTGGAAAGGGCGACTCAGAAAGTAAGTCTGGTTCAAGCTTCCAAATATTCATTCCCTTTTTCGTCTCAACAAACGACCATTTCGAGTCCATATAATAATTATTGAACTCAAGATGTGACGCACATGCGGAGATTATCGGGTAACCAATTTGTGATAGTAGATATCTCATGAGATTCAGTCGTAGAAAAAAGCATCCGATCAACAAATACCGAAACTTCATCCCCGGGTCCTAATCGTCCTACATTCCTATTAACTCAGCATAAACAAATTCGCTCGGATTGCAGATGCAGCACCGGCCAACTCGATCCGGACGCTGTGCTCATTCGGATCGTCACTAGTCACGAGCAGCAATTCACCTTCCGCCAAGTCCAGCTCCCTTCCGCCATTCATCCGAATTCGCATCTGCCCCGCAGCGGCATAGATAGCTTCCCATCGCACAAGGGATCCTTCGGGCCAAGAGCATTCGATGGTACGGGTGGACCCTGACTCAAGACGAATCGCCTCAAGCTTTCCATGGCAGCCTTCCGCCAGCATCAGGTTATAATCTTTAACTTTGCCGAAACTGCGCGTGGACCAGTCTCCGCTGAAGCTATCCTGTTCGAAAGGCTTGAGACGGATACGATGATGCCCTTCATGCTCAATGTCAAGCTCCCCTTCCAAAATCATCAGGTGGCGCCAATAACCCGGAAGCCGGGTAAACTCCGACTCCTCGATCTCTACAGCGGCCGAGCTGAGCCTCCAGATGAAGTTACGCTGGCCGTAATCGGCATGATTCGGATAAATAGAGAGCTGTGTCGTGGTCCCACCCGACCACCGGCTCGTTTGTTGATCCTGCTTGGGAATGATATTCACGGTATACGTCATCCGTTTATTCCTCCTTCCGGTTCGCTGCGTCTCATTATGAAAGCAAAAGGGACCCCGTGTGAAACGTAATCATGAAGTCCAACTTCCCCTAACATTCGGTTGCAGAAAACAATAAGCGTCGTGAATTGATCATAACAAAAAACTCGCGTAGAAGTCATACCTCCTTACTTGCAAGTGCTCACGAAATGGAGGATAAAAGAAAATAGCCCGAGCTCACATAAAGTGACTCGGGAAAAAAGTTAAAATGGTGGTGTAATTCCTTTAAACAATGCTTTAAACTTCGCGGCCAAATAATGGCTTCCGTCTCGCTGCTGCATCCGTTCCACCATTACGGCAACGAGCAGGTTCGGCTTGTCGGTATAAAGTCCACGAACCACCCGTTTTCTTGTCCGGCCTCCCCGTACTAATTGAAGTAACTCGGACATTAGCACAGTCATGTAATACCACATATCGTTACTATTCTGCCCGTTAATTAAGCAAAGGCTACAGGCATTAACACCAGCAGCCTCTATTTGTGTTTGCTCCACTATCGATCCCGTTAGGTCAATCGTCAATTCCATAAATAACTATGTCATTTCGCATAACTGAACGAATAAGGGATCCTCTGACTGTCGCTACAGCCGGAGAATCCCTATTAAAGTAACGTGCCCTTTAGGCCGCTGGATCAACCGCACAACTAAACTGGAACGTAGGTCAACCTGATCACCCTCTCGCCAATTCGATCGCTTGCCACGAGGCGCAGCGGCGGCCGCGGACCGGCGAAGAACGGCTTGCCGTGACCCAGCACGACTGGATGGAGATAGAGTCGATACTCATCAACGAGACCGAGCTCCGTTAGACTGTGGGCCAACTCCGGCCCGGCAACTTCAATCTCCCCTTCATGCTGAGCCTTCAGCCCACGTATGGCCGCTGCGAGGTCGCCCTCGATCAGAGAAGCGTTCGGACCGACGGACTTTAACGTCCTCGACACCACCCACTTCGGTTTGCTTTGCCACGCCTCTGCGTATTCCCGTTCCGGCGCATCCCATTCAAAATGGTCGCCGTCCCAATACCGCATGGTCTCGTACATGCAGCGCCCGTACAGGCAGCCCGCCAGGCCGCGCACGTCGTCGATGAAATGACGGAATAGCACGGGGTCGGGCTGAAATGCCGTGTGGTCGTGGTCGACGAATCCGTCCAGAGACTGGTTCAATGCGAAAACGATCTTTGCCATGCGACTGACTCTCCTCCCTGGTTTTCTCGCACATTCATCATCAAGATTACACGTTCCATATGCAGCCTCCTTTATGTCTAGATTTTATCGTCCAACAGCATTTCCGGTTTCTCATGGATTGCTAATGTGCACAGTCCTGGCCTGACAGAATACAAATTTAATTTAACGAAGGATGGTAAATTAAACAATTCTGCCCGTTAGTGCAATACCCCAATATTTAGTTTGCACTTTACTTATTTGGCAAAAAAAGAAACAGCCCGATTCTAACTAAAATCGGGCTGTTCGAATGCAATTAATACTTACTAACTCTAATGTAAATTTACCAACTCTAATGTCATTGAACACAAACTTTATTTTGCGTGAACACAGACTTCCCTTACTCCACCGTCACGCTCTTCGCCAAGTTCCGTGGTTTATCCACGTCCAGCCCGCGAGCGACGGATGCGAAGTAAGACAGCAATTGCAATGGAATGACGGTCAAAATCGGTGCCAGCATCGGCAGCGTGGATGGCAGGTAGATGACTTCGTCTACGCTCTTCGCCAGATCGTTGTTGCCTTCGATCGCAAAGCCCAGTACGCGTGCGCCGCGGGCTTTGACTTCCACGATGTTGCTCACCATTTTTTCGTAGATATCCGGTTGAGTAGCCAGTGCCACTACCGGTACATTATCTTCAATCAGCGCGAGAGTACCATGCTTCAGTTCACCAGCAGGGTACGCCTCCGAATGGATATAAGAGATCTCCTTGAGCTTCAGGGAGCCTTCCAGGGATACCGCATAGTCGAGGCTGCGTCCGATAAAGAACAGGCTGTTTACACCTTTGGTGCTCTCAGCAAAGTGACGAACCTGCTCAGCGTCTTCCAGCAAGGAAGCAATTTGCGCCGGAATTTCTTGCAGATGATCCACCACTTCTGCTACCTCAGCAGCTGCCATTGTGCCTTTTACCTGTGCCAGGTAGAGGCTGAACAGATAGAGGGCTACCACTTGGGACGTATACGCCTTCGTGGACGCTACCGCTACTTCTGGGCCTGCCCATGTGAAGATGACTTCGTCGGCTTCGCGTGCTACCGAGCTGCCTACCACGTTGGTGATGGCCATGACTTTGACATTGCTCTTCTTCGCTTCACGCAGAGCGGCCAAAGTATCTGCCGTTTCACCGGATTGGCTGATCACGATCATCAGGGTGTTGTCCGTGTAGATCGGATCACGGTAACGGAACTCGGATGCAACAGCTACTTCTACAGGGACACGAGTCCACTTTTCAATGACGTCTTTCCCTACCAGACCTGCGTGCATGGAAGTACCGCATGCCACGATATAGATGCGATCGTATTTGGCCAGCTCAGCGTCGGTCATTTTCAACTCAGGCATTACGATGCGCTTGGTGTCCTGATCGATGCGTGCGCCCATGGTTTCACGAACGGCTTGTGGCTGCTCATGGATTTCTTTGAGCATAAAGGAATCGTATCCGCCTTTTTCTGCTTGCACCAGATCCCACTCTACATGGAACAGCTCACGGTCGATTTTTGCACCTGTCTCAGCATCCATCAGCTCGACGCCGCCGCGGGTGAGAACAGCCATTTCGCCTTCGTTCAAAATGTACACGTCACGTGTGTGCTCCAGGATCGCCGGGATGTCGGAGCCGATGAAGCTCTCGCCGTCACCCACGCCAACCACCAGTGGGCTTGCCAGACGAACTGCCACCAGTTTATCCGGCTCATGCTCGGTCATGATTCCCAATGCGTATGCACCACGCATGCGTTTCACCGCTTTGCGTGCAGTCGAAACGATATCGCCATCATACATGTCCGCCAGCAAGTGCGCGATGACTTCTGTATCGGTCTCGGAGGTAAAGGTGTAGCCTTTGCTCAGCAGCTCTTCTTTGATCGGCAGGAAGTTTTCGATGATTCCATTATGAACGACAGCAAAGGAATGCTTTGCATCTGTGTGAGGGTGGGAATTCTCGTCAGACGGTTTGCCGTGCGTCGCCCAACGTGTATGCCCGATCCCCATGAAACCACCCAACGGCTGAGATTCCAGACGCTCTTCCAGCACAGCCAGACGGCCTTGTGCTTTATCCAGCTCCAATCCCTTTTCGTTGATGACTGCTACTCCAGCCGAGTCGTATCCACGATACTCCAGCTTGCGAAGACCCCCGATGATAATATCCTGCGCTTGTTTATTTCCAATGTATCCAACGATTCCGCACATAATTGATGATCCCCTTCCAAATAAGGCGGGGACACAACCCAATGCCAATGGTACGGGGGTGTGCCCCCGCCATTCCATTTATTTTATATATTCACATTTTCGTTCATCGTTTACGGTCCAAAGACAGAAAAGACGTATCATGCACAGGCTTTTGTCCACCAGATCTCTCTGATATTTTGTACCTGCGCTCCACGGTAGTGATACAGCTCCCGGGAGGTATCCGCCGAAACCTTCGATAAACCTCCACCTCGTCCACTGGGCTTCATTTCCGTTCTGCCGCAGCGCTGGCGCTTTTCAACAAGTATTCATTCGATTCGTGATAGTTAGTCGGTTCCGCGCTCGCCTCCCTCTCCCGCTCTTGATTGTGCAACAGCCAGATGCACATGAACACTTTAACACATCTCGCTGATTGCGACAATCATTCTTTATCATTTACATATATGCGAAAGGGAGCGGCTCTGCACCACTCCCCTTCACATATATTTACACGAGTTCCTGTTTCACGACGTCAACGATCCGATGGACCAAGCCTTCCAGCTGATCCGCATCCGGGCCTTCTGCCATGACACGGACGATCGGCTCTGTTCCAGACGGGCGCACCAGCACGCGACCATTTCCGGCCAGCTCTTCCTCTACTGCACGGATAGCTTGTTCGATTGCTTCGTTGCCGTTCAGCTTGGACTTGTCTTCAACGCGCACGTTGACCAAGAGTTGCGGGTACTTGACCATGACGTTTTTGAGCTCGGACAATGGTTTCCCCGACTCCTTGATGATGTTGAGAAGCTGCAAGCCCGTCAGCAGGCCATCACCAGTCGTATTGTAGTCCAGGAAAACGATGTGTCCGGACTGCTCGCCACCGAGGTTGTAGCCGCCACGCAGCATCTCCTCCACGACATAGCGATCTCCTACGGCCGTCTTGGTCGTATTGATGGAGCATTCCTCCATACCTTTGAAAAAGCCCATGTTGGCCATGACGGTCGTTACGATCGTGTTGTTGTTCAGCTTTCCTTTAGCCTTCAAAGCACGTGCACAGATCGCCATGATGTAGTCGCCATCGATGATTTCACCTTGATCATCCACCGCGATACAGCGGTCAGCGTCACCGTCAAAGGAAAGACCGAGATCAGCTTTGTGCTTCAGTACTTCCTCCTGAACACGCTCAGGGTGAGTAGAGCCGCATTGATCGTTGATATTCACGCCATTCGGATTGGCGCCGATGGTGATTACTTCTGCGTCCACGTCCGCAAACAGACGTGCCGCAAGAGAAGAAACCGCTCCGTTTGCACAATCCAAAACGACCTTCAATCCGTCAAAGCGCTCAGATACTGTGCTCTTCAAGTGGGAAAGGTATTTTTGTCCACCTTCCAAGAACTCCAGTACCGTTCCGATATTTTCACCTGTCGGACGAGGCAGTGTGTCCTCTGTCGCATCCAGGTATTGTTCGATTTCTGCTTCTACGTCGTCGGACAGTTTAAAGCCGTTGCTGCCGAAGAACTTGATGCCGTTATCCGGAAACGGATTGTGGGAGGCGGAAATCATGACACCCGCATCTGCTCCCAACGCTCGTGTGAGGTAAGCCACACCCGAGGTAGAGATGACACCCAATCTGACTACTTCTGCTCCGACCGATAGCAGGCCGGCCAAAAGCGAGTTTTCCAGCATTTGGCCGGAAATGCGCGTATCGCGCCCAATCACTACTTTTGGCTTACCTTCTTGTTTGTGTCTCGTGAGAACATAACCGCCAACGCGTCCGATTTTAAATGCCAGTTCGGGTGTTAGCTGTGCATTTGCCACACCGCGTACACCGTCAGTTCCGAAATACTTCCCCATGTTTGTCCCTCATTTCCTTCCTTGTGCACACAACAGCTTATGTCTACCTTTGCTTGTTCGTGATTTCTACTGTGACCTTCTTGGGTGCGCTTTCTGATGGCCCCAGGTAATCGGATTGGAAGATGTAGTTCAACGCAATCTCATACACTCCAGCCGGCATATTGCTGACATCGGCTACGACTTGCAGGTCTTCCGGTCTCAGCTGATTCAAGATCTGAGCCGCCCCTACGGCATCAAAATCAATTGTAGACATCTCCTGGCCTGCCGTCGATAGCACCTTGGCTTGCAGGTTTTCTGATAACCCACTGATGCGAATCGGGATCTTTTCCATACGCTTCGTGGTAGAAGGTACGACCTTCAGTGAAACTTTTAAATACTCGGGTTCTACCTTCACGATACTATCCATTACCGGTATTTTTAGCTCTAACAGACGATCTGATGTAATGTTGCTCAGATCAATATCCGGGCCAGGGTACGTAGTTGCTTTCATCGCATCTATGACTTCCTTCGGCCCATATACGGTCACTTCGTCCACATTCATATCCACACTAGCCAAACTATAGCCATTTGGCATTTCATTCGTCAAGTTTAATTTGACAGGCACCTTCACGAACGGACTGGTGACAGGGATGTTCACCTCAACGGTGAGAGGCACCACATCAGCACCTTGTATCACATTCCCCGACTTGTCCACCACTTTCAAAGGTACGGTGGTCTTGATGGCGGATGTCGCCCCTTCCAGATCGACGGATGCCTTTACGGCAGCTACTTTGTCTACTTGGCTTTCCGGTACGCGCACAAGCGCGCGGAAAGGCTTTACGATCGGCTCCCCAGCGGTATACCCGGGCGCGACGACTCCCAGCATCTCTACGTTGACTTCCCGCTCCACCGTCTTTTTCTCTTCCAGGGTAATTTCCACGATGTTCGGGATAATTCCCACCTTCACTTCATCGGGGAAGCCCTTGTATTGGACAGGGACTTTATGCGTTCCCTTGCCTAGTCCCGTAGCATCAACGTAGACTTCCCACGAATCCGCAGGGAAGAAATTGTGGCGGTAGAACGGATTACTGCTCTCCAGCGCCACTTTGACGGTCCTCTGCTGCTTGACCACCTGATAGCGGTCCGTATCGTATTTGACATGCAGATTGACGCCATCAATAAACACCGGCTGACTGGCTTCGGGGGTCGTCGCCTGCTCCGGTTCGAGATTCACGACCATCCACATCATCACTGCCAAAAGTAGCGCGACTGCGCGAGCAAACCAATGACTATTTAACCATTTATCCATGTTTTCGCCTCCATTGCCAACGACTTCCCATGGATTTGCCCTTTGACAGAGGCTGGAGCTGCTCTGTCAGCATTTCCGCCAGCTGCTCTTCCGTCAAGTTCCGGTTCATCGTGCCATGTGTGGCAAAAGATACTTGCCCCGTCTCCTCCGAAACGATGATCGACATTCCATCGGATACCTCACTGACACCGATTGCAGCACGGTGGCGCGTCCCCAGCTCCTTGGAGATCGAGTTGTTTTCGGACAGCGGCAAATAACAGGCAGCAGCCAAAATGACGTCTTTGCGCATAATGACCGCCCCGTCATGCAGAGGGGTATTCGGAATGAAAATATTAATCAACAGCTCGGAGCTCACCCGGCCATTGATCGCAATCCCCGTCTCTACGTAATCATTCAAACCTGTTTCACGCTCGATGACGATCAGGGCGCCAATCCTGCGTTTTGCCATATACGTGACGGATTTGCATACTTCTTGCACCAGACGATTCACCACATCGTCGTCCTGAATGGTGCTGGAACGAGAAAAAAGCTTCCCCCGTCCCAATTGTTCGAGGGCACGCCGCAATTCAGGCTGAAAAATGATGACGACAGCCAATACCCCGAAGGTAAATGCCTGTGACATCAGCCAGTGCAACGTGGTGAGCTGAAAATATTTGCTGAGGAGCCAGGTGATCACGATGACCATGATCCCCTTCAACAATTGTACTGCGCGTGTCCCGCGAATGAGCATAATTATTTTATAAATCACGTATGTAACGAGTAAAATGTCCGTTCCATACCGTAGCAAATCCCCATAGTCCAACGATATCATAACGAAGCCCCCATATCTCGCTCCATCTCAATGAAGTCAGTCTATCTCCTGTGGAAAAAGCACGGCTGCGCTGCCGTGCTGTAGATAGCTGTACTCTCTATTTTCTCTTATGGCAAGACTGGAAGCAAGTCATTTCCAATATTTTTCACCTCATACCAGATCCAGTCCACGATGGCTTCGATCGATTCTGTATTTCCCGCCACTTGTGCCGTAGATGCCACGAACACTTTCCCTTCGATTGCAACCACGTTTCCTTTGACTTGACCTTGCACTTCGACATTTCCATTTCGCACGACCAGATCACCATCAATGCTGGTTCCAGCCGGTACGACGACAACATTTCTTTCTCGGTCGATTTTTAATTTATCCATGTTGGACGAGGAAACCTGCAAGATGTTGTCCCGATCAAACCAGTTTGCACACAAGCTGCCTGTCATCAGAAAGAGAAAGACAGCTGCTGCTGTAAGGAACGGATGCCTCCTAAGCCAGCCCGAAAACAAGTTCTTTTTCGTCTCAGCAGGCAATTGGGCCAGTACACGAGCCGTAAAATCAGAGGAGACATGAATATGAGAAGCGCTCTGCACAAAGGCAATGGCTCGTTGTAATTCATGCATGTGCTGGCGGCAGCTCACACAGGTTCTCATATGAGTTTGCAAATTCTGATTGGTTAGCTCGTCAGTGTCCCCATCCAGATATTCATGGATGAGAATAATCATATCCCGGCATTCCATCTTGTTTTTCTCCTTTCTTACATCAATCGCAACTTGCTGCGCAGTGCTTCTCTTCCCCGGTGAATTCGCGTTTTGATCGTCGTCACAGGCAATTTCACGATATCGCTGATTTCCTGCAGCGACAGATCTTCAATATAGCGCAGGATCATAATGGATCGATACTTCGGCTGCAAATGGGACAACGCATCCTGTACGGTCTCCTGCAGCTCCTGCGTCACTACTTTGTCCTCCGGCGTACGCTCGTTTGAAGACAAGCGTGAGTACCAGTCCAAGCCTTGCCCTGGCTCTGTTTCTTCGTCCAATGAGAAATCCGGCCGCTTCTTACGGCCACGGTCGATACATAAATTGGTCGCAATACGGTAGATCCAGGTGGAGAACTTGTAGCTTTCATCGTACGTATGCAAATTGGCATATACCCGCAGAAAGGTCTCCTGCGCGATATCTTCAGCATCCTGGCGGTTTCCCACCATACGATACGCTAGCTGGAATATCTTATCCTTATAAATCTCGATCAACTCGGCAAAGGCTTCACGATCTCCACGCTTCGCTCGTTGAGTCAACCGTTTCTCTACAAAATCCATGCGATCCTCCCCACAATACCGTAATCCTATATACGGATGATACTGCAAATGGTTTCGTATCTTTTTCATGTTTGTGCGGGTAATTTGTTGGGAAATACAGGAATAAGCGTACCTTTACCCTCTATATATTAGTGATGGTAGCTCTTTTATCCTGACGCTGTAAAGGAGAGTGGGCCAGATGACAAATAAAGATGTTCTCCTCCAGATCGAAAGGCTGAGAAAAGAACTGAATGATCAGTACAAAGCACAGGCCTCCATCACTCCAGAGCTGTTGGAGCTAAGTGTGCGGCTAGACCATCTCCTAAATAAACTGCATCTCCATCCTTAGAATGTACTGTTTTCTTCCAACAATGTAAAGACACGGAAACAACAAAAAGAGAGGCTGCGAAAGCCTCTCTTTTGTTATGGTTATGGGTGGTACTACAGCAATTTATCTCCAAAAGCGGAGCTCATCAGAGCAACTGCCACGCGTGCTGTGCGGTTTTCGCTATCCAGAATCGGATTCACTTCCACAAACTCCGCAGAACACAGAATGTCTGCATCCGCCAGCATTTCCAAGGATACATGGCCTTCACGGTACGAGATACCCCCGATGACTGGTGTACCCACTCCTGGTGCATCATGCGGGTCCAAACCGTCCAGGTCGAGACTCAGATGCACGCCGTCCGTGTTTTTGGACACATGGGCAATCGCTTCTTCCATGACTCGTGCCATTCCCAGCTTGTCGATCTCATGCATGGTGAAGACTTTCATGCCGATGCGCTTGATGAGTTCCCGCTCTCCTGCATCCAGATCGCGAGCACCGATGATGACCACATTTTCCGGCTTGAGCTTCGGTGCATAGCCACCGATGTTCACCAGACGCTCATGTCCAAATCCGAGACTGGCAGCCAGCGGCATTCCGTGGATATTGCCAGATGGAGAGGTCTCACCTGTGTTCAAATCGCCGTGAGCATCGAACCAAATGACACCCAGGTTTTTCACGTGCTTCGCTACGCCGGCAATGGTGCCGAGCGCGATGCTGTGATCTCCGCCCAATACTAAAGGGAAGCGTCCTTCCTGCATGATTTCGCTTACAACTCCGGACAGCTTGGCATTGGCCTCCACCACTTCATCCAGATATTTATGATTTTCGGTTTCAGAAAATTGATGAGGACGTGCGACCTGAATATCACCGCGATCCTGGATGTTCATACCCATCTGTTCCAAACGGGCCACCACACCTGCGTAACGAATAGCGCTCGGTCCCATATCTACTCCACGCCGGTCCGCACCTAAATCCATGGGTACTCCGACAATGCTAATGTTTTTGTTCATAAACGTGCCCCCTTCCCTCAGCTACAACCTAACTTCAACAGTTCTATTGTAGCCTCGAAAAGAGAATTGACTCAACTCGACAGGATCTTGCATAAATAACCTACTCGGGATGATTATGGAACAACAAAAAACGAGCAGCTGTAGGCTACTCGTTTTCTTTTTTACGATGGAGCGGGTGATGGGAATCGAACCCACGCGACCAGCTTGGAAGGCTGGAGTTCTACCATTGAACTACACCCGCAAAAAATGGTCGGGAAGACAGGATTCGAACCTGCGACCCCTTGGTCCCAAGCCAAGTACTCTACCAAGCTGAGCTACTTCCCGATTCATTAATCATATCCCGAAAGAGTACAGATGGCAAGAAAAACCTGCGCATACAGGACTTTCGAAGGATAAATGCGTGCCCTGAGAGATTCGAACTCCCGACCTTTTGATTCGTAGTCAAACGCTCTATCCAGCTGAGCTAAGGGCACATGATTCTATTGTCATACTCCAACTGGAGGTAAATACTGGTGAGCCATGAAGGACTCGAACCTTCGACCCTCTGATTAAAAGTCAGATGCTCTACCAACTGAGCTAATGGCTCGTGCAAGTGGCTGGGGTACTAGGATTTGAACCTAGGAATGACGGAGTCAAAGTCCGTTGCCTTACCGCTTGGCTATACCCCAATAAGCAAAAAAAGAAAAAACATGGTGGGGAGAGACGGATTCGAACCGCCGAACCCAGAGGGAGCAGATTTACAGTCTGCCGCGTTTAGCCACTTCGCTATCTCCCCATATTTGATTAAATGGTGGAGGCTGACGGGATCGCATCCTACTTGCGCCACTGCGTCGAATGCCCTACGCTGGCAAGCAAGATCTGATGTACCCGAGCATATCTCCTAAGAGTTTACTCCGAGGGTGAACCGGAACGGTGAGATCCGAAGCCGGAACCAGGAACGAAGTAAATGGTGGAGGCTGACGGGATCGAACCGCCGACCCTCTGCTTGTAAGGCAGATGCTCTCCCAGCTGAGCTAAGCCTCCATGATGGTGACCCGTAGGGGATTCGAACCCCTGTATGACAGCGTGAAAGGCTGCTGTGTTAAACCGCTTCACCAACGGGCCATAACGTTTGTACAATGGTGCTCCCGACAGGAATCGAACCTGCGACCTCTTCCTTACCATGGAAACGCTCTACCGACTGAGCTACAGGAGCATGAATATGGCTCCTCGGGACGGACTCGAACCGCCGACCGATCGGTTAACAGCCGATTGCTCTACCAACTGAGCTACCGAGGAACATTGAAGGTCATTCCTTCAAAACTGAATATGCATGTTTGCTAAGAGTGTGTGGATAAGTCCTCGACCGATTAGTATTCGTCAGCTCCACGTGTTACCACGCTTCCACACCGAACCTATCAACCTCATCGTCTATGAGGGGTCTTACCAGCTTGCGCTGTGGGAAGTCTCATCTTGGAGGGGGCTTCACGCTTAGATGCTTTCAGCGCTTATCCCGTCCGCACATAGCTACCCAGCTGTGCCACTGGCGTGACAACTGGTGCACCAGCGGTGCGTCCATCCCGGTCCTCTCGTACTAAGGACAGCTCTCCTCAAACTTCCTACGCCCGCGACAGATAGGGACCGAACTGTCTCACGACGTTCTGAACCCAGCTCGCGTACCGCTTTAATGGGCGAACAGCCCAACCCTTGGGACCTACTTCAGCCCCAGGATGCGATGAGCCGACATCGAGGTGCCAAACCTCCCCGTCGATGTGGACTCTTGGGGGAGATAAGCCTGTTATCCCCAGGG
>NZ_CP069127.1:212500-277500 GCF_016811915.1 Brevibacillus choshinensis | reverse complement strand
CTTTTGTGTTAAACAAAAACCCTAGCAATGAAATCGACCTCCGCCTTACGAGTCTCCCCTCTATCCTTTCCAACGGAATTCACCGCTATTCAAAAATAAAAGCCCTCCGTTTAGGAAGGCTTTAATATTTTCATAAAGTCTTATCTAATCCTTATTTCACCAAATTCAGCTTCATTTGGTCTCCTATCAACCCATTCAGGATGTACGGGGTAATAGAGCTTTCGACAATCGCTGCAATGAGCAGCAATGCGATCACCGTGATTACGGCAACTGGAAATTGCTTCAGCGTATCATACCAGTCATTTTTCAGACGCTCTATCTTGTGAGGCTGAAACAGGACCCCCACCGAACGGAAGCTCAAAAGACCCAGGCGAATCCCGACCCCTGCTGCGAAAAGGACAGCAGGCAGTTCAAATATTCCGTGAGGTAAAATTCCCGCGCCTAACATAAGCCACGGACTGACCCCAACGGATTTGGAAAGAATGAAACCGAGCAAAATTCCGTTGGCAACCAATCCAATAATGGGAAAGAATGCAAAGAACAATCCGAGTGCCATCATCATCAAAGCACTCACCACATTATTGGAGAAAATCATCCAGAAAGTAGCAAATACTCCGCCACCGCTTTCTTTGATTCGATCCACAATTTCCTTCAGCTGCCCCATTAGCTCGCTGACCATAGCCTCTACCATGGGCGCTTGAAAATATCCGATTAACCCTCCACCAATAAACAGCAAACACGCGGCAAGGAAGAACCCTCTATTGTCCAACCATAACCGCTGCAAATGATTTTTCATGAGCCACGCTCCTTTTACAGCCTGGTACTTCCACTATATGCATTGTACCTCAACATTAGCCAACAGGCCAAAGAATATCCTTGTCTTACAAGCATAAACTGTTATCGGACAAAGGAGGTGCTTTTCCATGAGACGGATCTACGTAGTGAGTGCTCAACGCTTGAAACAGATTCTGATTATCGTAACCGCGATTTTGTTGACGGCGGGAATCGGCTATGCTGAACGCGACACGATCACTGCCTTTTCAGGGGCAAATCAAGCTCCTCAAGCCATCTACAAGGTAGATACCAAAGAGAAAAAGATCGCTCTTACATTCGACATCAGCTGGGGCGAAACGCGCACCTTGCCCATCCTGGACGTACTGAAGCAAAAGAACGTGAACAAGGCGACCATGTTCCTCTCCTCCCCATGGAGTCAGCGTCATCCGGAAATCGTGAAACGCATCAAGGATGACGGCTTTGAAATCGGCTCTCATGGACATAAGCACGACAACTACAGCAAATACTCCGATGAAGAAATCCGCTCCCAGATCGGTAAGGCCGACACCGTCCTCACCGAGATGACTGGGAAAAAGCCAAATCTCATCAGGATGCCAAACGGTGACTTTGACAAGCGCGTCCTACAGATCGCAAGTGAAATGGGGTATTCCGTCATCCAATGGGATACGGATTCCAAGGACTGGATGAATCCTGGCACAGAAACCATCATCAACAACGTATTATCAAAAGCGCACCCCGGTGATATCATTTTGATGCATGCAAGTGACTCCTGCAAAGAAACGCATCTGGCTCTCCCCGTCATTATCGACAAGCTGCGCCAGCAAGGCTACGAATTCGTCACTGTTTCCGAGCTCATTACGGGAACCGACGTGAAAAGCAAAGAAGTTCATTAAAAAAAGCTGACCCTCTTCGGTCAGCTTTCTCTTTTTACCAGACGATGCAATTGCATGACTTGCCAGACGTTGCAAAACAATAAGGGAACGAGCATGGACAAGGTAGAATGTATATCCGCTTCTTTCAGTGCTGGGATCCACTCCAGCGCAGTGACCACGAACATAAAAAATAGCGTAGGGATCCAAGCGGTCCGGTTCGTCAAATTCGATTTTCCGAATGCGGTCACTACCGCCACAATCAACAAAAGAATCGGCTCGACCAAGAAAGGCCCAATGGAACCCCCTTCTCCCAGCGAGGAATATCGCAAATATATCATATCGAAAAAGACGAAAATCACGAGGAAAATTTGCACGCTTTTCCACATGGATGGTGTTTTAAAGATGGTCTTGGCAAAATAATTAATCGTCATATACGCAAAAAAACCCATTTGGGCAACAATACTGATGGTCATTCCATACAGCACATACATGAGGATTCCGACAAGGAAATTCCCAACACTGCTCTCCAGCAATTTTTCCATATCAAATATCAAGGCGACCAATGCACCGCCCAAGCCGCCAAGCAGCAGGGTAGTGAAAAAAAGCCAGCCATACTTACGCAAACTCACCAAACATTCCCTCCCATCCACATCGAATATGATTGTACCAATGCATGAAAGAAAATACTAGCGTAAGAACAAAACAAAATGCACACGTTACTTGTAGGCAGAGTAAAGAAGGAGGTGTCCACCCCATGAGAAAAATGTCTATGACCATCTGGCTGCTGGCAATTGTCTGTCTGGTTATGACCGGTTGCTCAAGCGGCGGACAGGCGCAAAGCTCGTCTCAGCCTGATTATAAAAGCGTAAAAGACATGGTGCTGGACATTTTGCAGACCGACGAAGCGAAAAAGTCCATGGAAAAAATGATGAAGGACGAAAAGTTCAAGCAAAACATCATGATGGACGATTCAACCGTAAAAACGGCTTTGATTCAAAGCATGACCAATCCAAATAGCTCGCATATTAAAGAAGCGTTTCAGGACCCGAAATTCGCCAGCACGTTGGCCAAGTCCATGAAGACCGAACAAAAAACGCTCATGAAGGACCTCATGAAGGATCCGGAATATCAAAAAGAACTCATCACCTTGATGAAGGATCCGGAGTTCGAAAAAAACCTCATGGACCTCATGAAAAGCTCCGCTTACCGCCAGCAAACCATGCAGATCATGAAGGAATCTTTGCAAAGCCCGCTTTTTCAGGCGGAAATGCTAAAGCTGATGACCAAAGCGCAAGAGGATCTCACCAAGCCAAAAGAACTGAAGCCTAAAAAAGGCGGCAAAGAGAAAAAGGGCAGCGGCGGCGGAGCTCAAAGTTCTCAATCCTAATAAAAAAGGTGAGCTCTTTGCAGGAGCCCACCTTTTTGCTTATTGTTTGACGACGCTTTGGCATTTTTCATCAACGCGTTTCGCCATATCCATGTAGATCCGTCCGATCTCCGATTGCTCGCGGTAAATCGATGGCGTGTAATCCGGCTCGGAGGGATGATTGTCAGGCTGTCCCAGTGGAATTTGCGCCAACAGCTCGCTTGCCAATGTTTCAGCCAGCTTGGCTCCTCCCCCGCGTCCAAAAACGTACTCCTTGGAGCCGTCTTTCGCTTCGTACCATGCCATGTTTTCCACGATACCGAGGATCTCGTGTCCCGTACGTTTTGCCATGGCACCAGCACGTGCAGCGACAAAGGCAGCTGTCGCATGCGGAGTCGTCACGACGATTTCCATGCTTTGCGGAATCATCGTATGGACATCGAGCGCCATGTCACCTGTTCCTGGAGGCAGGTCCAACAGCAAGTAATCCAGCTCTTCCCCCCAGTGAACTTCGGAAAAGAAATTGCGCAGCATTTTACCCAGCATCGGGCCGCGCCAGATAATCGGCGAGTTGTCCTCGACAAAGAAGCCCATCGACATGACTTTTACGTTTAATTTTTCGACAGGCAGGATGGTTTCTCCAATCACTGTCGGGCGCTGGTCGATATTCATCATATCGGGAACGCTGAAGCCGTAAATATCCGCATCGATGATCCCGACCTTTTTACCCATGCGTGCCAATGCCACAGCCAGGTTCACAGTAACCGTCGATTTTCCTACGCCGCCTTTTCCGGAAGTGACAGCAATGAAGGTCGTTTTCGAATTCTTGTCCAAAATCGGATTGAGCAACGGCGCCTGTCCAGGTGTCATGTTATGTGTCTGCCCCGCACTGCCTCGCAGCTGTGCACTTAGAGCAGCTCTCTCGTCGTCAGTCATGGAGCCAAACTGCAGATTCACGTTTTCTGCACCCAACGCGCGCAGCGCAGCAATGACGTCGTCTTCTATCTTGGCCTTCAGCGGACAGCCGGAAATGGTCAGTACAACCGTCAGACTAACGGTACTGCCTTCAATCCGGATGTCGCGAATCATATTCAGTTCGACCAGGCTGCGGTTGATTTCGGGGTCTTTTACATCACGCAGTGCCTCAAGAACTTGTTCTTTGGTCAACATCTCGTTCACCTCATCTATTTTCTTTTCAAGAATGGACGCCCTGTAGCGATTATGTTTGCGCGTTCATTATAGCACATTCAGTCCTGAGGGACACGAAACCCGAGCCCTCAAGGTGTAACGGGAGCCTTTTCGCCAGAGTACTGACGCAAAATCCCTTGGTAAATCGCGTTGGCCATCGCCTTTTGATAATCTACGGATTGAAGCTGTTTGGCCTCAGCGGAGTTGCTAACGAACCCAACCTCCACCAATACGGCAGGGCATGCAACTTCCCGAATGAGAAAAACGTTATCCGTTTTGCTTGGCACACGGTCCGTATTTCCGATTACACGTTTGATCTCATCCTGAATCAAATACGACATCTCTTGGCTTTTCTTAAAGGCCGGCGAATAAAACGTTTGGGCGCCTGACCACTTGGGGGAAGGAATCGAGTTTACATGAATGCTGATGAGAAAGTCTGGTGCGTTCTCGTTGACGAGCTTGACCCGATTGCGGATATCCTCTGACTTTCGCTTGCGTTTCGCATCCGCATTTGGAGAAGCCAAATCTTTATCTTCTTCCCTGGTCATGATGACATAAGCGCCCGATTGTTGGAGAAAGTCCCGCAAATACATGCTGATTGCTAGCGTAACATCTTTCTCCACCACGTCTCCGGAAGCAGACGTGGCTCCTCCGTCTTTCCCTCCATGCCCAGCATCAATAGCAATCACTGTTCCCGCCAGTGGAAGCGACCACGCCGTCCAGGAGGAGCGATCAGGCGTTTCATAGGTGAACAAGAGCACCAGTAAGGCGAAAGCCAAAATCCAGCCAATCCCTTTTCGTGTCACCGTGTATCGTCCCCTTTGTCCCATTCTCGTATCCATCATATGGACAAAGCTGGGTAATTATGACCTGGGGACAAAGGAAAACCCCCTGCCTGCGAACAGACAAGGGGTTGTATCCGGAAAGCAACAATTAGCGCTTGGAGAATTGAGGTGCGCGACGAGCTGCTTTCAAGCCGTATTTTTTACGTTCTTTCATACGAGGGTCGCGAGTCAGGAAGCCAGCGCGTTTCAGAGCGCCGCGCAGTTCCGGATCTGCTTTCAGCAGAGCGCGAGCCACGCCGTGACGGATTGCACCAGCTTGACCAGTGGTTCCGCCGCCGTTTACGTTAACCAGAACATCGTAACGACCGAGGGTTTCAGTCAGAACGAGTGGTTGTTTTACGATCAATTTCAGTGTTTCCAAACCAAAGTAAGTGTCCATTTCACGCTTGTTGATCACAATGCGACCTTCACCTGGAACCAGGCGAACGCGTGCAACGGAGTGCTTACGACGACCTGTACCGTAGTATTGTACTTGTGCCACGTATATTTCCTCCCTTTACCTTAACCGCGAATTTGCCAAACTTCTGGTTTTTGTGCTGCATGCGGGTGCTCAGTTCCAGCGTATACTTTCAGCTTGGTGAACATTTGACGTCCCAAGCTGTTTTTAGGCAGCATACCTTTTACAGCCAGTTCGAACATGCGATCTGGTTTCTTGTTCAGCATGTCGCCTGCAGTGGTCTTTTTCAAACCACCTGGATACAGGGAGTGAGTGTAGTAGATTTTGTCTTGCAGTTTTTTACCTGTCAGTTTTACTTTGTCAGCGTTGATTACGATTACGAAATCGCCAGCATCAACGTGAGGAGTAAATTCAGGTTTCAGTTTGCCGCGCAGGATCGAAGCTACTTCGCTAGCCAGACGGCCAAGCGTTTGACCTTCTGCGTCAACGATGTACCATTTGCGCTCAACTTCGAGCGGTTTCGCCATATATGTGGTACGCATGTTTGTCCCTCCTAAGTATCTTACCTTACACATTCACATTTACTTATAACCAATCCTACTGAAACTTGCAAATGGAAGTTGTTGCTGTTAACGGGTGAGCAACTCTTCCAGGTGTTTCATCACGAACTTGTCTTTCAACACCGGGGCTAGAGTGGGGCTAGCGGGGTTAAAATACCAAGGATTATCGTACTACATGTGCTGGGTCAGAGTCAAGTGCCTGCACACGCACTATTAATTGGAAAATGGGGACGCTAGTAAACAACTTCCCACATGGTTAAACCTTTGGCAGGCGCAGTTTTTCCCGCCTTCTCCCGATCGCAGGCTTCGAGTATGACTGCGAGTTCATCAGGTGGACGCTTGCCTTGTCCAACCTCCACCAAAGTTCCCACAATGATCCTGACCATGTTGTACAAAAAGCCGTTTCCGCGGCAAGTCACCCAAACCTCATTCCCCATCCGCTCGACCGTCAATCCGTAGACAGTACGAACTTTGTCCTCCACATAGGTCTTCGCCGAGCAAAAGGACGTGAAGTCGTGCTCCCCCACGAGATGGCGGGCAGCCCTTTGCATCGCCTCGACATCAAGCGGAAATCGAATATGATCGGCATAGCGATGACGAAATACATCGGCTACGGGGTTGTTGTCGATGCAATAGCGGTATTCCTTGACCTGCACGTCAAATCGGGCATGAAAGGTCGGTTCAGCCTCTTCGATGGAACGGATCACGATCGAATCAGGCAATTGATTGTTCAGCACAAATCCCCATTTTTCCAGCGGGATATTGCTAGCTGTGTCAAAATGAATGACCTGCCCGCGAGCATGCACCCCTGCATCGGTACGACCCGAGCCCGCTATCTGGATTTCCTCACCCGTGATCCGCTGCAGTGCTGCTTCGATCTCTCCCTGCACCGTTACTTGATCAGGCTGCACCTGAAAACCGCTGAAATCGGTACCGTCGTAAGCTACGACACATTTGAGCCTTCTCAAGAACGCCACCATCCTATTACACCGATCAGAAGTACTCCAGCAACCGCTACACAGGTATCCCTCCAGGAAAAGGACAGCTTGTTCAGCCTCGTCCTCCCGACACCGCCTCGATACCCGCGAGCCTCCATCGCCAAAGCGAGCTCCTCTGCACGACGAAACGCGTTGATAAACAACGGGATTGCGATCGGAACCAGATTCTTTGCGCGCCGGACGAGATTGCCGCTGGTAAAATCGGCTCCCCTCGCTGTCTGTGCCTTGATGATCTTGTCCGTCTCTTCCATGAGCGTCGGAATAAACCGCAGTGCGATTGACATCATGAGTGCGATCTCATGCACGGGCACACCGATCTTTCCAAAAGGTCCGAGCAATCGCTCCAATCCTTCCGTCAGATCGATGGGAGAGGTCGTCAGCGTCAACAGAGAACTGATCAACACGAGCAGCCCCAAACGCAAAGAAATGAAGACCGCTTGGCGGACCCCTTCTTCCTCGATGGTGAAGCTCCCCCATTGATAATAGACAGCCCCACCCTTCGTAATGAAAATATGAAGGACGACAGTAAACAGGATCAATATCCAGACTGGCTTCAAGCTTTTCAAAATATAGGAAAGAGAGAGCCGGGAAAGAAGCGCCACAAGCAGCGTAAATGCAATGAGCACCGTGTAGGTCAGCGCATTGTTTGCCAAAAATACCAAGGTAGCAAAAAGGATGATAAAGAGCAGTTTGCTTCGAGGATCAGCGCGATGGAGAAAGGACTGTCCCGGCACGTATTGACCTATCGCAATATTTTGCAGCATGCCTAACGCTCCTTTGGCACGGACAACCGTTTTCGCAAATGATCAATCAGATCGTCTTCCCGAAAGAGGGAAGTCGGCAGATGTTGGTCGTCCGGCAACCTTTCATTCAATCGAGATACCATCGCCACCGTTTCCGGTACGTCGAGTGACAGCTGCTTCAGCAGCTCAGCCTGCATGAACACCTCGCCGGGTGCACCCTGCAAGGCAACCTGTCCATCCGACATCACGAGCAAATAATCGGCATAGCGTGCCGCTTCCTCCATGCTGTGTGTGACCAGCAAAGTGGTGAGTCGCTGCTCCCGATGAATGCGGTGGATGCCCTCCAAGATCGCCTTTCGTCCGGCAGGATCCAAACCGGCAGTCGGCTCGTCCAATACCAGTACTTTCGGCTGCATGGCCAGTACCCCCGCAATGGCAACACGCCTCATTTGCCCCCCACTCAATTGGAAAGGAGAACGATCCTTTATCAAGTCGTAATCCAGACCCACGATCTCCAGAGACTCCCGCGTCCGTGATTCCACCATTTCTGCAGGCAAGTCAAAATTGAGCGGGCCAAAGGACACATCCTTGGCTACTGTTTCTTCAAACAACTGATGCTCCGGGTACTGAAAAACCAGCCCGATATCGCGTCGTCTGGTATGAGGCAGTCGCTGGGAAGGCGTTATGACCACATCATCGAGAAGGATCCGTCCCGAAGTCGGTGCAAGCAACCCGTTCAAGTGTTGAATCAAGGTAGACTTGCCGGAGCCAGTCTGGCCAATGATGCCCACAAAAGAACCGGACGGAATCGTCAACGAAATCTCCTTTAGGGCAAGTCGCTCAAACGGCGTCCCCTTCCCGTACATGTGGCTTACTTGGTCAAAAGTAATCTGCATACGTGCTCCACCAGCTCCTCTTGGTGCAGTACAAACGGTAGTTCGATTCCTTTCGCCGCGAGTTCATGACGCAGACGGACAGCAAACGGTACATCCAAGCCAACGGATTGAAGTCGCTCTATCTGGTTGAATACGTCTTTCGGCGATCCTTCCATCAGGACTTCACCTGCATTCATGACCGTTACCCGATCAGAAAAGACAGCTTCCTCTGGAAAATGCGTGATGTTTATTATCGTAATACCTTCATCACGGTTCAGACGGCGAGCCAGGAGCATGACTTCCTGACGCCCCTGCGGGTCCAGCATGGCCGTCGCTTCATCCAAGATGATGACAGATGGTCGCATCGCCATGATTCCTGCAATGGCCACCCGCTGCTTTTGCCCGCCAGACAACCTGTGCGGCTGGGCCATCCGGTACTTCTCCATCCCTACCGAAAGAAGCGCCTCGTCAATGCGCTGACGCATCTCCCGAGGGTCTACACCCATATTTTCCAGACCAAAAGCTACATCATCCTCAACGGTCGCTCCGACAATTTGATTGTCTGGATTTTGAAAGACCATACCTACATGTCTGCGAATTTCCCACAGCATCTCTCCGTCTTTGGTATCAAAGCCGGTGACAAGTATGGTTCCGTCCTCTGGCAAGAGCAGAGCATTCATGAGCTTTGCCAGAGTGGACTTTCCCGAGCCGTTGTGTCCCAGAATGGAGACAAATGAGCCTTTCTCAATCGTCAGGTCCACACTTTTTAGCACCGGTACTCGCTGCCCCTCGTCACCCTCATAGGAAAAGGAAACGTTACGAAATGCTAGCAAGCTCTCCTCATTCATGAGGCGTTCACATCCTCCCCAGCCTTCACAGGGAAATGAGCAACGAAATACTAGAATCCACTCTTCTCTGGATAAAGGAAAAAAGGGTTGAATCAGAGTCCAGCCTATGACCAGATCTGCCCCCACCCTTTTCGCGGTTGTTTCAGGTCAGGGAACGAGTCCCATTCCTCGGTGAAACGACCAGATGATATGGACCTATTAAACGAATTCGATGTAAGCCATCGGTGCAGCATCGCCACGACGAGGGCCGGCTTTCAGGATACGAGTGTATCCGCCGTTACGCTCTTTAAAGCGAGGAGCGATTTCATCGAACAGTTTTTGAACTGCATCGCGGCCTTCTGCGTTCGCTACTTCTTTACGAACGAAAGCAGCTACTTGACGACGAGCGTGCAGATCGCCACGTTTCGCGAGCGTGATCATTTTTTCAGCGATTGGGCGAAGTTCTTTCGCCTTCATCTCTGTAGTTTCGATGCGCTCGTTGATGATCAGGTCAGTTACCAAGTCGCGGAACAGCGCTTTACGTGCATCGCTACGACGACCCAATTTACGTTGTGCCATGTTCTTACCTCCCTCTTACTCGAGAGAACAGAGCGTGCTAAAGGGTAACCTTATGTCTCTAGTCGTCGCTGCGGAGGGACAGGCCCAACTCAGCCAACTTTTCTTGAACTTCTTCCAGAGATTTGCGTCCCAGGTTGCGCACTTTCATCATGTCCTCTTCGGTCTTCTGCGTCAGCTCTTGCACGGTGTTGATACCGGCACGCTTCAAGCAGTTGTAGGAACGAACAGAAAGATCGAGCTCTTCGATAGTCATCTCGAGCACTTTCTCTTTCTTGTCTTCTTCCTTTTCTACCATGATTTCTGCATCTTTCGCCTCGTCGGTCAGACCGACAAACAGGTTCAGGTGCTCCGTCATGATTTTGGCGCCGAGGCTAACGGCCTCTTCCGGACTGATGCTGCCGTTTGCCCATACCTCAAGGGTCAACTTGTCATAGTTGGTCATTTGCCCTACACGGGTATTTTCCACTTGATAGTTAACGCGCTTGATCGGCGTGTAGATCGAATCAATCGGAATCACACCAATTGGGAGATCCTCCGACTTGTTTCCATCTGATTGAACATAACCACGACCACGTCCAGCTGTCATGCGGATATGCAGACGACCGCCATTCGCCAACGTTGCAATATGAAGATCAGGGTTTAAGACCTCCACATCACTGTCAGCACGGATATCTCCCGCTTTGACAACGCCTTCGCCTTCTGCATCGATCTCGATTACTTTTTCTTCATCGGAATGGATCTTCAGCGCCAAGCCTTTGATGTTCAGGATGATCTCGGTTACATCTTCAACGACGCCTTCAACCGTAGAGAACTCGTGAAGAACCCCATCGATTTGCACGGTACGAACTGCCGCGCCTGGCAAGGACGAAAGAAGGATTCGTCTCAGCGAGTTGCCAAGGGTAGTTCCGTATCCACGCTCAAGAGGTTCTACAACAAACTTTCCATACGAGTTGTCGTCGCTTACTTCCACAACCTCGATTTTTGGTTTTTCTATTTCTATCATTAAACAAACCCTCCTTCAAAACGTCGAAATCCTTGGGTGGGCCGCATACGTGCCCACTCAGGAATTTCCCCGGCGGTTTACCGTTTGCGTGCATGACAAGCTATAAATCAGAATTTACCATTCTAGTATGGACATGTTCTGAACGATATAAACCAGTTACACGCGGCGACGTTTTGGTGGACGGCAACCGTTGTGCGGAATTGGCGTCACGTCTTTAATCATGTTCACTTCAAGACCAGTAGCTTGCAGGGAACGGATCGCAGCTTCACGACCAGCACCTGGGCCTTTTACTGATACTTCAAGAGAACGCATGCCGTGTTCCATCGCAACACGAGCAGCCGCTTCAGCAGCCATTTGCGCAGCAAATGGAGTGCTTTTGCGGGAACCCTTGAAACCGAGGGCACCAGCACTGGACCAAGAGATCGCGTTTCCGTGTGGGTCAGTGATCGTCACAATCGTGTTGTTGAATGTAGAACGGATGTGTGCTACGCCGACTTCAACATTCTTACGGTCACGACGACGGGTACGAGCAGCTGTAGCCTGTTTTCTTTTCGCCATGTCAGATTACCCTCCTTTACTTCTTCTTGTTAGCTACTGTACGGCGTGGACCTTTACGCGTACGAGCATTTGTTTTAGTACGTTGACCGCGAACTGGAAGTCCACGACGATGACGAATACCGCGGAAGCAGCCGATTTCCATCAGGCGCTTGATGTTCAAGGAAATCTCACGACGGAGATCGCCTTCCACCTTCACGGTTTTGTCAATGTACTCACGAAGTTTAGCAACTTCGTCTTCTGTCAGATCACGAACACGAGTGTTCACATCTACGCCAGTGGCGGACAGAATTTTTTGAGACGTGGGGCGGCCAATACCAAAGATGTAGGTAAGAGCGACTTCAACGCGTTTTTCGCGCGGCAAGTCAACGCCTGCAATACGTGCCATGTGTAAAAAGCACCTCCTTGTTTACCCTTGTTTTTGCTTATGCTTAGGATTTTCACAAATAACCATTACGTTACCTTTACGACGGATAACCTTGCATTTCTCGCAGATCGGTTTAACCGAAGGTCTCACTTTCATGGTTCTTGCCTCCCTTTTCTAGGGGTTTTACTAACTATTTATAGCGGTACGTAATACGTCCGCGGGTTAAGTCGTACGGCGACAGTTCAACAGTTACTTTATCCCCAGGCAGGATACGGATAAAGTGCATGCGGATTTTTCCGGAGACGTGAGCAAGGATCTTATGTCCATTCTCTAATTCTACCCGAAACATAGCATTCGGCAAAGGTTCGATTACCGTACCTTCCACCTCAATTACATCATCTTTTGCCATGGTAAACTCTCCTTTCTTCTGCTCTTCAGTCAGACCATGAGTTTTGCGAAATGATCACACAACGAACTTATCGTCGACACGTTGGACGACAATCCCAATCTTAAAGGAATCTCGTTTACGCCCGTGTAAAAATCTCATAGCCATCTTCCGTAATCGCGATGGTGTGTTCAAAATGAGCACATGTTTTCCGATCCACTGTTACTACCGTCCAATTGTCCTCCAATGTGCGGACATAACGTTCGCCGGCATTTACCATTGGCTCAATTGCCAACACCATGCCTGGTTTCAATCGTGGACCCCGATCAGGAGGTCCGTAATTTGGAACCTGCGGATCTTCGTGCAAGTTTTGCCCAATCCCATGCCCCACATACTCGCGAACGAGAGTGAAGCCGGCAGCTTCTGCATGAACCTGAATCGCATGCGAGATATCAGACAGTCTTGCACCCGGCACAGCCTTTTCAAGCCCCTTGTACAAAGACTCTTCTGTCACCAGCAAGAGCTTCTCATTTTCTGCAGAAATCGTGCCTACCGGATAAGTCCAAGCGGAGTCTCCATGGAAGCCCTCAAACTGGGCACCGATGTCTAAACTAATGATGTCTCCCTCTTGCAGCATCCGTTTTCCTGGGATCCCGTGTACGAGTTCTTCATTGACTGAAGCACAGATACTTCCTGGAAAGCCACCGTAGCCTTTGAATGATGGAACTGCGCCCATGCTACGGATAAACGTCTCGGCCATTTCGTCTAGTTGCTTCGTCGTGACACCAGGCTTGATCGCCTTGGCCAGTTCTTGATGGGTGAGTGCGACGATACGACCAGCTTCGCGCATAACCTCAAGTTCTGATTTCGACTTCAGGATAATCATTCGCAATTACCCTCTTAGCAAAGACTTAATTTCCGCAAACACTACCTGGATATCTTGTTCCCCATTGATATCTCGCAGGAGCTTTTGAGCGGAGTAATAATCGATCAGTGGCTGTGTTTGAGCAATGTTGACATCAAGACGTTGTGCTACCACTTCCGGCTTGTCGTCTTCACGCTGATACAGCTTACCACCATCTTTGTCACACACGCCAGCCTCTTTTGGAGGGTTGAACATCGTATGATAGCTAGCTCCGCAAACTGGGCAGATCCAGCGACCGGTCAGACGTTCAATCAAGAGTTCCCGACGAACATTGATATTGATCACATGATCAATATCGCGTCCCAGCTCCTTTACGGTAGCTGTCAACGCTTCCGCCTGCGGAACGGTGCGCGGGAAACCATCTAACAGGAATCCTTTTTCGCAGTCGCTCATCGACAGACGTTCCCGCACAATCCCGATGACAACCTCATCGGGAACGAGCAGACCTTTATCCATGTAGGATTTAGCCTCTAGTCCGAGCGGCGTCTCGTTCTTGACCGCTGCTCGAAACATATCACCAGTCGAAATGTGCGGGATGTCAAACTCTTCAACGATTCGTTCTGCCTGTGTACCTTTACCGGCTCCAGGCAGCCCCATCAGAATTATATTCACGTCCATTCCCTCCGTCCCATAAAGAAAAGCTTACAGAGGCTTTTCTGTAAAAACCTAGGTATTACTTGATGAACCCTTGGTAGTGGCGCTTGATCATCTGGCTTTCGATCTGCTTCATCGTATCCAGGGCTACCCCGATAACGATCAACAGCGAAGTACCACCGATGTAAATCGACTGCGGCAGATTTGCCAGCTTGCTGAAGAAGAACGGCAAGATGGAAATCAGCATCAGGAAGAGAGCGCCCGCCAATGTTAAGCGGTTCAATGTTCGAGTAATGTACACCTCAGTGTTTTTACCAGGTCGAATACCAGGAATGTAACCGCCATTTTTCCTCATGTTCTCTGCCATTTGCACAGGATTCATCTGTACAAAGGTATAGAAGTAGGTAAACCCGATAATCAAGATGGCGTACAGCGCCATTCCAAGCGGTGCACTAACTTGGAAGTTTTGATAAATCCAGTTGGCGATACCTGTTCCGGATTGATCAACCCAGAACTGAGCGATCGTCGACGGGAAAATTACGAGCGAGATGGAGAAGATAACAGGAATTACACCAGCAGAGTTGATTTTCAGTGGAATGTGGGTGGATTGACCACCGTACATTTTCCGTCCAACCACGCGCTTGGCATATTGCACTGGAATCTTACGCACACCTTGCTGCATAAAGATAACCCCGACAATAATAGCGAGGATCACCAGCAAGATAAGCACAACTTTGACGATGCTGAAGAAAACGTTCTGCGATGGATCTGCAAACTGAGTCGAGTAGATCGTCTCAATCCCACCTGGAATGTTGGCGACGATACCGGATACGATCAGGATCGAAATCCCGTTACCGATACCTTTCTCGGTAATCTGTTCACCCATCCACATCAAGAACGCGGTACCTGCTGTCAGTGTCAACGCAATGAGTGCGTAGCTGCCGATGGACGTATCCTTGAGCAAACCAGGCGCCATGTTGTTGAAACCAATCGTCATCCCGATCGATTGAATCGCCCCGAGGACAATTGTGCTGTAGCGGGTAACCGTAGCGATCTTGCGTCGACCAACCTCTCCTTCACGTGACCATTGCGTAAGCTTTGGAATCACGTCCATCGACAACAGCTGCATGATAATCGACGCCGTGATATACGGCATGATACCCATGGCAAAAATCGAGAAGTTTTTCAGAGCGCCACCCGAGAAGGTGTTCAACAATCCAAGCAAATGGTTTGTGTTCTGCTGAAACAACTCGACGTTTACGTTAGGAACTGGTACAAAGCTTCCGATCCGGAAAACTACCAACATCATGAGCGTAAACAGGATTTTACGACGCAGGTCGCTAATCTTAAAAATGTTAGTTAAGGACGCTAACATTAGATCACCTCGGTTGTTCCACCGACTTGTGCGATCTTCTCAGCAGCAGCTCCGGAGAACTTGTGAGCTTTAACAGTCAGCTTCACTGTGAGTTCGCCGTTAGCAAGAACCTTAACACCGTCGCGCAGCGCACTGATAACACCAGTTTCTTTCAGAAGCTCAGGTGTTACAACAGTACCCTCTTCAAAACGGTTCAGCGCGTCCAGGCTAACAATCGCGTATTCTTTACGGCTGATGTTAGTGAAACCACGCTTAGGCAGACGACGGTACAATGGGTTTTGACCACCCTCGAAACCTGGGCGTACGCCGCCACCGGAACGAGCGTTTTGACCTTTGTGACCTTTACCAGCAGTTTTGCCAGTACCGCTACCGATACCGCGACCGATGCGCTTACGAGTGTGACGGGATCCTTCTGCAGGTTGCAGTTCATGCAATTTCATACGTTGCACCTCCTAACTCTTGAGATGTTCAATTATACTTCTTTCACGTCAACCAAGTGCTTCACTTTGAAAACCATTCCACGGATTGCAGCGTTATCTTCCTTCACTACAGTGGAGTTGATTTTGCGAAGACCCAGTGCTTTTACTGTTTCCTGTTGTCCTACTGGACGTCCGATCAGGCTACGTGTGAGGGTGATTTGCAATTTTGCCATGTTCATTCCCTCCCTTATTAACCCAACAACTCGTCAACAGTCTTACCGCGCAATTTCGCGACATCTTCCGCTGTTTTCAGGCGGCCGAGGCCTTCCAGCGTAGCGTTGACCATGTTGATAGGATTGTTGGAACCAAGAGACTTGCTCAAAACGTCACCTACACCAGCCAGTTCGAGAACGGCACGGATAGGTCCACCTGCGATTACACCAGTACCGGCGGAAGCAGGCTTGATGAGAACTTTACCAGCACCAAATTGGCACAGTACTTCGTGCGGAACAGTAGTTCCTCTCATTGGTACACGGATCAGTTTTTTCTTAGCGTCGTCGATCGCTTTACGAATAGCGTCTGGAACTTCTTGGGCTTTACCCATACCAGCACCTACATGGCCGTTACGGTCACCCACAACAACCAGGGCGCTAAAGCTCATGCGACGTCCACCTTTAACCGTTTTAGCTACGCGGTTAACGGCGACAACTTTTTCTTCGAGCTCTAATTTGCTAGGGTCGATACGCATTCCTTACCCTCCTTGTTGTTAGAATTGCAGACCAGCTTCGCGAGCTGCTTCTGCCAGTGCTTTAATACGTCCATGATAGATGTAACCGCCGCGGTCAAAAATCACTTCAGTCGCACCTTTTTCTTGTGCACGCTTAGCGATCAGTGTGCCAACAGCTGTAGCAGCTTCCACGTTTGCGCCATTTTTCAGGCCCAGCTCTTTATCCAGAGAGGATGCAGATACCAGAGTTACTCCAGTCGCATCGTCAATCAGTTGAGCGTAGATGTGCTTAGAAGAACGGAATACGTTCAGACGCGGGCGAATGGTAGAACCAATCACGCGTTTGCGGATGCGCAGGTGACGTTTTTTCCGAGCTTTGTTTTTATCAGCTTTCGTAAACATTAAGCGGCCTCCTTTCTCATGAAGCTAGAAGCTTATTTACCTTTTTTACCTTCTTTACGACGAACCACTTCATCACTGTACTTGATACCTTTGCCTTTGTATGGCTCAGGTTTACGCAGTGCACGGATTTCAGCGGCAATTTGACCAACGCGCTCTTTGTTGATCCCTTTAACCACCAGAGTGGTTTGGTTTGGCACTTCGATTTCGATACCCGCTTCAGGAGTTACCTCAACTGGGTGGGAGAAACCAAGGGAAAGTGTTACACCGGATCCGGATTTAGCTGCACGGTAACCTACACCGACCAGTTCCAGAGTGCGAGTGAAGCCTTCGGATACGCCTTTTACCATGTTGGCAACAAGCGCACGAGTCGTACCGTGAAGGGAACGATGCAGTTTGTTGTCGCTAGGACGCTCAACTACTACTTCGTTCTCAGCGATGTTGATTTTGATATCTTCATGAAAGTTACGAACGAGTTGACCCTTAGGGCCCTTTACCGTCAGCTCAGTTCCGTTCAGAGTGAGGGTAACGCCTGCAGGTACCACGATCGGTTTTCTACCGACACGAGACATGTGGTGCACCTCCTGTGCTTTTCATTAATTCTGTTGGATTACCAAACGTATGCAAGTACTTCTCCACCAACTGCTGCTTGACGAGCTTGCTTGTCCGTCATTACACCAGTGGATGTGGAGATGATTGCGCAACCGAGGCCACCCAAAACCTTAGGAACTTCATTGTTCTTTGCGTAAACACGAAGACCTGGTTTAGAGATACGTTTCAGACCTGTGATTACACGCTCGTTTTCAGCACCGTACTTCAGGAATACGCGGATGATTCCTTGTTTGTTGTCTTCAACAAACTCCGCATCGCGAATGAATCCTTCTTCTTTCAGAATGCGCGCGATTTCCTTCTTGATGGTGGACGCCGGGATTTCCACTTTCTCGTGGCGAACCATGTTGGCGTTACGAATACGTGTCAACATATCTGCGATTGGATCAGTCATAACCATGAGAGAAAACCTCCTTCCCGTTTCAAATTACCAGCTTGCTTTTTTCACGCCTGGAATTTGACCTTTATAAGCAAGTTCACGGAAGCAAATACGGCAGAGTTTGAATTTGCGCAATACGGAGTGAGGACGTCCGCAACGCTCGCAACGAGTGTACGCGCGTACTGCAAACTTCGGCTCCCGCTGTTGCTTGATGATCATTGATTTCTTTGCCACATTCTTCCCTCCTTACGAGTGGGTTTATTTACGGAATGGCATACCCATTTGAGTCAGCAGTTCACGAGCTTCCTCATCCGTTTTAGCGGAAGTGACAATAACGATGTCCATACCGCGTACTTTATCGATTTTATCGTACTCGATCTCAGGGAAGATCAGTTGTTCCTTCAGACCAAGTGTGTAGTTACCACGGCCGTCAAATGCCTTGGAAGAGATTCCACGGAAGTCACGTACACGTGGAAGAGATACGTTCATCAGCTTGTCGAGGAATTGGTACATACGCTCGCCGCGCAGAGTAACCTTCGCACCGATCGGCATACCTTCACGCAGTTTGAAACCAGCGATGGATTTCTTAGCGCGTGTTACTACAGGTCGTTGACCAGCGATTACTTGCAGGTCTTCAACTGCAGTATCCAAGGATTTAGCGTTAGCAACCGCTTCGCCTACACCCATGTTGATGATGATCTTTTCAACTTTCGGCACTTGCATGATGGAAGAGTAGTTAAACTTGCTCATCAAGCCAGGCACGATTTCATTGGTATACTTTTCTTTCAGTCTTGTTGCCATCTAAGGACATCCTCCTTTCCAACCTGACTACTTGTCGAGTACTTCGCCAGACTTTTTCGCGTACCGAACTTTCTTGCCGTTCTCCAATACTTTGTAACCGATTCGAGTAGCTTTTCCGGACTTCGGATCGATCAAAGATACGTTGGAAACGTGAATCGCTGCTTCTTGAGTCACAATGCCACCTTGCGGGTTAGCTTGAGACGGACGGCTGTGTTTCTTAACGAGATTGATACCTTCAACCAGAACGCGTTCTTTCTTCGGATAAGCAGCGAGAACGCGACCTTTTTTGCCTTTATCTTTACCCGCATTTACGATAACAGTGTCGCCTTTTTTAACGTGCATCGCTTGGTGCACCTCCTATCGAACAAACTGCCTGAGTTTTGCCGTTCAATTAGATAACCTCTGGAGCCAGAGAGATGATCTTCATGAAATCCTTGTCGCGGAGCTCACGAGCTACAGGTCCAAAGATACGGGTTCCACGTGGGGACTTATCATCTTTGATAACTACAGCTGCATTTTCATCGAAACGGATGTAAGAACCATCCTGACGACGAACGCCACTTACTGTACGTACTACAACCGCTTTAACTACTTGACCTTTCTTGACAACGCCGCCGGGTGTAGCGGATTTAACGGAGCACACGATAACATCGCCGATGTTCGCCGTTTTGCGACCGGAACCACCCAGAACCTTGATGCACATGAGTTCCTTTGCACCGGAGTTGTCAGCAACAGCCAATCTCGTCTGAGTTTGGATCATTTACTGTTCCTCCTTTCGGATTTGATATCCGAAAATCTGACTTATACGATTACTGCCTCTTCGACGATACGTACCAAACGGAAACGTTTGTCTTTGGACAATGGACGTGTTTCCATGATTTCTACGATGTCGCCCACTTTTGCCGTGTTGTTCTCGTCGTGAGCCTTGAACTTTTTGGAGTACTTCACGCGTTTGCCGTACAGTGTGTGAGTCTTGTAAGTTTCAACAAGAACAGTAATGGTTTTATCCATCTTGTCGGAAACAACGCGACCAGTAACTGTTCGACGCATATTGCGTTCTGCGGTCATCGTTCAAACCTCCTTCCTTTAATTAGCCGATTCCCAATTCTCTCTGGCGCAGGATGGTTTTCGCACGTGCGATATCCTTACGCACTTGTTTAATGCGAGATGTGGTTTCGAGTTGACCCGTAGCCAGCTGGAAACGAAGGTTGAACAACTCTTCTTTCAAAGAAGCGACGTTTTGTTCGATCTCGGCAGTGGTCAAGTTACGGTACTCATTAGCCTTCATGTGCGTCACCACCCACTTCTTCACGCTTCACGAACTTGCACTTGATAGGCAGTTTGTGCATAGCCAGACGCATAGCTTCGCGAGCGACTTCTTCAGGAACGCCAGCAAGTTCAAACATGATCTTGCCTGGTTTCACTACCGCTACCCATTTCTCAGGAGAACCTTTACCGGAACCCATCCGTACTTCGAGCGGTTTTTGTGTAATTGGTTTATCTGGGAAAATCTTAATCCATACTTTACCACCACGTTTGATGTAACGGGTCATCGCGATACGAGCAGCCTCGATCTGACGGTTCGTTACCCAAGATGGTTCCAATGCTTGCAATCCGTATTCACCGAACGCAACAGTAGTACCGCCTTTAGCGTTACCAGCCATTTTTCCGCGGTGTTGTTTACGGTGTTTCACGCGTTTTGGCGTCAACATGATTACTTGCCTCCTTCCTCAGTAGCGACGTTCTTTCTCGCTGGAAGGACTTCTCCACGATAGATCCACACTTTTACACCGATACGACCATAAGTGGTATGTGCTTCAGCAGTACCGTAGTCGATGTCAGCACGCAGAGTGTGAAGAGGAACAGTACCTTCGCTGTAACCTTCGGAACGTGCGATATCAGCACCGCCAAGGCGACCGCTAACCAAAGTTTTGATACCTTTTGCACCAGCGCGCAGCGTACGAGTGATCGATTGCTTTTGCGCACGGCGGAAGGAAATGCGGTTTTCCAGTTGGCGTGCAATGTTTTCAGCTACCAGAGTAGCATCCAGATCCGGACGTTTTACTTCGTTGATGTTGATATGAACGCGTTTGCCAGTCAGTTCAGTAAGGGTTTTGCGCAGAACTTCAACCTCTGCTCCACCTTTACCAATTACCATACCAGGCTTAGCGGTGTGAATCGTAACGTTCACGCGATTAGCTGCGCGTTCGATTTCGATTGTGGATACTGCAGCATCTTTGAGACGCCCTTTTACATACTTGCGGATTTTCAAGTCCTCGTGCAACAGTGTTGCGAAGTCCTTGTCAGCGTACCACTTGGACTCCCAGTCACGAATGACTCCGATCCGAAGACCGACCGGGCTTACCTTTTGACCCACACGTAATCCCTCCTTATTTCTCGTTTAGTACCACGGTGATGTGGCTCGTGCGTTTATGGATGCGGCTAGCGCGGCCCATAGCGCGCGGACGGAAACGCTTCAACGTAGGACCTTGGTCTACGAAGATTTTGCCCACTACGAGGTTGTTTGGATCCAGCTCATAGTTGTGCTCAGCGTTTGCAATAGCCGACTTCAGGAGCTTTTCAACAACTGGAGAAGCTGCTTTCGGCGTGTGTTTCAGGATCGCCAAAGCTTCACCTACTTGCTTGCCTCTGATCAAGTCAACCACCAGGCGGACTTTACGAGACGCGATGCGAATATTGCGAGCAACTGCTTTTGCTTCCATCTTTGTACCTCCTCTCTGTCAAGAGAAAATTAGCGCTTCTTGGATTTCTTGTCGTTGTCGACGTGACCCTTGAAGGTACGAGTTGGTGCGAATTCACCCAATTTATGACCAACCATGTCTTCCGAAACATACACAGGTACGTGTTTACGGCCATCATACACTGCAAAAGTATGTCCTACGAACTGAGGGAAGATGGTGGAACGACGGGACCAAGTTTTGATCACGCGCTTCTCGTTCTTTTCATTTTGCTCGTCAACTTTTTTCATCAAGTGGTCATCCACGAAAGGACCCTTTTTTAAGCTACGTCCCATTAGTGAACCTCCCTTCGCCAAAGGCGTTCGGTTATAGTATCAGCCTAGCTTACTTCTTGCGACGGCGGATAATGTATTGATCGGATTTGTTCTTCTTCTTGCGAGTCTTGAGACCCAGAGTTGGTTTACCCCAAGGAGTAACAGGTGCTTTACGTCCGATTGGAGCGCGACCTTCACCACCACCGTGTGGGTGATCGTTAGGGTTCATTACGCTACCGCGTACAGTTGGACGAATACCCAACCAACGGGAACGACCAGCTTTACCGATGTTAACCAATTCGTGATCGAGGTTACCTACTTGACCGATGGTAGCACGGCATACGTTATGAATGCGGCGTGTTTCACCGGAAGAAAGGCGTACGATTACGAACTCTCCATCACGACCGAGCAATTGAGCGGAAGTACCAGCTGCACGAACCAGTTGTCCACCTTTACCAGGTTTCAGCTCAATGTTGTGGATCGTAGTACCAACTGGGATTTTTTCCAGTGGCAATGCGTTACCGATTTTGATGTCGGCATCTGCACCAGATACGATCTCATCGCCCACTTTCAGGTTGTGAGGAGCGAGGATGTAACGTTTTTCACCGTCAGCATAGTTGATCAGTGCGATGTTAGCGGAACGGTTTGGATCGTATTCGATAGTAGCTACGCGACCTACGATGCCATCTTTGTTGCGCTTGAAGTCGATAATACGGTATTTACGTTTGTGACCGCCACCTTGATGACGAACGGTAATTCTTCCTTGGTTGTTGCGACCAGCTTTTTTAGAAAGAGGCGCCAGCAAGGATTTTTCGGGAGTTGAAGTAGTAATCTCCTCGAAAGTAGAAACCGTCATTTGGCGACGACCAGGAGAAGTCGGTTTAAACTTCTTGAGACCCATGTTAATACCCTCCTTTTCGGTAGTCGTCGAGGTTATACTCCCTCGTAGAAGGCCAATTCTTTGCTGTCATCAGTCAGCTTCACGATCGCTTTCTTCCACTCAGAGGTGTAACCGGAGTATTTTCCGTAGCGTTTTGGTTTCGCAGGAACACGAACAGTGTTAACTGCTTCTACTTTTACGCCAAATACTTTTTCAACAGCTTGCTTGATTTCTGTTTTGTTGGCTTTGAGAGGTACTTCGAAAACGTACTTTTTCTCAGCCATCATATCAGTGGTGCGCTCGGTAATGACAGGGCGTTTGAGAACATCATGAATGCTCTTCATTATGCGAGCACCTCCTCTACTTTCGCAATCGCTTCTTTCGTCACGATTACTTTGTCATGCGCTACCAGATCCAGAACGTTAATGCCTGCAGCATCTACGATTTTTGCACCTGGAATGTTGCGGGAAGAGAGAGCAACGTTTTGATCATACTCGGAGGTAACGATCAGAACTTTGCGATCTACTTTCAGGTTGTTCAGTACAACGGACATTTCTTTGGTTTTAGGAGCAGCGAAGTTCAGAGCTTCCAATACCAACAGTTCGTTGTTTTGAACTTTTGTGGACAGAGCGGATTTCAGAGCCAAACGACGAACTTTACGGTTCAGTTTGTAACCGTATTTGCGCGGAGTTGGACCGAATACAACACCGCCACCTTTCCATTGCGGAGAGCGAATGGAACCTTGGCGTGCGCGACCTGTACCTTTTTGGCGCCATGGCTTGCGGCCACCACCACGTACTTCAGAGCGGTTCTTTACATCGTGAGTTCCTTGACGTTGGGATGCTTGCTGCATCACGATCGCATCGAACAGAACTGCGCTGTTAGGCTCGATACCAAACACGCTGTCTGCCAATTCGATTTCGCCAACTTGAGAACCGGATTGGTTATAAAGAGCTACTTTCGGCATGTCAGTTCCTCCTTTCCTAACTAGTTCTTCTTGACTGCCGTGGATACCAATACGCAGCTGTTTTTCGGACCAGGCACGGAGCCTTTAACGAGAATCAGGTTACGCTCAGCATCTACTTTTACTACTTCCAGGTTTTGAATGGTTACGTTGTCGCCACCCATTTGTCCTGGCAGTGTTTGACCTTTAAATACGCGGTTTGGAGCTACAGCACCCATGGAACCTGGACCGCGATGGTAACGCGAACCGTGAGCCATAGGACCGCGGGATTGGTTGTGACGTTTGATCGCACCTTGGAAACCTTTACCCTTGGATACGCCAGCTACGTCAACGATTTCTCCCTCAGCAAAAATGTCTGCTTTCAACTCTTGACCAACCTCGAAGTCAGCGAGGTTTACTCCGCGAATTTCGCGAACGAAGCGCTTAGGAGCAGTGTTAGCTTTCGCTGCATGTCCTTTTTCCGGCTTGTTAGCGCGCTGTTCTTTTTTGTCTTCAAAGCCGATTTGGATCGCTTCGTAGCCGTCATTCTCCAAGTCTTTCTTCTGGAGAACCACGTTAGAACCAGCTTCGATAACCGTTACAGCGATCGCTGTTCCGTTTGGACCAAAAACTTGAGTCATGCCAAGTTTTTTCCCTAAGATTCCTTTGGTCATTAGTGCCACCTCCTGTGCTTATTTCAGAAAAACGTTTTAATGTTGTATCAAGTCCCCACCGATGCGCAGGGGTGCCATTTCAGGGGTTTGTTGCTTGGTATAACACGCTTAGCAAGACAACGCCTGCGCGTGTATCGCGTTTTGGGACCTTACAGTTTGATCTCGATATCCACACCAGACGGCAGATCCAGACGCATCAAAGCATCTACTGTTTGTGGTGTAGGATTCAGAATGTCGATCAAACGCTTGTGAGTACGCATCTCGAATTGCTCGCGAGAATCTTTGTACTTATGAACCGCACGCAGGATTGTGTAAACAGCTTTCTCCGTAGGGAGTGGAATTGGACCGGATACATTTGCACCGGAACGCTTCGCAGTGTCTACGATTTTCTCTGCAGACTGATCCAGGATTTTGTGATCATACGCCTTCAAACGAATACGAATCTTTTGCTTTGCCATTTTAGTCCCTCCTTTTTCGCCCATTTTCTAAACAGACATTTCTCCGTGGAAATATCCTGCACCCCGGTCATGGCAAAGGGGCCGGGTGTGTCAGCAACCTCCCACATCATCGCAAGTCCATGACCAACATTCACTATTGTACTAAAAAGCATTGGGCAACGCAAGTTTTTTCTTAGGCTCCCGTACTTTTTTTGTACAAGCGAGTCATGCGCAACCAACTCACTCTGAACATATTACAGAGAACACGGTAGAATAGCAAGCGGGATTGGTTGCCAACTGCGGCTTTGCTGTTTGAAACTATCTATAATAGAAGGAACACGTTATACTATGGATGGACTAGTCACACAAAGGAGGAAATGACTGATGTCTGGTGACAACCGCACCCCTTATGAAATGATTGGCGGAGCAGATACATTGGCTCGCCTTGTCGATATTTTCTACGATCACGTGAAGCAGCACCCGGATCTGGCACCTCTCTTTCCGGACGATTTCACCGAGGTAAAAGAGCGCCAATATCAATTTTTGACGCAGTTTCTCGGAGGACCTACCCTCTATTCCGATATCCACGGCCACCCCATGCTGAGAGCACGTCATATGCGCTTCCCCATCGGAACGATACAAGCCCAAGCTTGGCTCTCCTGCATGCAAAAAGCCATGGATCAGGCAGGTCTCGAAGGAGAAATCCGCGACCACATTTTTGATAGACTGAGACTGACCGCTCATCACATGGTCAATCAGTGGGAACAACAATAAAAAGCGTAGGGGCTCCCCCTACGCTTTTGTCGTAACATCCGAAGGTATGACTGTCGGAGAAGCTGCTGGCTTCGTCGTATTTCGCGAGCCGAGATAGACACCACCGACAATCATGAGCAGTGCCAGCAAGTGGACGAGCTGCAGTCGCTCCCCCAAGAACAGTGCAGCAAACAGCAGGCTGGCCATCGGCATTCCGTTCAAAAACACAGCCGTTCTGCTCGCGCCCAATTGTCGAATTCCGTAATTCCAGCCCACCGAACCAATTGCCGTCGAAAGGATGGCTGATGCCAGAATGACCAGCCACTGAAATGGAGTTACCTCTAAACCGATATAGTAGGAGGCCGGTTGAACGGAAAGCGCCGCGATCCAAAGGAATAAAATACCGAACCATTGTGACATGACGGTAATGAGCAAGACGGGTATTCCACGCAGCGCGAGCTTTCGAATCAGCAAACCACCCGTCACATACATCAGCATGGAGAAGAACATGATGGCGTCTCCCCAGCCGTTCATGTGAATACCGCCATGCTGGGATATCACTACAATCAGCACACCCGCAAATCCCACCGCGATTCCCAGACCTTTACGCCAAGACATTCCCTCACCAAGCAGCAGCATCGCCAAAAGCGCGGTAGCCAAGGGATTCAACCCAAGTATCAGCGAGGCGTTCCCTGCTGATGTATACTGTACGCCTGTTGCCAGCGTGATTTGATGCATGGCGATCGAGCTCGCCCCCACTCCTGCTAGTAAAAACCAATTCGTCATGCCGATCCGAAGCTGTTTTCGATACTGATAAATAATCGGTGCCAAAATGACTCCCGCAATCGTCATGCGGATCGCTGCGACATACATCGGCGGAAACGTCGTCAAATATTTGACCATGACGACATTTAACCCCCAAAGCATCACTACGCCCGCTAACATGAAAAACAACAAGCGCTCTTTGCTTCTCATCTCTGTCTTCCCCCATCCAAATCATGATCGTATTGTAGCACATTCGTTCCACCATACTGTTTGAATCATTTTGATGGGGGTTATGAATATATCCGATAATCGTTATGAAATAAAAAAACCCGACAACACGAGGTTGTCGGGTTTTATATGAATCGATTAGGATTCGATGGAAGCTACAACGCCAGCGCCTACTGTACGGCCACCTTCGCGGATCGCGAAGCGAGTACCTTGTTCCATCGCTACTGGAGCGATCAGTTCAACAGTGAACTCAGTGTTGTCGCCAGGCATGATCATTTCAACGCCTTCTGGCAGTTGGATGATACCTGTTACGTCAGTTGTACGGAAGTAGAATTGTGGACGGTAGTTAGCAAAGAAAGGAGTGTGACGTCCGCCTTCTTCTTTGGACAGAACGTAAACTTCTGCTTTGAACTTGGTGTAAGGCTTAACGGAACCTGGTTTCGCCAAGCATTGTCCACGCTCGATGTCTTTACGGTCAACACCGCGCAGCAAAGCACCGATGTTGTCACCAGCTTGAGCGGAATCCAGCAATTTGCGGAACATCTCAACGCCAGTTACAGTTGTGTTTTTAGTTTCTTCAGCCAAGCCGATGATTTCTACTTGGTCACCAACTTTAACTACACCGCGCTCTACGCGACCAGTAGCAACTGTACCACGACCAGTGATCGTGAACACGTCCTCTACAGGCATCAGGAAAGGCTTGTCAGTTGCACGCTCAGGAGTTGGGATGTAGCTGTCAACAGCGTCCATCAACTCAGCGATTTTCTTAGCCCAGTCACCAGTTGGGTTATCCAAAGCTTCTTTAGCAGAACCTTTGATTACTGGAGTGTCGTCACCTGGGAAGTCGTATTGGGACAGCAGGTCACGGATTTCCATTTCAACCAGTTCCAACAACTCTTCATCGTCTACCATGTCGCATTTGTTCATGAATACTACGATGTATGGTACACCTACTTGTTTGGACAACAGGATGTGTTCGCGAGTTTGTGGCATAGGGCCATCAGCTGCGGATACAACCAGGATTGCGCCGTCCATTTGAGCAGCACCAGTAATCATGTTTTTCACATAGTCCGCGTGACCAGGGCAGTCAACGTGAGCGTAGTGACGGTTGTCAGTTTCATACTCAACGTGAGCAGTGTTGATTGTGATACCGCGCTCTTTTTCTTCTGGAGCAGCGTCAATTGCAGCGTAGTTCATAGCTTGTGCTTTACCTTGTTGTGCCAATACAGTTGTAATAGCAGCAGTCAGGGTAGTTTTACCATGGTCAACGTGACCGATAGTACCGATGTTAACGTGTGGTTTATTCCGTTCAAATTTCGCTTTTGCCATGAGAGAAAAGCCTCCTTATATATAAGGGTATATGTGTTGAAGAAAGGTTTACCCTACGATTGGTTGTCCCTTCAATATTGTAAACCTTTCCTGTTTCAAGATAAAGCGGTACCTGCAATTATTCGCCTTTGGATTTCTTAACGATCTCTTCAGCGATGAATTTAGGTACTTCTTCGTAGTGGTCGATCACCATGGAGTAAACGCCACGGCCTTGGGTACGGGAACGAAGAACTGTGGAGTAACCGAACATCTCGGACAGTGGTACCATTGCACGGATTACTTGTGCGTTAGCACGAGCTTCCATACCTTCGATACGACCGCGGCGGGAGTTCAGGTCGCCCATTACGTCGCCCATGTACTCTTCCGGCATAGTAACTTCTACTTTCATGATTGGCTCGAGCAATACAGCGCCACATTTTTTCGCAGCTTCTTTCAAAGCGAGAGAACCTGCTACTTTAAATGCCATCTCGGAGGAGTCGACATCATGGTAGCTACCGTCTACGATAGTAGCTTTGATATCAACCAGCGGGAAGCCGGCGATAACACCATTTTTCATCGATTCTTCGATACCTGCTTGAACAGCAGGGATGTATTCACGCGGTACCACACCACCGACGATTTTGTTCTCGAATTGGAAGCCTTGACCTGGTTCGAGAGGAGCGAACTCCACCCAAACGTGACCGTATTGACCACGACCACCGGACTGACGAACGAATTTACCTTCCACTTTTGCTTCTTTGCGGAATGTCTCGCGGTAAGCAACTTGTGGTGCACCTACGTTCGACTCGACTTTAAATTCACGTTTCAGACGGTCAACGATGATCTCCAGGTGAAGCTCACCCATACCGGAGATGATAGTTTGACCGGTTTCTTCGTCTGTGCGCGTACGGAACGTTGGATCCTCTTCAGCCAGCTTGGACAGGCCGATACCCATCTTGTCTTGGTCTGCTTTGGATTTTGGTTCGATCGCAACAGAGATAACTGGCTCTGGGAATTCCATGGACTCCAGGATTACAGGAGACTTTTCATCGCACAGAGTGTCACCAGTTGTGGTATCTTTCAAACCTACAGCGGCAGCGATGTCACCGGAGTAAACCGTTTGGATCTCTTCGCGGTGGTTTGCGTGCATTTGCAGGATACGACCTACACGTTCACGTTTACCTTTAGTAGAGTTCAGCACGTAAGAACCG
Organism: Brevibacillus choshinensis; assembly: GCF_016811915.1. Lineage (NCBI taxonomy): Bacteria > Bacillati > Bacillota > Bacilli > Caryophanales > Paenibacillaceae > Brevibacillus > Brevibacillus choshinensis. The sequence goes on along the minus strand of NZ_CP069127.1, from coordinate 248,705 downwards.
GAGTTCAGTACGCCAGAGTAAACGCGGAAGAAAGTCAGACGGCCTACGTACGGGTCAGTCATGATCTTGAATGCAAGAGCAGAGAACGGACCGTTGTCGTCAGCAGGACGTTCAACTTCGTCTTCAGAGTCAGGCAAAGTACCTTTGATTGCTGGGATATCTACCGGAGATGGCAGATAGGTTACTACGTTATCGAGCATAGGCTGAACGCCTTTGTTGCGGTAAGAAGAACCGCACATTACAGGAGTCAGTTTGCACTCGATGGTACCTTTACGCAAAGCAGCACGGATTTCGTCGTTGGTCAGCTCTTCGCCTTCCAAGTACTTCATCATGAGCTCTTCGTCTTGTTCTGCTGCTGCTTCAACCAATGCGAGGCGGAGCTCTTCACATCTTTCTTTCAGATCAGCAGGGATTTCAGTGGAGTCAGAAGTTTTGCCCAGGTCATCGGTGTACACGATTGCCTTCATTTCGATCAGGTCAACCATGCCTTTGAATTGGTCTTCTGCACCAATTGGATATTGGATAGCTACTGGATTTGCACCCAGGCGAGTTTTGATCTGGCCCAAGGTCATTTCGAAGTTAGCACCCAGAATATCCATTTTGTTGATGTAGCACATACGCGGTACGCCATAACGGTCAGCTTGGCGCCATACGGTTTCGGTTTGCGGCTCAACGCCACCTTTTGCGTCAAAAACGGTTACAGCACCGTCAAGAACGCGCAGGGAGCGCTCAACTTCTACAGTGAAGTCTACGTGGCCTGGTGTATCGATGATGTTGATTCGATGACCATTCCATTGAGCAGTAGTAGCAGCCGAAGTGATGGTGATACCGCGCTCTTGCTCTTGTTCCATCCAGTCCATGGTAGCTGCACCTTCGTGCACCTCACCAATCTTGTGAACGCGACCGGTGTAGAACAGAATACGCTCAGTCGTTGTCGTCTTACCAGCATCGATGTGAGCCATGATACCGATATTACGCGTATTCGGCAAAGAGAACTCGCGAGCCATTCAGGTATGCTCCTTCCATACTCGTGTTTTTGAATAAACGGGCATCCAATGCGGACACCCGATTCAATTTCCTACCAACGATAGTGAGCAAACGCTTTGTTCGCTTCAGCCATCTTGTGCGTGTCTTCACGCTTTTTCACTGCTGCACCGGTGTTGTTAGCAGCATCCATGATCTCGTTAGCCAGGCGTTGTTCCATGGTTTTCTCACCGCGGTTACGGGAGTAGTTAACCATCCAACGCAGACCAAGAGTGGTGCGGCGCTCCGGTTTTACTTCGATTGGTACTTGGTAGTTAGCACCACCTACACGGCGAGCTTTTACTTCCAGTACAGGCATTACGTTTTTCAGTGCTTCTTCGAAAACTTCCATCGGGTTGCGACCTGTGCGCTCCTGGATGATGTCAAATGCGTTGTAGAGAATGTTCTGTGCTACACCGCGCTTACCATCCAACATCAGACGGTTAATCAAACGAGTAACCAGTTTGCTGTTGTGAATAGGGTCAGGCAGCACGTCACGACGGGTTACAGGACCTTTACGAGGCATCGTATTCCCTCCTTCTTTTCGTTATCAATTCACGCCAACTCACGGGCGTTTTCTTATTTCTTTTTCGCTGCTGCAGCTGCTTGACCTGGTTTTGGACGTTTAGTACCGTACTTGGAACGACCTTGTTTACGGTTGTTCACACCAGCAGTGTCAAGAGCACCACGGACGATATGGTAGCGTACCCCTGGCAAGTCTTTTACACGACCGCCGCGCACAAGCACGACGCTATGCTCTTGCAGGTTGTGGCCAATACCACCGATGTAAGCTGTTACCTCGATACCGTTAGTCAAACGCACACGAGCGTATTTACGCAACGCGGAGTTTGGTTTTTTCGGAGTCATGGTACCTACACGGGTGCAAACACCACGTTTTTGAGGAGAGCTTTGGTTGGTTTGGCTTTTCTTGAAGCTGTTGTACCCTTTTTGAAGAGCTGGGGACTTCGACTTCACAACCTTATCCTCGCGACCTTTACGTACCAATTGGTTAATTGTAGGCATGATGTTACCTCCCTTCTTAATACCCAATCTCAAGACCACAGATCCAGGTGAGTCATTTTTGGTCAAATAGAAAGTCCTTGTCCAAACCTACGCAACGTGTAAACACGGACAAAAACATCGTTAACCACTTTTTTTAATCGCAGCCGTAGCCGCTCCCACTTCAATTCCGCACGCTTTGCCTAAACGACGCATGGAATCTACATGAATGACTGGAACACCCTTCTCTTTGCAAAGGAGCTCGACTTTTTGGGTCAAACGCTTGTCAGCATCAATTGCGATGTAAACTGCTTCTACCTGTTGGTGTTCTACAGCTTTAATCGTTTGCTTGATACCGATCGTTAACTCCTTGGCCCGCTCTACTTTTTCATAAGACATGATTCTCATATCCTCCAAAGTACAGATGTCAGGCACACTTGAATATAATATCAGGTGGGCTTTCGAATGTCAACGGCCCGACTACTATTTTTTTTGCAGAAAAAGATTTGGAAAAGCGCCCACGCTCATGCATGGGCGCTTTCCCTAGATTACTCTACCGAAACTGCTTCTTGCTGCGCATTCAGCGCTTCCAGTTCTGCTTCGTAATCCACTTGACTTGCTACTTTGATATTGCGGTAACGGGACATACCTGTACCAGCTGGTACCAGTTTCCCGATAATTACGTTCTCTTTCAGACCTAGCAGGCGGTCCACTTTTCCTTTGATCGCTGCATCGGTAAGAACACGTGTCGTTTCTTGGAAGGATGCTGCCGACAGGAAGGAGTCGGTTTCCAGGGATGCTTTGGTAATCCCCAAAAGAACCGGACGACCTACTGCTGGGTTTCTTCCTTCGATCAACACTTTTGCGTTCGCTTGCTCGAACTCTGGTACTTCTACGTAAGAGCCTGGCAAGAGATCGGTATCGCCGCTGTCGATGACACGCAGTTTGCGGAGCATCTGGCGAATCATAACCTCGACGTGCTTGTCGTTAATTTCTACCCCTTGCATACGGTACACTTTTTGCACCTCTTGCAGGATGTAGTTGGAAACGCCGCGCATGCCGCGAACTTTCAGCATTTCTTTCGGGTCAACAGAACCCTCGGTGAGCTCATCCCCGGCATTCAGCTTGGCACCGACAGATACCTTGATGCGAGCGCCGTATGGAGCAGCATACACCTTGCTTTCTGCTTCCCCGCGCACTTCGATTTCACGACGGTCTTTGCCTTCGCGAATGTCGGATACTTCCCCGTCGATCTCGGAGATGACAGCCTGACCTTTTGGATTGCGCGCTTCGAAAAGCTCTTGAATACGCGGCAAACCTTGGGTGATGTCGTCTCCCGCAACCCCACCGGTATGGAAGGTACGCATGGTCAGCTGGGTACCCGGCTCACCAATGGATTGAGCAGCGATAATACCGACTGCTTCCCCAACTTCCACTTCGGCTCCTGTCGCCAGGTTGCGTCCGTAGCAAAGTTTGCAGACACCATGGCTGGTGCGGCAAGCCAATACGTTACGGATGTAAACTTCGGTAATACCGACTTTCTCGATATACTCAGCCACTTCTTCGGAAATTTCCTCGTTGCGGCCAACGATGACTTCTTTGGTTTCAGGGTGGCGGAGTGTCTCGAAGCATGTACGTCCAACCAGACGGTCAGACAGCTTCTCGATTTCTTCCTTACCATCCTTGATTGCTGTAACACGAATCCCTTTATCGGTTCCGCAATCTTTTTCGCGGACGATCACGTCTTGGGCAACGTCTACGAGACGACGAGTCAGGTAACCCGAGTCCGCAGTACGCAGTGCCGTATCGGCGAGACCTTTCCGCGCACCGTGCGTGGAGATAAAGTACTCCAAAACGGTCAGACCTTCACGGAAGTTCGATTTAATCGGCAACTCGATGATTCGACCGGATGGGTTTGCCATCAGACCGCGCATACCAGCCAGCTGAGTGATCTGGGATACGTTACCACGGGCACCGGAGTTCGCCATCATGAAGATCGCATTGAACTTATCCATCGACTTCATCAACACTTCGGTTACTTCATCTTTGGCTTTGGACCAGATGGAGATAACGCGGTCATAGCGCTCGTCTTCGGTGATCAGACCGCGACGGAATTGCGTCATGACAGTCGCAACCTTTTGATCGGCTTCGTCGAGGATGTCTTTCTTCTTCCCTGGTACGGCAATGTCCGCAACGGCAATCGTGATACCGGCTTTCGTGGAATACGTAAAGCCGAGCTCTTTGATTTTGTCGAGGATCATGGACGTTTTCATCGTGCCGAAGCGACGGAAGCACTCGGAGATGATCGTACCCAGGAAGCCTTTTTTCACAGCACCCGGATCTGGAAGAGCTTTGACAAACTCCGTCACATTGGTACCTTTTTCGAAAATAAAGTACTCATCCGGAACCATGTTTTGCAGGTTGGACTTCGTCGGAGCGTTAATGAACGGCAGCTCTGGAGGGAAGATCTCGTTAAAGATGACTTTCCCGACAGTAGTGACGAGAAGCGCGTTCTGTTGGCGCTCAGTGAAGCTTGTTTTCTTCAAGCTCTTCGCCGGAATGGCAATGCGAGTCTGCAGGCTCACGAAGCCTTGCTGGTACGCAGCAATTGCATCGTGCGGATCACGGTAAACGGTACCCTCGCCACGGTCGCCTTCGCGCTCCAGTGTGAGGTAGTAGGAACCAAGCACCATGTCCTGGGATGGCGTAACTACTGGCTTACCGTCTTTCGGGTTCAAGATATTTTGAGCTGCCAGCATGAGGATGCGTGCTTCTGCTTGCGCCTCTGCGGACAACGGAACGTGAACAGCCATTTGGTCACCGTCAAAGTCCGCGTTGTATGCGGTACATACAAGTGGATGCAGACGGATCGCGCGACCTTCGACCAATACTGGTTCGAACGCCTGGATACCCAGACGGTGCAAGGTGGGGGCGCGGTTCAACAGAACTGGATGCTCGCGAATGACATCTTCGAGAACGTCCCAAACTTCAGGCTGAACGCGTTCTACCTTGCGCTTAGCGCTCTTGATGTTGTGAGCGAGGCCTTTTGCCACCAGCTCTTTCATCACGAACGGCTTGAAGAGCTCCAGTGCCATTTCTTTTGGCAGACCGCACTGATACATCTTCAGGTTTGGACCTACTACGATAACGGAACGACCGGAGTAGTCTACACGTTTACCGAGCAGGTTTTGACGGAAGCGACCTTGTTTCCCTTTCAGCATGTGGCTGAGGGATTTCAGAGGACGGTTACCTGGTCCTGTTACCGGACGTCCACGACGACCGTTATCGATAAGCGCGTCTACCGCTTCCTGCAGCATCCGCTTTTCGTTTTGCACGATGATGTCAGGAGCACCCAGCTCGAGCAGGCGCTTCAGACGATTGTTACGGTTGATCACACGGCGGTACAGATCGTTCAGGTCGGAGGTAGCGAAACGACCACCATCCAATTGAACCATCGGACGAAGCTCCGGCGGAATCACTGGCAATACATCCAGAACCATCCAATCCGGGTTGTTGCCGGAGTTGCGGAAAGCCTCGAGTACTTCCAGACGTTTGATCGCACGGTTGCGACGTTGTCCTTGAGCCGTTTTCAGATCTTCTTTCAGCGTTTCCACATCTTTATCCAGATCGATTTCTGCGAGCAGACGCTTGATCGCTTCTGCACCCATCATCGCCTGGAAAGAGTGGCCGTACTTCTCACGATAGTTGCGGTACTCTTTTTCGGAGAGCAGCTGCTTTTTATCGAGAGGAGTGTCTCCTGGATCCGTAACCACATAAGAAGCAAAGTAAATCACTTCTTCGAGGGAACGAGGAGACATGTCGAGAACCAGACCCATACGGCTCGGAATCCCTTTGAAGTACCAGATGTGAGAAACTGGGGCAGCCAGCTCAATGTGCCCCATACGCTCACGACGTACTTTGGCGCGAGTCACTTCCACGCCGCAACGATCGCACACTACACCTTTATAGCGAACACGTTTGTATTTACCGCAATGGCACTCCCAGTCTTTGGTCGGTCCAAAGATGCGTTCACAAAACAAGCCGTCTTTTTCCGGTTTGAGTGTACGGTAGTTGATCGTTTCCGGCTTTTTGACTTCCCCGAAAGACCACGAACGGATCTTATCGGGGGAAGCCAAGCCGATCTTCATATATTCGAAGTTGTTCACGTCTATCACAGGGCGTTACCTCCCTTTGTACCGGAATCTTACTCGTCGTCGTTCAAGCTTCCGCCTTCGAGCACGAGGTTCAGTTTTTCGCCACTGCCCTCATCCTCGTCTTCCATTTCGCGCATTTCAATCTCTTGCTCGTCTCCAGACAGGATCTTCACGTCCATACCCAAGCTTTGCAGTTCCTTGATCAATACTTTGAAGGACTCAGGAACGCCTGGCTCTGGAACGTTTTCTCCTTTGACAATCGCTTCGTACGTTTTCACGCGGCCCACGACGTCATCGGACTTGACGGTAAGGATTTCCTGCAAGGTGTAGGCAGCACCGTATGCTTCCAGTGCCCAAACCTCCATCTCCCCGAAACGTTGTCCACCAAATTGGGCTTTACCACCCAATGGCTGTTGGGTAACGAGAGAGTATGGACCCGTAGAACGGGCGTGGATTTTGTCATCCACCAAGTGAGCGAGTTTCAGCATGTATACGCAACCGACTGTTACACGGCGATCGAACGGTTCACCCGTACGTCCATCGTACAGGATGGTTTTACCGTCGCGGTCCAGACCGGCTTCTTCCAATGTCTCGAATACTTCCGCCTGACGCGCGCCGTCAAATACCGGCGTCGCCACGTGGATACCGAGGAGCTTGGCAGCCATACCGAGGTGAGTCTCGAGTACCTGACCGATGTTCATCCGAGAAGGTACGCCCAATGGGTTGAGTACGATCTCTACTGGAGAACCGTCTGGCAAAAATGGCATGTCTTCTTCAGGCATGATGCGGGCAATAACCCCTTTGTTACCGTGGCGTCCCGCCATTTTGTCACCCACGGAGATTTTCCGTTTTTGGGCGATGTAGACACGTACCAGTTGATTTACGCCAGGAGGCAGCTCATCACCGTTCTCGCGGGTAAATACTTTTACGTCTACGATGATACCGGAACCACCGTGCGGTACGCGCAGGGACGTATCGCGAACTTCGCGTGCCTTTTCTCCGAAAATCGCGTGCAGGAGTCGTTCTTCTGCAGTCAGTTCTGTTACCCCTTTAGGTGTAACCTTCCCAACCAGAATGTCGCCGTCCTGAATTTCCGCACCCACACGGATAATTCCGCGTTCGTCCAGGTTCTTCAGCGCGTCTTCCCCTACGTTCGGGATATCGCGGGTGATTTCTTCCGGACCGAGCTTGGTGTCACGAGCTTCGGATTCGTATTCTTCGATATGGATAGACGTATAAACGTCGTCTTTTACCAGTTTCTCAGAAAGAAGAATCGCGTCTTCGTAGTTGTATCCTTCCCACGTCATAAACGCGACGATCACGTTACGACCGAGAGCCAATTCACCTTTTTCGGTGGATGGGCCGTCACCAATGATATCGCCCTTTTCAATCCAGTCGCCGCGGCTTACGATCGGGCGTTGGTTGATGCACGTACCTTGGTTGGAACGGATAAACTTGTGCATTTTGTACTTATCGATATCGCCAGCAACCTTCTTGCCGTCGATTTCCTTGTAACGACGAATCCAGATCTCACGGGCAGTCACACGCTCTACTTGACCCGGATGCTTGGCTACGATCGCTACCCCGGAATCCTGCGCTGCTTTGTGTTCCATACCGGTACCTACGAACGGTGCCTGTGGAATCAAAAGCGGAACGGCCTGCCGCTGCATGTTGGAACCCATCAATGCGCGGTTGGCGTCATCGTTTTCCAGGAACGGAATCAAAGCGGTCGCTACAGATACAACCTGCTTCGGCGATACGTCCATGAAGTCAACCTTGTCACGTGGAACGCTCAGGATCTCACCTTTACGACGGCAAATAACCATGTCGTTGACGAAACGCCCATCTTCGTCAAGCGGTTGGTTTGCCTGTGCCACGTTGAACACGTCTTCTTCGTCCGCTGTCAGGTAGCTGATCTCGGTCAAAACGAAACCGGTCTCCGGGTCTACCTTACGACGAGGCGTCTCGATAAAGCCGTAGTCGTTGATGCGTGCAAAAGACGACAGGGAGTTGATCAAACCAATGTTTGGACCCTCTGGCGTTTCAATTGGACACATACGGCCGTAGTGGGAATGGTGAACGTCGCGCACTTCAAAGCCTGCGCGCTCACGAGTCAAACCACCAGGTCCGAGTGCGGAGAGACGACGTTTGTGCGTCAGCTCTGCCAGCGGGTTCGTCTGATCCATGAACTGAGACAGCTGCGAGCTACCGAAGAACTCCTTCAGCGATGCGATCACTGGACGGATGTTGATCAGCGCTTGCGGGGTGATCTGGTTCTGGTCCTGGATGGACATGCGCTCGCGTACTACGCGCTCCATACGGGACAACCCGATACGGAACTGGTTCTGCAAGAGCTCACCCACGGAACGCAGACGACGGTTGCCCAAGTGGTCAATATCGTCTGTAGAACCGACACCATGCAACAGATTCATGAAGTAGTTGATCGCCGCTACGATATCAGAAGGAGTGATATGCTTGAACGATTTATCTACATTTCCATTTCCGATTACCTTGATGATTTTCCCATCTTCAATCGGAGAGAAAATATTAATCGATTGCAGATGAATAGCTTCGTCTTCCAGAACGCCGCCATGTGTACGAACATCAATGAAATTGATGCTTTCTTCCAGTGCTGGCAGGATACGATCCAAGATACGGCGATCGATCATTTGGCCGGCTTCGGCAAAAATCTCACCCGTGCTGGTATCTACCAATGTTTCAGCCAAACGCTGATTGTACAGACGGTTTTTCAGATGAAGCTTCTTGTTCATTTTGTAACGACCAACAGAAGCGAGGTCATAGCGCTTTGGATCGAAGAAGCGAGAGATCAAAAGGCTCTTCGCGTTTTCGACTGTTGGCGGCTCACCCGGACGAAGGCGCTCATAGATTTCGATCAGCGCTTTCTCGGTAGAGTCGGTATTGTCTTTTTCCAGCGTGTTCTTGATGTACTCGTCTTCACCCAGCAAGTTGAGGATCTCGATGTCAGAACCAAAGCCCAGTGCACGCAAAAGGACCGTTACCGGGATTTTTCGCGTACGGTCGATGCGGACATAAATCACGTCTTTCGCATCGGTCTCCAACTCCAGCCATGCCCCGCGGTTCGGGATTACGGTTGCCGTAAACGTCTGCTTGCCGTTTTTGTCCACTTTGGTGTTGTAATATACACTGGGGGAACGAACAAGCTGGCTGACAATGACACGCTCAGCCCCGTTAATAATGAAGGTTCCCGTTTCAGTCATGAGCGGGAAGTCCCCCATGAAGACTTCTTGTTCCTTCACTTCTCCCGTCTCTTTGTTCAACAAACGTACCTTCACACGCAGAGGCGCCGCATAGGTGACGTCACGTTCTTTCGACTCGTCAACATCGTACTTTGGCTCTCCCAAGCTGTAGTCGATAAACTCCAGCACGAGATTGCCAGTGAAGTCCTGGATTGGCGAAATGTCTTGGAACATCTCACGCAGCCCCTCATCAAGGAACCATTGGTAGGACTTTTGCTGAATCTCGATGAGATTTGGAAGGCCCAGCACTTCGTTAATACGTGAATACGTACGACGCTGGCGGTGTCGGCCACTTTGAATCACTTTACCTGCCAACTTATTCACCCCTCAGGTTGTGTTTTCACACATAGAAACTTGGCATTCAGCTACTTCAATTCGCAGCGAATGCCTCACAAATAAAAATGGGTTAAAGCAGTAAAACCATTTTTAACCCAGAGAAACTCTATTTTAAAAGAATTCCCATGTTTTTACTCGAACATTCCTTCCAAAGGAAAAAAGAAGAAAATGCTTGACAGACAGGGAATTACTGAAAAATAGACATTTATCCCATATTGACATTTTATAATGCTACCACAATGAAATATACGCGTCAAGAAAAGTTTTCTAAAAACATTTTCTTGCTCATTTCACTGCACGGAAAATGAAGTACCCTTTGGAGCGGTCCACCTCTTCCACTTCCCGATAAGTTTCCTGCAGTTTCTTTAGTGCAGACGGAGCGCCCTGCTTTTTTTGAATGACCACCCACATCTCTCCGCCTTCAGCGAGAAGATCGTAGCCTTCCGTAAAGATGCGATGAACAATCTCTTTTCCTGCGCGGATCGGCGGATTGGTCAAGATGACATCAAACGTTTCGCCCTGCACACCGCTGTAAACATCACTCACGCGGATATCGACATTCTTGATGCCATTTGCTTCTGCGTTTCGACGGGCCAAGCTGACAGCACGCTCATTGACATCAATCATGGTTACCCGCCCCTCAGTAGCGAGCTTTGCAGCAGTGAGGCCGATAGGACCATAACCACACCCTACATCAAGCACTCGCGCATGGGGAGCTAGTTTCATCGTTTCGATAAGCAGCACACTGCCAAAGTCGATTCGATCTCGAGAAAATACTCCCGCATCTGTAAAAAACCGCAGCTCAATATCACGGAGTACAAAAGAAAATTGCTGTTCGTCATGCGCGGCACCTGGCCTGTTGGTGTAGTAGTGATCTGACACGTATGTGATCCACCTTTCTTCATCCATACAAAAGCAACAATAGCGCTCAAGCATCTCTAGTAAAGACCCACTAGAAAACTTGGCTCTTACAGAAAAACCCCCTGCCGCAGGCAAGGGGATTTCCATTGGGAAGCTAACTTACTTTACTTCTACTTGTGCGCCAGCTTCTTCGAGTTTCGCTTTGAGAGCTTCTGCTTCGTCTTTGGAAACGCCCTCTTTGAGTGTTTTTGGAGCGTTGTCTACCAGGTCTTTTGCTTCTTTCAGACCCAGACCAGTCAGCTCGCGAACAACTTTGATAACGTTGATTTTGGAAGCGCCGCCGCTTACCAGGTTTACAGTGAATTCAGTTTGCTCAGCAGCAGCTTCAGCAGCGCCACCAGCAACTACAGCTACAGGAGCAGCAGCAGTTACACCGAATTCTTCTTCAATTGCTTTTACCAGGTCGTTCAGTTCGAGAACGGACATGCCTTTGATGGCTTCCAAGATTTGCTCTTTAGACATTTTGAAATCCTCCCATTCAAGGAAAAGTTTTTAGTTGTTACTAGCCGATCAGGCGATTACGCGCCTTGACCTTCTTTTTGTTCTGCCACTGCTTTGACTGCCAGTGCAACGTTGCGCATTGGAGCTTGCAGGACGGAGAGAAGCATGGAAAGGAGACCTTCGCGGGATGGAAGAGAAGCCAGTGCTTTGATTTGTTCAGCACCAACAACTTTACCTTCGATTACGCCACCTTTGATTTCCAGCTTGTCGTTTTTCTTCGCGAAGTCAGCAATGATCTTCGCTGGAGCGATGATATCGTCTTTGGAGAACGCCAGAGCGTTCGGGCCAGTCAGATATTGATCCAGTTCAGTCAGGCTTTCTTTCTCAGTAGCCAAGCGAGTCAGGGAGTTTTTCAACACCTGGAACTCAACACCTGCTTCACGCAATTGTTTGCGCAGCTCAGTAACTTGGGCTACAGTCAGACCGCGGTAGTCAGCCACCACTGTGGTTTGGCTTTCGCGCAGTTTGCCAGCGATTTCGTTGATCGCTTGTACTTTCTCTTCACGAATAACGGTTGGACGAATTTCTGCCATTGTTTACACCTCCCGTGCTCTATCTAGAAAATGAAGAATGCCCTCGCAGACATTCACGAGGGCATAATGCTCTATCGTCAAAGGAAAGCGTCGTTTCCTCTTTCGTACATTACACGCCTCGGAGGGATATTAAGCTTGACTCGCGAGAGCCTCGCACCTTCTGTCTACGGCATATTCTTTTCATCAACAGGCACTATCGTATCAACTTCCCAAAAGGAAGTCAAGTGTCATTATTTTACAGCAACGCGTACACCAGGACCCATAGTGGAGCTCAGTGTTACATTTTTCATGTAAACGCCTTTTGCTGCAGCTGGTTTCGCACGGTTCAGTGCTTCAGTCAGCGCTGCCAGGTTGTCAACCAATTTCTCTGCATCGAAAGAAGCCTTACCGATCGGAGCGTGGATGTTACCTGCTTTGTCAACGCGGTACTCAATTTTACCAGCTTTGATTTCGTTAACCGCTTTTGTTACGTCGAAAGTAACAGTACCGGTTTTAGGGTTTGGCATCAGGCCTTTTGGACCGAGTACACGACCCAATTTACCTACTTCACCCATCATATCTGGAGTAGCTACTACGACGTCAAAGTCGAACCAGCCACCTTGAATTTTTGCGATCATGTCTGCATCGCCTACGTAGTCTGCGCCAGCTGCTTCTGCATCTTTCGCTTTCTCGCCTTTTGCGAATACCAGAACACGTTGAACTTTACCAGTACCATGAGGCAGTACAACTGCGCCACGGATTTGTTGGTCAGCACGCTTAGGGTCTACACCCAGGCGGAATGCTGCTTCAACAGTCTCATCGAATTTAGCAGTAGCTGCTTTTTTAACCAGCTCAATACCTTCTGCTACTTCGTAAACTTTGTTTTTATCAACGAGCTTTACAGCCTCTTGATATTTCTTACCTTTTTTGGCCATGTTTTAAATCTCCCTTCAATGTGGTCGTAGCGGTTAATCCTCCCACAGACAGGGGGGCACAACGTCTGTGCCCCCTTGCACCAAGACAATTAGTCTTCGATTACGATACCCATGGAACGAGCTGTACCTTCTACCATGCGCATAGCCGCTTCAACGGATGCTGCATTCAGGTCAGGACGCTTCAGTTCAGCGATTTCACGAACTTTGTCGCGTTTCAGGGTAGCAACTTTTGTTTTGTTTGGTACACCAGAACCGGACTCGATGCCAGCAGCTTTTTTCAAGAGAACAGCAGCTGGTGGAGTCTTCGTGATGAAAGTGAAGGAACGATCTTCGAATACGGTGATTTCCACCGGAATGATCATACCTGCTTCGCTTTCAGTGCGAGCGTTGAATTCTTTACAGAATCCCATGATGTTTACACCAGCTTGACCGAGAGCCGGACCTACTGGAGGTGCAGGATTCGCTTTACCTGCTGGGATTTGCAATTTGATTACGCGGATAACCTTCTTAGCCACGTAAGACACCTCCTTACTTCACATGTGGTTATTACGGGGGAATGCCCCCTCCCACCGTTTGGTGAAAGTCTATGAGACTTTCAGATCTATAGTGAGAGTGCAAGAAACCCCAAATATTGTTGTGGGATTGTAAAAACAAAATGAAATGTACCACATAGCGCGATACTTTTCAAGTTGAATCCTAATCCAATTTTTGAACTTGTGTAAAGTCTAGCTCTACCGGTGTTTCGCGACCGAAGATGTCCACCAATACGCGGACCTTCTGCCTGTCCGGGTGAATCTCGATAATCTCCCCGGTGCGATTGGAAAACGGACCATCTGTGACGCGTACCATATCGCGGAGAGCAAAATCGACTCTGATCTTGGGAATTTCGATCCCCATTTGCTTGAGGATCGTATCGGCCTCTTCAGGACGCAGCGCTGTCGGTTTGGAACCGGCGCCCGTGGATCCGACAAAGCCGGTAACCCCAGGAGTGTTGCGCACGACATACCAAGAGTCGTCCGTCATCACCATTTCAACAAGGACGTATCCAGGAAACACTTTTTTCGTGACGGTGCGCTTTTTACCATCCTTGGTCTCCACCTCTTCTTCAGTGGGGACAAGAACGCGAAAGATCTTGTCTTCCATGCCCATCGACTCGACGCGCTTCTCCAGATTGGTTTTAACCTTGTTTTCGTAACCTGAGTACGTATGAACGACATACCATGCTTTTTCCATATCCACCAGGACGATTACCGTCCGTCCCTCCTAAGACTTGCAAAATTACGTTCCTAGAATCAAATCGATCAAGCGCGAGATACCCAAATCAACGACGAAGAAGAATATCGCCAAAAGCACAACCGTAACCATAACAACCAATGTATAGGTCGTCAGTTCCTTACGATTAGGCCAGCGAACTTTCTTCAGTTCGGACATTACGTCGCCAAAAAATCCACCGGTTCGGCGAAAACTGGCTCCGATTCGTGCTATAAAACCCACTTTGCCACCCCCAGACTTCGTCGCGTCAACCATTACTTCGTCTCGCGATGAAGGGTTTGCTTCTTGTCACGGGAGCAATACTTTTTCAGTTCAACACGTTCAGTTGTGGTGCGCTTGTTCTTGGTGGAGATATAGTTACGCTCGCCACACTCGGTGCACGCCAACGTGATGTTTACTCGCATTTATTGCCACCTCCATCTCATTTCAAACCTGCTATTAGTTGAAAGTAAACCCGATGATTAATAGTACGGGAAAACCGCTACTTTTTCCTGACCATTTCACCAAAGCAGCCATAGAACAAGAGAGATAAGAGTCTATGGCTACCTAAACAAATTTATCACACCCAAAAACCCATGTCAACAAAACGGCTTGACAAAGGGAAAACATTTTGTTCCATCAAAAGCCCAGATTTTACCTAGCCTAAACTTATGTACATGCAAGTATTTCTCGTTATGAAATAAAAGAGAGATTCTCTGTTTTTACAGATGAATCTCTCTACCTTCCAAGTAACGCTCCAGCTTTCGCTTGACGCGCTGCAGCGCATTATCAATCGATTTCACGTGACGTTTGAGCTCAACTGCAATCTGCTGATAGGATCTGCCGTCTAGATAGAGCATCAGCACCTGGCGCTCCAGGTCGCTCAAAATCTCGCTCATTTTGCCTTCAATATCATCAAACTCTTCACGGTTGATGAACAGTTCCTCGGGATCTGTCACCTTCGTACCCGAAATCACATCGAGCAGCGTCCGGTCAGAATCCTCGTCATAAATAGGCTTATCTAGTGACACGTATGAGTTGAGAGGTATATGTTTTTGTCTAGTAGCCGTCTTGATTGCCGTAATGATTTGACGTGTGATGCACAGCTCGGCAAATGCCTTGAAAGAAGTGAGCTTGTCCCCTCGGAAGTCGCGAATCGACTTGTACAGGCCAATCATGCCTTCCTGTACGATGTCTTCACGATCAGCCCCAATAAGAAAATAGGATCTGGCTTTGGCGCGCACAAAGTTCTTGTACTTGTTGATCAAGTACTCGAGCGCTTCGGAATCATTATCGCGAACCAGGTCGACAACTTCTTCGTCGGTCATCAGTTCATATTGGGCATGCATTAGCTCCTTGAGGTCAACACTCACAAATGATCCCTCCGCCAACCGGTTTCTCCATAGATAGCGTTATTATACATGGGCCGTAAAAAAGCGTCAACCGAATCCAAGTTATTCCCTTCTCCATTTTTCGAATATTTTCGCTATTTCATCATTCAACGGAATGCGTTTGGAGAAGCGTTCTTCCTTGGTTTGCTCCACTTGCTGTTTGATTTCTTTCCCTGCGACTTCCATATCAAGCAGCAACTCCCGCGCGGATTTGCGCAACGCTCCTTGCCCAAAAATGACACGCTGGGAGGTATAGTCCGAGGTAGCTACGTAGATTTGTCGATTTTTCTGGTGAAATTCGGAGACAAGCTGCTCGATTTTTTCGTCAGCCGTCTCCTTTTTCTTCGTAAAGTAGATCTCAACCTGGTAGTCCTCGATTTGCCGACCAGTCCCCGGCACATTGTACGCGTCAAAGACAATGATAACTTTCATACCTGTGAAGCTCTGGTATTCGGCCATTTTGGAGACCAATAGATCACGAGCCTCGTCCATGCGATCCTGATCTTTCAACAGGCGCAGATCCGGCCAGGCACCGATGATATTGTAGCCATCCACGATCAACAGCTGCTTGGCTTTCTTCTTGGCCATGTTACTTCACCCGCGTCGGAAGTGGACTCCTGGAACGGTAAACTTCGTACATCAACAGGGCGGCTGCCACAGAAGCATTCAGGGACGTGACATTTCCAGCCATAGGCAGGCTGTACAAGAAATCACAGTTCTCCCGGACCAATCGGCTCATCCCTTTACCCTCGCTGCCAATGACAATCGCAAGCGGCATGGTGTAATCCCCTTGGCGGAAATCCTGCTTGGCGCTCGCATCCGTGCCCGCAATCCAGACTCCGCGCTCCTTCAGCTCTTCCATCGTGCGGACCAGATTGGTAACCCTCGCTACCGGCACATAGTTGATCGCGCCTGCAGATGCTTTGGCAACCGTCGCCGTCAAGCTCACGGAGCGTCTTTTCGGAATGATGACGCCATGCGCGCCTACCGCGTCAGCTGTCCTCATGATCGAGCCGAGATTGTGCGGATCCTCCAGCTCGTCCAGCAACAAAATAAAAGGCGGCTGGCCCTTTTCCTCTGCCCGCTTCAAAATATCGTCCACTTCGACATAGTCGTAAGCAGCAACCGATGCCACCACGCCTTGATGGTTATCCGTGGACACAAGCTGATCCAGCTTTTTTCGATTGGCTGTGGTCACGATTACGCCCTGCTCCTTGGCCAAAGCAAAGACAGGAGCCATCAAGTTTTTATTGGTTCCTTCCGCGATCCAGATTTTATTAATCGTACGCCCCGAACGGAGCGCTTCAATCACCGGGTTTTTCCCGAGAATCCACTCTTCACTCATCGTTATTCTCCTTCCACAATCGCAAAAGCCTGCTGCATGATTTCAGCAATCCGCTCTTCTTTCCCATTCAGGTACAGGTATCCAATCAGGGCTTCAAAAGCCGTCGCATGCCGATAGTCAATGATATCCGCATTTTTCGCGGTCGATCCAGACTTGGCATTTCTCCCTCGCTTTACGACACTTAGTTCATCTTCCGGCAATGTAGGCAGCAGGGTCAACAAGATGTTCGCCTGCGCCTTTGCCGAAACGTAACGGTTTGCCGTCTTGTGGAGCTGGTTTGGTTTGACCAGCCCCTTGGCAATCAAATGATACCTCACACAATGGGCATACGTAGCGTCGCCGAGAAAAGCAAGCACCAATGGATTGGTCTGATTAGGATCCCGGGTTAATTCTTCTTTTTGCATCTCACATCTTCGGCCCCTTATTTTCGGCGCCAGCGAACACCCTGTGGAGTGTCTTCCAGCACGATTCCTTTTGCAGCTAGCAGGTCGCGAATTTCGTCTGAACGCGTAAAGTTACGTGCCTTGCGTGCTTCGGTCCGCTCCTCGATCAACGCGTCGATTTCACTGTCCAAGAGTTCTTCTTTCTGCTCGAGCACAAGTCCGAGTACGCCCGTGAGCTCTGCGAGCAAGTCCATGTAGGCTTGAATCTCCTGAGTACCCACATTCTCGTTTCTCATGTACAGGTTCGCTTCTTTTACCACATCAAACAAAACAGTGATGGCATTCGCCGTATTGAGATCATCGTCCATTTCGGCGATGAATTTATCCCGCAGCTCACCAATGATGCGCGCCTGCTCCGACGCCTGGCCGTTTGGTTCTTCCGCGCGGGACGTTCCCAGACGGTAGCTTAGATTGGTGTAAGCCGTCTTGATCCTCTCCAAGCCGTTGGACGCTTGCTCCAGCAGGTCATCACTGAAATTGATCGGGTTGCGGTAATGGCCCAGCAGCATGAAAAAGCGAATCAGCTGACCGCCGAATTGTTTGACCAAATCTCTCGCCAGCAAGAAATTGCCCAGGGATTTGGACATTTTTTCGTTGTTGATGTTGAGCATTCCATTGTGCAGCCAATAACGGGCGAAGACCTTACCCGTCAAGCATTCCGACTGCGCAATCTCATTTTCATGGTGAGGGAACACCAGATCCGTACCGCCAGCATGGATGTCGATCTCTTCCCCGAGGAATTTGAGAGCCATCGCCGAGCATTCAATGTGCCAGCCGGGACGACCTTCTCCCCACGGGCTGCTCCAAGCCACTTCGCCTGGTTTGGCCGACTTCCACAGAGCAAAGTCGAGCGGATGCTCCTTCTTCTCGTTAATCTCCACGCGCGCCCCTGCCTGCAGATCATCCAACGGTTGGTGCGACAGCTTACCGTACTCCTCAAAGCGACCCGTGCGGAAATACACATCCCCTTCGCTCTCGTAAGCAAAGCCTTTTTCGATCAGACCTTCCACGAACTCAATGATTTCCGGAATCGTCTGCATGACGCGCGGCTGAATATCCGGAGGCAGCACGTTCAAGGAACGCAGGTCTTCGTTGAAAGCATCCGTGAATCGGTCAGCCACTTCCTTCACGGTGGTTCCTTCTTCATTGGCCACACGAATCAGTTTGTCGTCCACGTCGGTGATGTTTTGCACGAAGGTAACCTGGTATCCGCGGTATTTCAGGTAACGGCGAAGCGTGTCGAAAACAATAGCCGGGCGAGAGTTCCCGATGTGGATGTAGTTGTATACGGTTGGACCGCACACGTACATTTTCACCTTGCCCGGCTCCAATGGTACGAACGGCTCTTTTCGCCTAGTCAATGTATTAGTCAACTGAATGCTCATGAGTCTTTTTATCCTCCCTCAAAAGTTCCAATTCCTTGCGCAAATGATCAATTTCCCGTTGCATTTGACGGATCGTATCTGCCACAGGGTCTGGCAGGTTCACATGGTCCAGATCGCATTTGACGCGCTTCCCATCCTGAATCACGATCCGCGCCTTGATTCCGACCACCGTAGAGTTGGGGGGCACCTCCTGCAAAACAACTGCGCCTGCCCCTATCTTTGAATTATCGCCAATCTTGAAGGAACCCAACACCTTTGCACCCGTCGCAATAATGACATCGTTGCCCACTGTTGGATGTCGCTTTCCCTTTTCCTTGCCTGTTCCACCCAAGGTCACCCCCTGGTAGATGGTCACGTTGTCCCCAATCTCACACGTCTCTCCGATCACGACGCCCATCCCGTGATCGATAAACAACCCTCTGCCGATTGTCGCGCCAGGGTGTATCTCAATTCCCGTAAAAAAACGGAATAATTGAGAAACAGCCCGCGCCAGTGTACACCATTGGGCCTTCCACAACTTGTGGGCAATGCGGTGCCCCCATATCGCGTGCAAACCTGAATAGGTCATCACAACCTCCAGAGTGCTTCGCGCGGCCGGGTCTCGTTCAAATACAACCTGAATATCATCTCGTAATTGTGCAAACACTGGGTGGCACCTCCTGCCTGATTTTCTTTCAAAAATAAAAACCGCCCCTGCCCCTTCGCATAGAAAGGGACAGAGACGGCCTTTTACCGTGGTTCCACTCTGCTTCCAATCGCTTCGTGCAGCGTACGCCTTCACGAAACAATCTTGCTCGATGACCCGATAACGGCGGGCTGCCGATTCACCTACTGATGTACGCACGCCTGCGGACATGTTCAGCTCATTGCTCACAGGTGCATTTCCAAACGGGACACGTCGGACGGCTCTCACCTTTCCGTCCTCTCTGTTGGCGTGTCTGCCGCTGTACTTCTCCTGATCTTCGCATAACTCCTATTGGTGAAACGGATAGGCGAAGGCCTATTCCCCGTGTTCAATCACATGCTTGATACGACCCAGCACTTTATCACGGCCAAGCAAGTACAGCGTCTCCGCGAGATCACGTCCGTGTGCTTGCCCAGTGGCTCCTACACGTACCGGCATGAACAACGCCTTGCCTTTGTGACCCGTTTCTTTCTGCACTTCTTTCAACGCGGCCTTGATAATATCTACATGATATTCCTCTTGAGCCAAGAGGTGCTTCGCGAATGATGCAAGCACTTCTGGCAATTGCGGTTCTTTCAACACCATTCTCGCTTCTTCATCGTACACCACTTCGTCGAGGAAGAAAAGAGCTGCAAGTGGAACGATTTGCGCACAGTAGGACATTTGCTCCTGGTACAATCCAACGATGCTGCGGACCCAATCGCGTCTTTCATCGGACAGCGTCTCTTCGATGAAGCCTGCCTTCTGGAGATGAGGGATGCACATATCCGTGATCATATCCAACGACTGGCGCTTCAAATAGAAATTGTTCATCCAGTTCATCTTGGTGGCGTCAAATACGGCAGGCGATTTGTTTACGCGGTCCATCGAGAACAGCTTGATCAAATCGTCGATGAGGAAAATCTCTTCTTCTCCGCCTGGAGACCAGCCGAGGAGCACGAGGAAATTCACGATTGCTTCCGGCAAGAAGCCCAGATCACGGTACTGCTCGATGAACTGGAGAATGCTCTCGTCGCGCTTGGACATTTTTTTGCCTTCTTGGTTCAGGATCAGCGCTAAGTGAGCAAATTGAGGCGGTTCCCAACCAAACGCTTCATAAATCATCAACTGGCGCGGCGTATTGGACAGATGCTCTTCCCCACGGATGACATGACTGATCTTCATCAGGTAGTCATCGATGACAACCGCAAAGTTATAAGTCGGAATTCCATCCGGACGGCAAATGACGAAGTCGCCCATCTCGTTGGAATTGAAAGTTACTTGACCACGAATCATATCATCAACCACATACTCCCGATCGTCATGAACGAGGAAGTGAATGGATGGGACGCGTCCCTCTGCTTCGAACTGTGCGCGCTGCTCATCCGTTACGTGACGATGCTTTTCCAGAATGCGAGGAGTCTCTCCGCGAGCGAGCTGCTCTTCACGTTCTGCATCCAGCTCTTCTTTGGTCGCGTAGCAATAGTACGCTTTCCCTTCAGCGAGCAATTGATCGATATAGGTGCGGTAGATGTCCAGACGTTCCATTTGGCGATAAGGCCCATAAGGACCGCCAACGTCTGTACCCTCTTCCCATTTGACACCGAGCCATTTCAGGTTTTTCATCTGCTCTTCGTCAGCATTTTCCTTGTTGCGCGTTTGGTCGGTATCTTCAATCCGAACGATGAAGGACCCGCCGTGATGTTTCGCAAACAAGTAGTTGAAAAGCGCTGTACGTGCGCCGCCGATATGTAAATGCCCCGTAGGACTAGGAGCATATCGCGTGCGGATTTCTTTCGCCATGGGTAGCACCATCCTTATGAATGTAAACGAAAAAATGTTTCTAATGCCTTATGTTACACCTTGCCCCTCTACTTGACAAGCAAGCAAGCAGCCTGAGCAGCGATTCCTTCTCCGCGTCCAGGAAAGCCCAGCTTTTCCGTAGTGGTCGCCTTCACGTTGACCTGGGAGAGATCCTCCACCTCCAATACACGCGCGATGACTTCCTGCATCTGCGGGATGTACGGCGCCATTTTGGGAGCCTGCGCTATAATGGTCGCATCCACATTTCCCAGTCGGTATCCACGTTCTTTTACCAGCGCCCAGACATGCTCGAGCAGCTTCACGCTATCCGCATCTTTGAAGGCAGGGTCGGTGTCCGGAAAATGTCTGCCGATATCTCCCTCTCCAATCGCTCCCAGTATCGCATCGCTAATGGCATGCAAAAGCACGTCTGCATCCGAATGCCCCAGCAATCCTTTCTCATAGGGGATCGTGACACCGCCGATAATGCAAGGCCGCCCCTCTACCAGTTGATGCACATCAAACCCTTGTCCAATACGCATGAGTTACTCTCCCTTTCGTTTACGCAAGATCTCTTCACCTAACCACAGGTCATCCGGGGTGGTGATTTTTATATTCTCATAGCTTCCTTGCATGACTGTCACAGGATGCCCTAGCCATTCAACCAGCATAGCGTCGTCCGTACCCATCTTGCCCGTTTCCACTGCCGTCTGATGCGCTTCTCGCAGTAAAGACATACGAAAAGCTTGTGGGGTTTGGACCGCCCACAAGCTTTCACGCGCTGGGGTCGACTCTACGATTCCTGTCGTCCCCACCACTTTTATCGTATCCTTCACCGGCACTGCCATGATCGTCGCCTGATCCTTATGAACCTGCTGGATCATCGCGCTGATCTGTTTGCGAGTAACGAAAGGACGGGCAGCATCGTGAACGAGCACATAGGAGCAGTCGCTGGATAGTGCGGACAGTCCATTTCTTACGCTGTCCTGTCGTTCGGCACCACCCAACGCAACTGTCACGCGGATTCGCTCGCGGTCGAGCCATTTCAGCACACTGCTATGGTCTTCCGTACTGACTACCAGTACGATTTCATCAATCTCCCGATGGGTCGCAAACAGGCGAACCGTATGAGCCAAAATCGGCTCACCACCAAGAGGCAACCACAGCTTGTTTCGTTCTCCGCCCATTCGTTTTCCAGAACCAGCGGCAACGATCACGACTCCCGTACGCACGTATTTTCCCTCTCCTGTCTCTCTACAATGCTTTTTCCAACAGCTTTGGCTTTGCGAAGATCATACGGCCTGCCGAGGTTTGCAGCACGCTGGTGACGAGGACATCGACATCGTTGCCGATATACTCGCGTCCGCCTTCTACGACGATCATCGTTCCGTCGTCCAAATAAGCGACCCCTTGGCCGTGCTCCTTACCGTCCTTGATGACTTGAACGTTCATTTCTTCACCTGGCAGGACGACTGGCTTTACCGCGTTTGCCAAATCATTGATGTTCAAGACGGAGACACCCTGCAATTCGCAAACCTTGTTCAGGTTGAAGTCATTCGTCACGACTTTCCCGTTCATGACTTTCGCCAGCTTGATCAGCTTGCTGTCGACCTCGGAGACTTCTTCAAAGTCACCTTCCCAGATCTGCACTTTCACTTTCATTTCTTTTTGGATCTTGTTCAGAATATCAAGTCCCCGGCGCCCTCTGTTTCTTTTCAGCACGTCGGAGGAATCTGCAATGTGTTGAAGTTCTTCAAGCACAAATCCCGGAATGACCAGCACACCTTCCAGAAACCCGGTGCGGCAAATATCTGCGATGCGTCCGTCGATGATCACGCTCGTATCGAGAATCTTGTTCTCTACGTTCGTAGCGGTAGTACCCGTGTCTTTTTTCTTATCCTTGCGACCGATGGAAAATACGGACATGATTTCATCCCGTTTGCGGAACCCAACCTGGAATCCCAAATAACCGAGCAAACCAGACACGACCAACGGCAACAGATCTCCTATGATAGGGATCGGAATTTTACTGATGGGCAGGAATAATAAAAAGGCAACAATAAGACCACTAATCAACCCCATCGCTCCGAACATAACATCCACAATTGGCATTTTGACGAGTGTCTCTTCTCCCCAACGAATCACCCTCAAAATATAATCCAAGAGCCAATTGGCTAAAAAGAAGAACAAGATGGCACCAAGTACCGCACCAATGTATTGCGTCCCTGCTACTTCACCGAAGTTTAACAGATTATTGAGTAATGAGAACAAGTCAGCACCGTACTGGTAGCCCAAGCCCCCACCAACCAAAACAAAAAAGATTTTTCCTATGCGGCGTACCATGCCTTCACCTCCTTTTATTAATATAGACAGAAGCCTATAAGTAAAAACCTATTTCTTTCCAAATGGCAAAATCCCTTCTTCACCACTTCCCCCCCACTATAGCAAAATTTAATTTACCATGTCAAATAGCCAAAAATTTTAACACATTTGTCATTTTGTCGTCAACCTCGAACATCCGTTTCCTTCCGTTTCAAATTGACAGAGAGCAGACTCCCTTCTTATAATGGCTGTAGCGCAATGTGAGAAAATTGTGACGATACTTACAGCCTAAAGCAGAGGTGAACCATATGGACAAAAGCAATGTAGACGGATTCCAAACGCAGGTCTCAGAACTCTTGATCAGGCATCGCAGCGTGCTCGACGTCATGTCCAAAGTTCAGGAAACTGCATCCCGTATCAACCGTTCTTTGACGAAAGCCATCACGGAGTGCGGCTGTGTCGAGGTAGTAGCCAAAAAGCAGACGTACGATTCGAGCAAAAACCTGGAAGAAAACAAATTACAGTTGGACACTCACTTCACTGGCCCTTTGTGCGAGCATTGCCGCGATGTCGTGACAGCCGAGCTAGGGAAAAACCTGTTTTACCTCACTGCTCTGTGCAACATCACGGATATCAAACTCGAAGACGTGCTGCAAAAAGAATCGAATCGGCTGAACACATTAGGGGTCTTCAACCTTTCATAGGCCTCCCCTCGTAATACGAACGAACCCCCAAAAAAGTTGCATAAAAAAACTCCCATCGACGACGCTTCGTGAAGGAGCCATGCTCAATAAAAAAGAAAACCCGCTAGTGGCTTAGCGGGTTTTTCTCGTAGTTGGACTCATTCGAAAGGAACGGATTCCTCTTCTTTGTTTTTTCTCTTACGGAACTTTTTGACGAGAAAGTCAACGTTTTTTTTTATTCCGTACAAGGCATAAAAGGCTAGCGGCAAAAAGACGATTTTCGGAAATTGTTGCGGATATCTGATCGCCACAACCACTACGATGGCGATGATGATCGGAGTGATCCAGTATGCCGATTTGGGAATCCCCACTTTTTTGAAGTTAGGGTATTTGACCTTCGACACCATCAGGAAAGCCAAGAGCAGCATACTGACTGCCAGCATGACGGTATTGAATACCTGGTGGTACAGCGCCAGAGTCGCCAGCACTCCACCTGCAGCCGTGATGGGCAGACCGATGAAATAACCCGGTACGCCAGCCTGTACATTAAAGCGCGCCAACCGCAGCGCCCCACAGATCGGGAAAATCGCCGTAATCAAAATTCCAATCCAGTTAAAGTCATTCAACACTACGACGTACATGATGAAAGCAGGCGCTACACCAAAGGTGATGACGTCTGAAAGGGAATCGAGTTCCTTTCCAAACTCACTTTGCGCATTCAGCATCCGAGCTACACGGCCGTCAAGACCATCCGCCAGCATGCCAACGATCACCGTGATGGCTGCATAATCGACGAATTCATCGCCCCGAAATGCCAGAATAATTGCTAGTATTCCCAGAAACAAGTTGCTTACGGTTAGTATGTTCGGTAACGATTTCACGAACATAGACTACCTCCTGATTTCTTTTGCGAAGGAGACGAGTATCCTGTTGACCCTTTTCATTCGGGTCCCCTAGGCAAATGTTTAATACAAATAATGCCTTAATCCTATTCTACTTTAAATGTGCCTGTCAATGAACACTTGCTCCTGAATCCGTTTCAAACCATCCTTGATGGCCCTCGCCCGAACTTCTCCGATGCCTTCGACTTCGTCCAATTCCTCAATTGTCGCCATCATGATTCTGGGCAAATAATGGAAGTGCTCGACAAGATTTGCGATGATCGTCATTGGCAATCGCGGGATTTTGTTCAAGATCCGGTATCCGCGGGGGGAGACCGATTCCTCCAGCATGCTCACAGTCGAGGAATAGCCCAGCACTCGTAAAAACGAGCTGATTTCCAGCATTTCATCATTGCTCAGCTTCTTCATATCACGCAGGACCTGATCGGGAGAAAGCCCTGGGTCTCGACAATAATCGCGAATGAGCATGTGCGCCTCTTCCTCGATATTCGACACGAGCTCCTCCATCTGCATGCTGACCAACCGGCCCTCCACCCCAAGCTCGCATATGTACTTGGAAACCTCCGCCTTGATTCGCAGCACCATTTCTACACGTTGCAGGACTGACGTAACCTCATGCAGAGTGACGAGCTCCTCGAACTCGAGCGCACCGAGATTCGTCAATGTCTGATCCAGTACGGCCTTGTACTTCTCGAGTGTAGAGACGGCCTGATTCGCCTTTGCCAAAATCACGCTGATTTCATTGAGGACGTAACGGAAATTCCCTTGGTAGAGCGTGATGACATTGCGTCTCTGGGAGATTGCGATGACGAGATAGCCGGTCTGGATCGCCGTCCGCTGTGCCGTCCGATGACGCGTCCCCGTTTCACTCGTGGCAATGGAGGCAGGGGGAAAAAGCTGGGTGTTGGCGTACAAGATGCGTTTGGCGTCCTCACTTACTATAATCGCCCCATCCATCTTCGCCAATTCATACAAATGTGCTGGAGAGAACTCACAATTGATCGAAAAACCCCCATCGACGATGTTCTTCATCTCAGGGCCATAGCCTACGACGATCAAACCGCCTGTTTTGGCCCGAAGAACATTTTCCAGACCTTCCCGCAGCTGCGTTCCGGGAGCGACTAAGCGAAGAACTTCAAAGAACAGCGGATTCTTTTTTTGTTGATCCTGCATCCGCTCCTACCCCCTTATCACCTCGTTCAAAGCCTCCCCGATGTTCGATACTCCGATCACCTGGATATCATCTGGAGCTTCAAGCCCGCGGATGTTTTTCTCTGGGATAATCACGCGTTTGAAGCCGAGCTTGTGGGCCTCGCGAACACGTTGTTCGATACGGGATACGCCTCTCACTTCCCCCGTAAGGCCAATCTCACCGATGACCACATCGTGTGGATTCGTTGCATGATCGCGGAAGCTGCTCGCGATGCTGACTGCGATCGCCAGGTCTACGGCAGGCTCATCCAAGCGGACGCCACCTGCTACATTCACGTAGGCATCCTGATTTTGCAGCATCATGCCCATTCTCTTTTCCAAGACAGCCATGATCATCGCGACACGCTGGTGATCCACTCCTGTTGCCATTCTGCGCGGGGTTACGAAGCTCGTGGGAGCCACGAGTGCCTGAAGCTCAACCAGGACGGGACGAGTACCTTCCATGCTGGCCACTACCGTCGAGCCTGCTACGCCAAAGGGACGCTCGGCCAAGAAAATTTCAGAGGGATTCGCTACTTCTTCCAAACCTCGGTCCTTCATCTCGAAAATCCCGATTTCATTTGTCGAGCCGAATCGATTTTTGACTGCACGCAAAATCCGGAACGTATTGTGGCGTTCCCCTTCGAAATACAAGACGGCATCCACCATGTGCTCCAGCATGCGCGGACCCGCGATAGAGCCCTCCTTGGTCACATGGCCCACAATAAACGTACCGATCCCTTTTCCCTTTGCGATTCTCATCAGCTGTGCCGTCGCCTCACGCACTTGAGCGACGCTACCTGCTGCAGATTGAACGGCAGGGTGAAAGACAGTTTGAATCGAGTCGATGATCAATACATGGGGGTCTACCTGATTAATATGCTGTTCGATCAAATCCAGATCATTTTCTGCTAAAACAAACATGGGAGGAGTTTTGGTACCGAGTCGATCTGCACGCAGCTTGATCTGCTTTGCGGACTCCTCCCCGGAAACATACAGGACTCTTGCGCCATGATGAGCCAACGCAAACGAGGTCTGCAGGAGCAATGTCGATTTCCCGATACCTGGATCACCGCCGACCAAAATGAGCGATCCTGGCACAAGCCCGCCTCCAAGAACGCGGTTCAGCTCCCCGATCGTCGTATCCATGCGCGGTTCTTCTTCACTGGCGACCTCTGTTAACGGCATGGCAGCCTGTTTCTGTCCACCACTGATCCCTTCGTGGCGGTGAGCTGTTTTGACAGTCATTTCCTCGACCATGGTGTTCCAGCTGCCGCAGCCTGGACATTTCCCCATCCATTTTGGCGATTCATAGCCACATTCTTGACACGCGTATTTCGTTTTATACTTTGACATATTTGCACCCTCGTTTGGATTTTATCCTCTATTTTTATCATACATGTGCACCCAAAAAAAGAATACCTCCTGTTTGGGGAGGTATCTTTCCATGGCTTTTTGCATGTATTACAGTTTTGATTTTTCCAAGCGTTTGACCACTAATTGGCCTTCTTCGGCATTGATGTTTACCGTATCGCCTTTGCTGATGCTGCCTTTCAGCAGCTCTTCGGACAATCTGTCCTCGATGTGACGCTGAATGGCTCTGCGCAGCGGACGAGCGCCGTAAGCCGGGTCGAATCCTTCCTTGGCCAGCACTTTCTTCGCTTCGTCGGTCAATTGGAAATCAATATTTTGTTCTTTCAAGCGTTTACGCAGCTCGTCGGTCATCAAAGACACGATCTGCTCGATGTGCTCTTGCTCCAGAGAATGGAACACGATCACTTCATCGATCCGGTTCAGGAACTCAGGACGGAAGCTCTTTTTCAGTTCATCCATCACTTTGTCCTTCATATCCTGGTATTTTCTTTCGGTATCACCAGTCGTGAAGCCCAGTGTCGTGTTTTTCTTGATCATGCTGGCACCCACGTTGGAAGTCATGATGACAACCGTGTTGCGGAAATCGACTGTCCGTCCCTTGGAATCGGTCAGGCGACCGTCATCGAGAACCTGGAGCAGGATGTTGAACACGTCCGGATGCGCTTTTTCGATCTCATCCAGCAAGATGACGGAGTACGGTTTGCGGCGTACTTTTTCAGTCAATTGACCGCCCTCATCATAGCCTACATATCCAGGAGGGGCACCGACCAGACGTGCCGTCGAATGCTTCTCCATGTACTCGGACATATCGACACGAATCATGGCGTCTTCATCGCCGAAAAGCGTTTCAGCCACAGCTCGCGCCAATTCGGTTTTCCCGACACCCGTAGGGCCGAGGAAAATGAAGGAGCCTACAGGACGCTTCGGATCCTTGAGTCCCGCTCGTGCACGGCGAACGGCACGGGAGACGGATTTCACCGCTTCGTCTTGCCCGATCACGCGGCTATGCAGGATATCCTCCATTTTCAGCAGACGCTCCGCTTCCTCTTCCTTCAGCTTGAGGACTGGGATTCCGGTCCAGCTCGCCACTACCTGAGCGATATCCTCAGGAGTCACTTCCATGTTCAGCTGGCCTTGACGCTCTTTCCAGTCTTTTTTCGTCTTATCCAGTTCTTCGCGCAGTTTTTGTTCTTGATCACGGAGTGCTGCCGCCTCTTCGAACTCCTGGGATTGCACAGCGGCATCCTTTTCCTTGCGCACTTCCTCCAGACGACCTTCCAGTTCCTTGAGGTTCGGCGGAACGGTAAAGGACTGCAGGCGAACCTTGGAGGCAGCCTCGTCAACCAGGTCGATCGCTTTATCCGGCAGGAAACGATCCGTGATATATCGGTCAGACAGCTTCACTGCCTGCTCAATGGCTTCATCTGTAATTTTGACACGGTGATGGGCTTCGTAGCGATCACGCAGACCATGCAGGATCTTGATCGCGTCCTCCGCTGTCGGCTCATCTACCTGGATCGGTTGGAAACGACGCTCCAGGGCCGCGTCTTTTTCGATGTACTTGCGGTATTCGTCCAGAGTGGTAGCCCCTACGCATTGCAATTCTCCGCGAGCCAGAGCCGGCTTGAGAATGTTGGAAGCGTCGATGGCACCTTCTGCTCCACCTGCACCAATCAAGGTGTGCAATTCGTCAATGAACAAGATAATGTTCCCTGCTTGGCGAATTTCGTCCATGATTTTTTTCAGGCGGTCCTCGAATTCACCGCGATACTTGGTGCCCGCGACCACGGTACCCATATCCAGCGTCATGACACGCTTGTCGCGCAGCGTCTCTGGAATTTCGTTGTTCACAATCTTCTGTGCCAGGCCTTCAGCGATAGCGGTCTTACCTACACCCGGCTCCCCGATGAGCACCGGGTTGTTTTTCGTACGTCTGCTCAACACTTGGATGACGCGCTCAATTTCCTTTTGGCGGCCGATAACCGGATCGAGACCGCCATCGCGTGCAATAGCCGTCAGATCGCGAGCCAGACCGTCCAGCGTAGGCGTATTCGCTGCCGGATTGCCGCCGGACGGCTGATGGGAAGCCATCATTTCGGAGCTGCCCAAGAGCTGCAGCACTTGCTGACGCGCTTTGTTCAGGCTTACGCCGAGATTGTTCATGATTCTTGCCGCAATGCCTTCCCCTTCACGGATCAGACCAAGCAGGATATGCTCGGTGCCCACGTACGTGTGGCCCAGCTTTCGGGCCTCATCCATGGACAGCTCAATGACCTTTTTGGCACGAGGTGTATAGTTTGGAGTGTAATTACTGCCGGACTGCTCCGTTCCGCGTCCGATCAACGACTCCACTTCACTTTGGATTTTGTCGAGACCAAGCCCCAGTGATTGCAGAGCTTTCGCCGCAATTCCTTCGCCTTCCCGAATCAATCCCAACAGTACGTGCTCAGTCCCAATGTCTTTGTGGCCCAGACGAACTGCTTCTTCCAGGGCAAGCGCCAATACTTTTTGTGCTCGTTCTGTAAAACGTCCAAACATCATATCGTACACCTCCAAGGTAACCGTGTTTATTCTCTATGGGTCAACTGTTGCGTGTTGCCTATGTTTTATTTATTTGCCTTTTGGCTTTTCGGTGTCTGCAAGCCGCTCTCGAATTAACCGCGCTCTGCGCTCGTCCCGTTGATCCGGAGTAAGCTTTTGGCCTGCATGCTGCTGCAGGAAGCCCGGCTGGGTCGTGACGAGCAGCTCGTTTAACACCAGCGGTGAAACGCCGGGGATCACGCCGAGGTCAATCCCCAGACGCACATCAGACAGGCGCTGTGCTGCTTCTTTGGATTCGACCGTGCGCGCGTACATCAAAATGCCGTACGAGCGGAAAATGCGATCCTCAAGAGTCACGCGGGTGTGTTCGAGTAAGTACGTACGTGCCACACGCTCTTGTTCGATGATTTGTCTTGCCACTCCGTACAGGTTGGAAAGGATGTCGGACTCCGACATGCCCAAGGTCACCTGGTTGGAGAGCTGAAAGAGATTCCCTAATGCTTCGCTGCCTTCCCCATAAATTCCTCGTACCACGAGTCCGACTTGATTAATCGCCTGCAGAATGCGACTGATCTGCTGCGTCATGACCAGAGCAGGAAGATGGAGCATGACGGAGGCGCGAATCCCAGTCCCTACGTTGGTCGGGCAGCTGGTGAGGTAGCCTCTCGTCTCATCGAAAGCGTAATTTAAATTTTTCTCGAAAGTATCATCTATTTTTGTACCTATTTCCCAGGCATCGTTCAAGCGAAACCCGGGTAGCAGGACTTGAATCCGGATGTGGTCTTCTTCATTAACCATAATACTCACTGATTCATCAGGGTTTAGCAAAACCGCCCCTTTTCGAGACTCCTCGGCGAGGTGCGGACTGATCAGATGCTTTTCCACCAGCACTCGCTTTTCCAGCGGATTGACTTGATCCATGTGAATCACTTGCAGATGGTGTCGTTTGCGCATGGCATCCGACTCGCTGACTTCCGTTACTTTCCTTACCACTTCCTCCGCTTGGGAATCGGTCGCAAGCAACGGAAAAGGGTGCTGGCGCAGGTTACGTGCGATGCGTAACCGTGTGCTGATGACAATATCGGAATCAGGTCCTTCCCCTTTCATCCAATTGCTCCACGGGTTCTGCATAAACTGCTGTTGCGACATCCAGCTAACCTCCCCTGTTACGATTGGGCCATCTTTTGTTCCAGTGCGCGGATTCGGTCGCGCATTTCTGCGGCTTTTTCAAACTCTTCACTGGCTACGTGCGTTTGCAGCGCTTGCTTTAATTGCTCCAGCTCTTTGCGGATTTTCAATTGGCCACCCGTGCGTTCAGGCACTTTACCAATATGTTGGGTGTTGCCGTGAATGCGGCGGAATAATGGGTCCAGTCGATCCCCCAGGAAGGTGTAGCAATCACTGCAGCCGAATCGTCCGCTCTTGCTGAACTGGGCGTAAGTAAGTCCGCAGGTTTCACACCGTAGCGTCTTGTTCGCTGTCGATTCCTTGACGCCTTTCTGCATCGGGTCGAATTTCAGTAATCCTGAAAGGAGATTATTGATGCTGAAATTGTGAAAGCCGGTAAAGACGTCCCCTTTTTCCTGAGCGCAGTGCTCACAAATATGGTATTCGGTTTTTTCGCCATTGACGATTTTCGTCAAATGAAGTGTCGCCGGTCGTTTTCCGCATTCCTCACAGTTCATCACATCTTCCCTCCTAGCACGTGCTTTTGTTACTTCAACAGAATGGCCGCGATCATCTGCTTTAAAATGTTTGCCCGCAAACGATCTCGCAATTCCGTATCCACGATTAAAACAGAACGGGAGGTGGCAATTTTCATCAGGGTTGCTTCCCTCACATTAACCAGACCTTCCTCCAGAAGGCGCTCTACGATAGCATTGCCCACACTTTGTGAGATAGCCTCGCCAATCAGCTCCTCTGTCAAAAGTTCCTGCAGGCGTGCCTTGCTGACAATCTGCACTTTGCGGATGCGGATGTATCCGCCACCGCCACGCTTGCTTTCCACAATATACCCTTTTTGGACCGTAAACCGGGTATTGATGACGTAGTTGATCTGAGACGGCACACATTGAAAAAGGTCGGCTAGCTCACTACGCTGAATCTCGATCGCGCCATTGGGACTCTCGGTTAAGATGCTTTTCAAGTGTTGTTCAATGATGTCCGAGATGTTACGCAAGTCATCGCCTCCTCTTCTCACTGTGTTTTGTATTGACTTTGACTATCTTTGACGTTAATTATAATGGGTTTACTACACGCTTGCAAGTGGTGAATACACTTTCTATTGTGGGCAAAATGGGGTCGCTTGAAACCAAGCAAAAAACCACTTCCTGACGGAAATGGTTTATGTTTGTTTTTGCTTTATGGTGTCGATTTCTGGCAAATGATCGAGCAATTGCGGGAAATTCGTAATGATCACGTCGGCCCCATCCAGCTCACCCGGATTCGCAAAGCCAAAGTCGCAGCCAATCGTGAACAAGCCATTCGTGGTTCCCGCCTCAATGTCAGAGTGGCGGTCCCCTACCATGATCGCTTTTTCCACCTGATAGTCCTTCAGTAATTTTGCGACCAGATCATTTTTTGTACGCGTGCGAAACCGGCCCGCCGAATAGAGGTCCATCAAAAACGGCTTCAGGTCGTACTCCTCGCACAGGGCATCAATATAAGCCTCTTGACCGTTGCTGGCGATAAACAGGGCAGCACCACGCTCATGCAAATCCTGCAAGGTATCCCATACCCCCGGATATAAGTCGGTTACCCGTTCGTGAATCAGTTGGATCTCATTTTCCAGCAAAATGCCGTCGGCAGCCTCTTTGGCTTCTTCACTCGCACCCGGCATCAGCTTGTTCCACACCTGATCGATTGTCATCCCCAAAATGTTGGTGATTTCGCTCTCATCTGGTGTTTTCCCTTCCCATAGACCTTTTGCACGCAATTGGTCAAACGTCCGTTGAAAGGCAGGCGTCGAGAGTTTTTCTGTTTGCAGTAAGGTACCGTCCATATCGAACAGGATCGCATAAGGTATGCTCATGATTTCCCCCTCTTTCAACTGTATCCTGCCAGCATCTACATTATGGTAGCAGTTGATCTTGTTCGTCCATCATTTTCATATCGTCGCGGATAAACTCAGCAATTCGCTGGGCAGCATCGGGCTTGGAGATTTTATGCG
The DNA here is from genome assembly GCF_016811915.1 of Brevibacillus choshinensis. Classification (NCBI taxonomy): domain Bacteria; kingdom Bacillati; phylum Bacillota; class Bacilli; order Caryophanales; family Paenibacillaceae; genus Brevibacillus; species Brevibacillus choshinensis. Next base: position 215,582 of record NZ_CP069127.1, on the reverse strand, counting down.
ACATTCTCCGCATGTAATCAACCTTTGAGGGACTATGCAGCAACTCTTCTATAAAATAGATCAATTGCTCAGACAAGTTGGCGTGAACAGCACAGCCGTTGTTCAGCAGGAAATGGCTGTTTCGCTCCTCCTGTCCCGGCAGCGGGTTGTAGATAATCATTGGAACCCGTTTGCTCATCACTTCAGCTGATGTCAATCCGCCCGATTTTGTCACGATCAGGTCGGCTGTCTCCAGATATTCGTGAAAGTTATTTACAAATTTGAGGGGCACCACCTCATGGCGGTACGTGCGACTGGTGACCTTTCGATACAGCTTTTCATTGCTTCCCGTCAAAACAAATGCTTTGATCGGCATATCGATCTCTTCCAGCCCGTCGAGCACCTTTTCCATGGATCCGAGCCCCAGACCACCTCCGGAGAGAATGATGCTTTTTTGCTCGTCCTTCAGCCCAAGCTTTTTCCGAGTTTGCTCCTTATCCAGCGGCAATCGGAATTTTCTCATGATCGGGATGCCCATTGGAATATATTTTTGATGGTCTTGTCGGTAGAGGTCGACCAAATAGTACAGCTGCTCGTGACCGATAAAGTAATAGTTGATGTGATGATTGATCCACGACGGATGTATGGTGTAGTCCGTAATGATCGTGTAAATGGGTTCCTTCCAGTCATTTCTGCCTTTCAGGACAGAAAGCATACAACTGGCAAAGGGATGCGTCGCAATAAACGCATCCGGTTGGACACTGTTTATTAATTTCTTGAGCTTGTTTGCCAGTAATTTATTCATGAGCACATTCATATCAAAGAATCTGCTTTTTTCGGTGTTATGGTAGATTCTCCCCCACATTTTTGGAGACAATCTCAACAAGTTCATGTAGCTTTCCAGCAAGATCTTGTGGAACGTTGGACTGATGTATTCCAACGTATCAATAATCATCGACGTGTAGCCATTTTCAGCCAGACTCTCCTGCATTGCCCTGGCCGCTTGATTGTGACCGTTACCGATGGAAGCTGAAAAGATCAAGATTTTCTTCATTGATTATTCTCCTTCATAAACCATGCCTTGCCAACTACTAACTGATGATTCACGTACCTTCTCATGTTAGTCTACCCCCTCTCTGCTCTGCAAGGGGTATCTTGTCGGTCAATGGCCCTAACTTATCGACATAAACAGCGTCATGAAAAGATGATCTGTAATGATTGCCCATCTGAAGACTGCATAAAACAAAAAACCTCTTTACCCATTCTGCGGTAAAGAGGTACGTTTCATTCCTTCAAAACTGAATATGCATGTTTGCTAAGAGTGTGTGGATAAGTCCTCGACCGATTAGTATTCGTCAGCTCCACGTGTTACCACGCTTCCACACCGAACCTATCAACCTCATCGTCTATGAGGGGTCTTACCAGCTTGCGCTGTGGGAAGTCTCATCTTGGAGGGGGCTTCACGCTTAGATGCTTTCAGCGCTTATCCCGTCCGCACATAGCTACCCAGCTGTGCCACTGGCGTGACAACTGGTGCACCAGCGGTGCGTCCATCCCGGTCCTCTCGTACTAAGGACAGCTCTCCTCAAACTTCCTACGCCCGCGACAGATAGGGACCGAACTGTCTCACGACGTTCTGAACCCAGCTCGCGTACCGCTTTAATGGGCGAACAGCCCAACCCTTGGGACCTACTTCAGCCCCAGGATGCGATGAGCCGACATCGAGGTGCCAAACCTCCCCGTCGATGTGGACTCTTGGGGGAGATAAGCCTGTTATCCCCAGGGTAGCTTTTATCCGTTGAGCGATGGCCCTTCCATGCGGAACCACCGGATCACTAAGCCCGACTTTCGTCCCTGCTCGACTTGTAGGTCTCGCAGTCAAGCTCCCTTCTGCCTTTACACTCTACGAATGATTTCCGACCATTCTGAGGGAACCTTTGGGCGCCTCCGTTACCTTTTGGGAGGCGACCGCCCCAGTCAAACTGCCCACCTGGCATGGTCCTCTCGCCCGATAAGGGCGACGAGTTAGAAACTCCGTACATCAAGGGTGGTATCCCACCGACAGCTCCACAGAGGCTGGCGCCCCTGCTTCTCAGCTTCCCACCTATCCTGTACATGATGCACAAAGTTCCAATACCAGGCTACAGTAAAGCTCCATGGGGTCTTTCCGTCTTGTCGCGGGTAACCTGCATCTTCACAGGTATTATGATTTCACCGGGTCTCTTGCCGAGACAGCGCCCAAGTCGTTACGCCTTTCGTGCGGGTCGGAACTTACCCGACAAGGAATTTCGCTACCTTAGGACCGTTATAGTTACGGCCGCCGTTTACTGGGGCTTCGGTTCAAAGCTTCGCTTGCGCTAACCCATCCCCTTAACCTTCCAGCACCGGGCAGGCGTCAGCCCCTATACTTCGCCTTGCGGCTTCGCAGAGACCTGTGTTTTTGCTAAACAGTCGCTTGGGCCTTTTCACTGCGGCCCCCTCGGGCTATAAACCCTACCGGGGCGCCCCTTCTCCCGAAGTTACGGGGCCATTTTGCCGAGTTCCTTAGCAAGAGTTATCCCGCGCACCTTAGGATTCTCTCCTCGCCTACCTGTGTCGGTTTGCGGTACGGGCACCTTATTCCTCGCTAGACGCTTTTCTTGGCAGTGTGAAATCAGGGACTTCGGTACTAAAATTTCCCTCGCCATCACAGCTTGCCCTTATGGTGTGCGGATTTGCCTACACACCAGGCTTGCTGCTTGGACGGCCATCCAGTAGGCCGCTCACCCTATCCTCCTGCGTCACGCCATTGCTCAAGCGGAACAGAGGTGGTACAGGAATATCAACCTGTTGTCCATCGCCTACGCCTTTCGGCCTCAGCTTAGGTCCCGACTAACCCTGGGAGGACGAGCCTTCCCCAGGAACCCTTAGGCTTTCGGTGGACAAGATTCTCACTTGTCTTTTCGCTACTTACACCGGCATTCTCACTTCCAAGCGCTCCACCGCTCTTTCCAGTACGGCTTCACTGCTGCTTGGAACGCTCCCCTACCCAGTCCGTAAGGACTGCCATAGCTTCGGTGATACGTTTAGCCCCGTTACATTTTCCGCGCAGAGTCACTCGACC
>NZ_CP069127.1:165000-207500 GCF_016811915.1 Brevibacillus choshinensis | reverse complement strand
TTCCAGATCTTCCTTGGACTTGTCCGCAAAAGCTTTGACGATCTCGTCTGCATGATGGGTTTGCTCGAATTTTTTACCGAACGGATCAAAGCCCCACTCGCGCAGCTGATCCATTTTATCGTGGCGCACCTGCAGAAGCTCATGCAATTGCTCTTCTTGTTCTTGCTCCTGTTCATGTTGCAAGTCTTGCTCGTTGGACATCCTACTCACTCCTCTAAAAAATACCTGCATTGCCAGATTTGCGCAGGTCGAATAAATAGCGATACGGCGTACCTATTGAAGGTACGCCATGTGGTTGCTGCTTACAAGTTGATATCGAGAATTTCGTATTGAATAACCCCGGCTGGAACGTTTACATCCACGATGGCGCCTTTCGCTTTACCCAAAAGCGCTTGACCTACCGGAGACTCATTGGAAATCTTGTTGTTCATCGGATCGGATTCAGCGGAACCTACGATCGTGTAGTCTACGACATCACCGAATTCCAAGTCTTTGAGCTTCACTCTGGAACCGACACTTACTACACCGGTATCCACATCTTCATTCGTGATGATGCGAGCATTCCGAAGCATTTTTTCCAGAGTCAGAATGCGACCTTCGATGAACGCCTGTTCATTTTTTGCTTCTTCATACTCAGAGTTCTCGCTAATATCACCAAAACTGATCGCTTCTTTAATGCGAGCAGCTACTTCCTTCCGTTTAACCGTTTTCAAATCTTCGAGCTCTTGTTCCAGCTTTGTTAAACCTTCTGGTGTAAGGATGACTTCTTTTTCAGACATAATCCAATTCCCCCGTTTAAAAAATGATTCCATTCGTACTGGGTAAAGTACAAAGGATTATATGTAGTTGTTCTATACAATATACAGCAGATCATAAACGCATGTGAGGATTCATAGGTAAAGCTGCCAGCGTGAACTGGCAGCTTGGCTCCCAATATTACGGAGTATTATAGGATATGAAGGAACCCTTGTCAATGTTTGGAACGGCGATCAAAACTAGTAGCTAACCGCTTCATTTTGGGCCGTTTCGACCGGCTCTGAAGCGTCATCCGCGTAGTTTTCGACCCAATCGACATAGTCCAGCAAAATGCGACGAAGCTCATCTTCCGTCTCTACCGCATTAATCAAATTCTTGGTATGGGTAGAGCCCTTCAAACCTTTCAAATACCACGCCGCATGTTTCCGCATTTCCAGAACACCTACACGAGGACCCTTCAACGCGATCAAACGCTCTGCGTGCAACAGGCAAATGTCCATCTTTTCACGAACGCTCGGTTCCGCTGCCAGCTCGCCTGTAGTCAGGTATTGAATCGTCCGGTATAGCATCCAGGGATTACCGAGTGCAGCACGGCCGATCATGACGCCATCGCAACCAGTGGTGTCGAGCATACGGCGAGCGTCTTCCGGAGTAGCGACATCCCCATTCCCGATAACCGGGATCGAGACAGCTTCCTTCACACGACCAATCCAGCTCCAGTCTGCATGTCCCTTGTACATTTGAACACGCGTACGTCCGTGAACTGCGATCGCTTTACCGCCAGCGCGTTCTACGGCCTTCGCGTTGTCAATCACATACAGGTGTTCATCATCCCAACCCAATCTCATTTTGACGGTCACCGGCTTCTCGACCGCATCGACTACAGCCGATACTACCTCGTAAATCTTGTTGGGATCGAGCAGCAGACGCGCGCCCGCATCACAGCTCGTGATCTTAGGCACAGGACAGCCCATATTGATGTCGATGATATCAGCATTGGTATGTTGATCTACATGTTTCGCCGCAGCCACCAGCGTTTCCTTGTCCCCGCCAAAAATCTGCAAACTTAGTGGCTTTTCGCGCTCGTCGACATAGAGCATTTCGATGGTCTTCTTGTTGCCGTGCACGATTCCTTTATCACTCACCATTTCGGCGCAAACCAATCCGGTACCAAACTCCTTGGCAATCAAACGGAAGGCAGGATTGCAGACTCCCGCCATTGGAGCCAATACCACATTGTTCTTCAATTCAATATTTCCGATTTTCATCTATTTCGACCTCCTGATTCCCGCTCTGATTCAAGACGTTTGCATCACGGCGGGTTGCTTGGAGAGGACTGACCTATCCAAAAGTCATCATCATTTATTTATAGCACACAATTCATCGTAATCGACCTGTAAAGTGCTGGCGATCTTACGCAAAACAGGTTCTGTCGGCATCCTGGTACCTCTCTCCAGCGATCCGACAAACGATAAGGACACTCCCAGCTTTTCCGAAAGGGACTGTTGTGTATACCCCTTTAGCTTTCGGAAGGACCGGATTCGGTTTCCCAATTGATTGCTCCCCACTTACGTACCCCCTTGTGATCCTCTGCCAATTGCGATAGAAAATGATCAATGGACTGGTTGTACACAGGCAAAGCTTCGCCCTCCCAAACATCGCGTAGAGGGACCAATACAAAAGCTCGCTCTGTCATCGCTGGATGCGGAATCATGAGATGCTCATTCTGAATGGTAGCTTGATCGTACAACAGCACATCAATATCAATGGTCCGCGGTCCCCAGCGAATGGTGCGGACCCGTCCGAGCTCTTTTTCGACAGACAGCGCCGCATTCAGCAGCTCATCTGCAGAAAGACTAGTCTCAACCGCCACCACCATATTGAGGAACGCATCCTGATCGACATAACCGACTGGATCGGTTTCGTATACGAATGATACCCGTGACACTTGCATTCCGGGTTGTTCATGTAATTTCCTGATTGCTTGCTGCAGGGTCAGCACGCGATCGCCGATATTGGATCCGAGTGCGAGGTAAGCACAGACGGTCATGAGCGAAAATCCTCTCTGCGACGTGTCATTTCAATGGCTACGGATTCATAATGGCCGTTGATTGGCGGATTTGGCTTCGTCACCTTTACCTTGGCTTCCCTGAAAGGAAATTGGACAAGCAGCTGCTCGGCGATCCGTGCCGTCAGCCTTTCCACCAGGTTGTACCGCTCACCCTCCACGATTTGCTTCACACAGCTAAAAATTTCTGCGTAATTCACCGTATCGTTGAGGTCGTCGCTTGCCCCCGCTTTGGACAGATCGAGCGCCAATGCTAGATCGACGTAAAATCGCTGCCCCAGCTCTGCCTCGGCTCCGAACACACCGTGATAGCCATAAAACGACATGCCGTTGAAATAGATGTTATCCAACCGATATGCCTCCCCTAAGCATCGCATCCATCATCTTGGCTACGCGCTTCATTTCTTTTACATCATGCACCCGCACCATATGACAGCCCTTGGTCACTCCCAGAGCGACAGTGGCAGCCGTTCCCTCCACTCGCTCATCAACAGGCGTGTCCAATACATGTCCAATCATCCTTTTTCGCGATGTCGCGAGCAAAACAGGATAACCCAATGCCACGAGATCATCGAGCCTGCGCATGGTTTCGAGATTCTGCTCCAAGGATTTGACAAATCCGATGCCTGGATCGAGGACAATCTTGTCCGGCCAAACGCCAGCAGATCGAGCAATTTCGACTGACTCCCTCAAATCCCGTACGTAATCGGCAAAGAAGTCTTGGTAATCCGTGTCTTCCCGATTGTGCATCAGAATAATCGGGACTCCATGCCGTGCAGCTACCTCTGCCATACGTCGATCCCGTCTTGCCCCCCATATATCATTGATGATGTGGGCCCCTGCCTGAATAGCCCGATCGGCCACTTCCGGCTTGTACGTATCGATTGATAATGGCACAGAGAGCTCCTGCGACAAAATGCGAATGACTGGCAGCACTCTGTCCAGCTCTTCCGCTTCGTCCACCGGTACAGAGCCCGGCCGCGTGGATTCGCCCCCGATGTCGATGAGATCAGCTCCCGCCTCCACCATGGCACGCGCCCTAGCCACTGCTTGGTCGAGATCGACAAACTTACCTCCGTCGGAAAATGAATCCGGAGTGACATTCAGAATCCCCATGATCAACGTGCGCTCACCTAAAGGCAAAACATGACGGCCGCAAACCAGCTCACGTCTCTCGAACAACCTCTCAGGAGCAGCTAAAACCTCCCGAATCTCTGCCGAAACCGTATGCAAAAGCGCCCCTCTTTCCGTCAAACGTTCCAGAAGCGCCCCCAGCTGTGAGCGAGTCGACATGAGAAAAGCAGTGTGCCTATTCGCTTTGCCAGGCTGTCCGGCCACGATGGCTTCTCCGCCAACCGACAGCATGCCCTGCCGCAGCACCCCTGCTTCTTCCTCAGTCAAGTTCTCCAAATGAATCCGTGTGCTTGCATCCAACCGCGCCAAACGATCAATCTCACCAGGAGTGACTCCTCGTTTGGACAGCTCTGCTGCAAGCTCCTCGCGAGTCGCTGCATGGATTAGAAATGGATTGTACCTCATGAGCTTTGCTCCCTTTTCCGTCGTAACATGTTGAATAGTAGCATACCATAATTTACTTTCCTATCGCTATAGACTGTCGGTAGGCGCGGTGCAGTTCACGTGTGTGTTTCCCATAGGATGAGGTGACTATATGTCCGTCTATTTCCCGCACCGGGACGATCTCCTGAACGGAATTGGTAACGAACACTTCATCTGCTTCCCGTAAAGCCTCCAGTCGAAACCTGCCTTCTACAGTCGGCAGCTCGAGCTGCTTTGCCAGCCAGAGAACATGCTGCCGAGTCACCCCGTCCAAAATGCCTGTCTCCAGGGCTGGAGTAAATAAACATCCTTCCGTCACCCAAAACAGATTGCTGACAATCCCTTCAGCCAAATAGCCGTCATGGGTCAAAAACAAGCCCTCCACATCGGACGGCGCTTTGCCCAGCTCCAGTTTGGCGAGCGCGTTATTGAGGTAGTTGTGGGACTTGAAGCGCTGATGCCCTTCGGCTGTCTGACGCGGCAGTTCGAGAGTCTGCAGACGCTTCGGCTGCGGCGGGTCTGTCAGCGGAGCAACTGGCCTCGCAAACACAAAAAGCGATGGGCGTTCGTAGCCACCTGCTACGAGCCCGACGCCTTCCGGTCCAGCAGTAATACTGAGTCGTACATAGGCATCCCGCAGTCCATTTGCCTCGATCGTCTGCAGCACAGCATCCGCCAGCTCCTCTGACGTCCAGGCAGGCATAATGCGCAATGCCAAAAGCCCGGAACAAAGCCGGGCGTAATGTGCCTCCCATAAAAACAGGCGACGATCATAAACGCGTAAGGTCTCAAACAATCCGATCCCGTATAAAAAGCCATGGTCCAGTACGGAAACGCTGGCCTCCTCTGCCGGATAGATTGTCCCATTCACATAAACATGCATGCTTGCCCTCTCCCGAAAACTTGATTGAGAGCATCATACCACACTTATGAGGATAACGCAGATTCCTGCGTGCGCTTTCTGTGTATCAGACGCGATATACTGATCGATATTTCGTACAGCACGATCAAGGGAACGATCACCATGACATCGGAGAGAAAATCAGGCGGTGTGATGGTAATCGAGATGATAGACAGCACGAGGTAAGCCGGTTTTCGCATTTTGGCCAAGCGGTGCGGATTTAAGATGCCCAAGTGACTCAAGAACAGAACCACTACCGGCAGTTCAAACAGCAGCCCGAAAGGCAGGCACAAATTCAGCATGAAGGTAAAATAATCGTTTGCGGTGATGACCAGATCGAAGTTGCCGTTGGACAGGCCCAGGACAAAGTGATACATCATTGGAAACAAGACGAAATAGGCAAAGGAAAGTCCCAGAAGAAAGAGCAGGAACAGCGCCGGGATGTACATCAATGCCACTTTGCGTTCTCTCTCCTGCAAAGCCGGTACGACGAATCGCCACGCCTGGTAGGCTGCAATCGGAATCGTAAAGGCAATCCCGCCGACTGCGGACAGCTTCACATAGATCGACAATATGTCGCCTGGCCCGAGAATGGCCAGCTTTTCCCCTGAGCGGCTCGCTAATAATTGATAAATATGATCGACAAACAAAAAACAGATCAGTACGCTCAGCACGAGCGACACCCCAACGATCAAGAGCCTGCGACGCAGGTCAGACAAATGCTCCAAAAAAGGCATCTCCCGACTCATATGAAACCCTCCTCCTGCAAGCTAAAAGGAAAAAGGCAATGCGCAGCAACGCGCACCACCTTCCCCTCGAACTGGTTTAGTTGACTCGTTTCAATGCGTCTTCTTGGATCCCAGCTGCCGAAAGATCCGGTGTCGAACCTTTTACAGCCTTGTCCTTGCCTTCTTCATCATCTTTCGTCAAATCTTTTGCCGCAGTTTTAAATTCAGTCAACGTTCGACCAAAAGCACGCCCGATTTCCGGCAGTTTGCTGGGACCGAAAATCACCAGCGCAATAATCAAAATCAGAATCAAACCAGGTATCCCGATGGTCGATAGCATAAATGACTACACTCCTTATCCTAGAAACCTGTGATGGCAATCACGCTTGGCATGGCAACAGAGCTGCCGCCTTTTGGCCAATGGCTGGTCGGCTGGTCGTAGCCCTTCAGGTTCTCACCTGGATGCTGTACAGAGAGGAACAGCGTTTTTTCGTCTGGCGTAAACCAAGGACCTGTCATTTCCGCACCGACTGGAGCAGAAGCAAATTGGGCGGCCATGCCTTTGCTGTTGCCTGTTGTCGGAATAAAGAATACACCGTTGTTCCCGAATGTTTTGTAAATGCCGCTGTTCATGGAAGAGGAAGAAATGTCCGTCACAACCCACAGGTTGCCGGCACTGTCGAACGCCATGTTGTCTGGTGCCGCAAAACCGCTTTGCGGTCCACCCGCTGCGAAAATTTCAAAAGTAAATTCGCCGCCAGCATGATTTCCATCTTTTTCAAACAGACGAACGATTTGGCCGTAGAAATTGCCGTGCTTGTCGTTGTTGGTCAGCGCGATAAAGACAGATCCGTCGATCGGATGTACTTCGAGGTCTTCTGGACGGTCCATCGGCGTAGCCCCTACCGCCTTGGAAGCTTCGCGGCAGTTGACCAATACGTCTGCTTGAGATGTGAACAATGGTTTTCCTTCGCTATTTTTAGCTTTTTGCAGAGCTTCATTTGTTGCGTAGTCCAATGCAATCCATTTGCCTTTTCCGAAGTTAGCCACGTACAGCGTACCCTCTTCCAGCAGTTTGGAGTTCGATTTGCCCGCTTTCAGGTCAAACTTGGCTTTGGAAACGTATTTGTACACGTATTGGTCTTTGGCATCGTCGCCCATGTAAACAACCAGCTGACCTGTTGGAGCAAGCACCATCGCTGTGTTTTCATGAGAGAAGCGGCCCAGTGCTGTATGCTTTTTCGGCGTAGATTTCGGATCGAATGGATCTACCTCGATGACCCAGCCGTAGTGGTTGGCATCTGGAAGCTTGCAATCCCCTACGACATCCAGGAAGTTTTCCTCGCAGGACAGTACCGTATTCCAGAGCGTGACGCCACCGGAGCAGTTCGCAAATGTCCCTGTCACTTCTTTGGCGATCGATTGTGCTGGGCCAGTCATTGCATGCTTGGTCAAACCACTGACACGACGGCCGTACTTTGAGTCGGAGACCAGCTTCCATTTTCCGTTTTCTTTTTTAATTTCAATAATGGAACCACCGAGGGCATACAAATATTTTTTGATTTGATCAGGTGTGCGCGTATTGTTATCAGGATCTGCATTCAGGTAGTCGTAGCCGGTAACGTAATACTCCAGCTCACCCAAATATTCGTGGTTTACCCACAGAAGACCGTGGTCAGGCTTGCCATCGATCGGCAGGTAACAGGTGAAGTCGTTGTTGAATCCAAACGTATCTCCAGCTGCGTTGATTTTATCTCCGTAAGAAGCGATAACGTCGTATTTGAAACCGTCTGGCAATACGACATCGTCTTTGGTGGTAGGATGAATCGCTTTGAATTTCGGGTTGAAGTTGTGCTTTTTATTCTCGAGGCCAAACAGATGGTCAGCGGTTTTTCCGGAAAGAGTAGCTCCTGCTGCAAGTGCGGGAATACCGGTAGCCATCGAAGCCAAAGCAGCTGTTCCTGCTCCAAGATAAGTCAAAAATTGTCGACGATTTACATCCATGTCAATCGCTCCTTTTCGTCATCTTTCTTCAAATTGTACATGCCTTATATCTACGCCCGGTTAACGCTGTATAAAGACCCTGTTAAGAAATCCCTTCCTGTGTAAATTTGCTGTAAGGAATGTTCTGTTTCGGTTTGGTAAACACAGCAGATGGCAGGTGCAATAGAGGAAGAAACAAAAAAACAGCGCAATTCCACGGAGAACACAAAAATGCCGCCCACTAAACAGGGCGGCATTCTTCTATTTCAAGTTATCGTTATACCGTCGCATGACGCGAATATGCGTTCAGGAAGTTTTTCAGCAGCTGCTTTCCATGCTGGGTGATGATCGATTCCGGGTGGAACTGCACTCCTTCAATCGGATACTCCCGGTGGCGGATTGCCATGATCTCACCTTCAGCCGTTCGAGCGGTTACCTCCAGCTCGCTTGGAATCGAGGACTCCTCGACGATCAGGGAGTGGTAACGGGCCGCAGTGAACGGCGACGGAATGTTCTCGAAAATCGTTTTCCCATCATGAAAAACTTCGGACGTCTTTCCATGCATCAAACGCTCGGCACGGATGACCTTGCCTCCAAAAACTTGCCCGATGGACTGATGACCCAGGCAGACTCCCATGATCGGAATCTTCCCTGCGAAATGACGGATGACATCCATGCTGATGCCCGCTTCATTCGGCGTGCAAGGTCCCGGTGAAATCATCAGATAGTCAGGGGCCAATCGCTCGATTTCCGCCAGCGTAATTTTGTCGTTGCGGTAAACCTGCAGCTCTTCGCCCAGCTCCCCCACATATTGCACCAAATTGTAGGTAAAGGAATCGTAATTATCAATCATCAGAATCATAATACACTCGTCTCCTCTCAACTCATCGTTCTCTGCTCACTAAGCTCAAGTGCTTTCCACAACGCTTCTGCTTTTTTCAGCGACTCCGCGTACTCTGCCTCTGGCACGGAATCAATGACGATTCCCGCTCCCGCCTGAACGTGAGCCGTGCCATCCTTGACCACCATCGTACGAATGGCGATGTTGACTTCGACCTCGCCATTGAAGCCAAACCAACCGATTGAACCGGTGTACACGCCCCGTTTGACAGGCTCCAGCTCCTCGATGATTTCCATCGTTCGGACCTTTGGCGCCCCTGTGATCGTACCTCCCGGAAAAGCAGCCGCTACAGCATCAAACGCATCCTTGTCTGCTGCCAGCTCGCCTTTTACATGGGAGACGATGTGCATGACATGGGAGTACTTCTCCACAACCATGAACTCGCTCACTTCCACACTGCCAAAACGGCACACACGCCCCAGGTCGTTCCTCTCCAGATCGACCAGCATGACGTGCTCGGCGCGTTCCTTTTCGTTATCGATCAGCTCACGTGCCAGCGCTTCATCCTGCTCCTCGCTTTGCCCCCGCGGACGAGTCCCTGCAATTGGACGCGTATGCACCTCTTTTCCTTTCACTTTGACCAGCAGCTCTGGAGAAGCGCTGACCAGCTGAAACTCGGGGAAATGGAGGTACCCCATGTACGGAGATGGATTCAGCTTACGCAGGACTGCGTAGACATCAGGTGCCGTCACATTCATGGGCTTGCTTTGCCGAACGGACAAATTGACCTGAAACACATCTCCCTGCGCTATATACGCCTGAACCCGGCGAACGGCATCCTCGAATTGATCCTTCCCAAACGATACCGATGCTGGTGTCACCTGCGCCAGCGGTCTCTTTCGCAACGCATCCCAGTCGATCTCATCCGGGATCATAGCGAGCCCTTCCAGCACATTCGCTCGATTTTCCAGCGAATCTACAGCTTTTTGGTAAATCTCTTCGGTTAAGCCTTCCGAAGCCAGGTGGGTCAAGACGATCATTTCGCGTGTCACATGATCAAAGACAAGAAGGTCTTGCATTATCATAACATACAGGTCTGGCAACTGTAAGTCGTCAGTCGCGATCTGAGGCAGGCTTGGCTCAAAAAAGCGGTTCATGTCGTAGCTCATATACCCTACCGCACCGCCTGAAAAATCTGGCATGTCTGGAATCACGGGCGCCTGGTATTGAGTCAAAAGCTCGCGAAGGGCAGACAGGGGATCTCCTGTCAGGCTTTCCTTCTTGCCGTTTGGGTAGGAGACGATCGTCTGTCCTCGCTTGCTGCGCAAGGTCGCTACAGGCTCATAGGCTAAAAAGGTATAGCGTCCAGCTCGCCCACTCTCTAGCAAAACAGCATTTTGCAGGGCAGGATGAAGGGTCGTCAGCACTTGCCAAGGATCAAGATGGTCCGGCCATGGCTTGCGCACCGCAATCGGCACGAGTGGGTAACGATTTGCATAGGTCTGGCAGTCAGTAAACGTTGGGGAAAACAATCCTTTTCACGCTCCGGTCTGAAGGATGTATTATCCGTCCATTATATAGTTGACCGATACAAAAAGAAAAGACCACGCGGCCAAAACTGACCTTGCGTGGTCCTGGTAAATCCAGTCTCTCTTAGTCTTCGAATTGATACAGCGGAGTCGACAGGTAGCGCTCACCGTTCGAAGGAATGATCACGATCACTTTTTTCCCTTTACCCAGCTCGGCTGCTACTTTCAGCGCTGCGTGGATCGCGGCTCCGGAAGAGATGCCTCCCAGAATTCCTTCCTGACGCGCTACACGACGTGCGGTTTCAAACGCATCCTCGTTCTCTACTTTAATGATCTCATCGTAGATTTGGGTGTCGAGAATTTCCGGAACAAAGCCTGCACCGATCCCTTGGATTTTATGCGGACCTGGTTTGCCGCCGGAGAGAACCGGAGACGCAGCTGGCTCGACCGCTACAATTTTCACGTTTGGATAGGTTTCACGAAGCACCTGACCCACGCCTGTAATCGTTCCACCCGTACCAACTCCAGAAATGAACGCGTCTACGCCGCCGATTTCTTTCGCTTGATCCAACAATTCACGTGCAGTCGTTTCGCGGTGAACAGCAGGGTTCGCAGCATTTTTGAATTGTTGAGGGATAAAGTAGGAGGAATTTTCTTTCGCGAGCTCTTCGGCTTTGCGAATCGCTCCCCCCATGCCTTCGCTCCCAGGAGTCAGTACCAGCTCGGCTCCATACGCGCGCAGCAGGTTGCGACGCTCGATACTCATCGTCTCTGGCATGACCAGAATGGCACGGTATCCTTTGGCGGCTGCAACCATTGCCAAACCGATCCCTGTATTTCCGCTCGTAGGCTCGATGATCGTGTCACCCGGTTTCAGACTGCCATCTGCCTCAGCAGCTTCGATCATGGAAAGCGCAATCCGGTCTTTTACGCTGCTTCCTGGGTTGAAAAATTCCAACTTTAAGTAAATGTCTGCAATATCTTCGCTCACAATGCGATTAAGCTTTACTAAAGGTGTTGACCCAATCAAATCGGTAATGGAATTCGCCACGCGCATCTGTCCTGCCTCCTTATTTTTATAGCCGAGTAATTTGCTAGGTTTTATTAGTATAATTGTATCAACCGTTGCCCATTTGGTCAATGCTGCATTTGCCCAGAAATCGTGACTCCTACGGATTTTCGCAGTTTCTCCAGTACATCGTCGAGAGATTCTACCTGGGCGAAAGCAAGCTCCCTGCGGATCGCTTCCTTGACCTGATCAAAGGATTGCTGCTGAGCTTCCCTGCGTTCGGCGATCCGGTAAATCACGTAGTTACCATCATCCCGTTTTACTGGATCACTGTTTTTCTTGGTGCCCAGATTCTCCACAATGTCCTTGGAAGCATCGGGTAGCCGCGTATCGTTCAGCGATAACCACCCCATGTCTCCCCCATTTGGTGCTGTCAGAGAATCAATTGACCTTTCTTTGGCTAACGCTTGAAAATCAGCACCTTGCTTTAGCTCGGAAATGACTTGGCCAGCCTCTTCCTGGGAGGCTACGACAATCTCCCAGAGTCTAATCTGCATCGGCCTTGCATAGCGCTCGGGGTGGTTGTTGTAATAAGCGAGCAAATCTTCGTCTTTGATGACAATGTCCTGGGTGGCCAGCGTCTGAAGCAGCTGCTGGTACGTGATTTCTTGCCGCAATGCTTCGACCGTCGTACCCGCCTGCTGGATCAATGCCTGTTGGAATTCGCTGTCCGTTTCACTTCCGTAACTCTCACGGATTTGTGCGATCTCTTGATCAACTAGCTTGGCATCCACCGAAATTCCCTGCTGTTTGGCAGCCTGAAACACGACTTCACGATCAACCATGTCTTTCAAGACTTGCTTTCCGAATTTTTGCTTGAGCGTGTTTACATACTCCGCCTCGCTAATCGTTGCTCCCCCGACGACCGCGGCAGACTGCAGCTTGCCTGACGACTGGTACCACGACCACGTCACGACAAGCAGCAGTACGACCAGCGCTCCGATGAATGCCCACAACCCCTTCGTGTTGGTCATGCCATCCTCTCCCCAGCTAATCGCCGCGCTTACATGTCTTTCATGATGTCCTCCAACGCGGACTTGTCATAATGGTATCGTTCATTACAGAAATGGCAGTATACTTCTGCCTCCCCCTGTTCCTCGATCATACTCTGAATCTCCTCACGTCCGAGACTGATCAGCGCTTGGCTCACTTTCTCCGAGGAACATTTGCACGTAAAGTTGATGTCGGTACGGCTGAGGATCTTCGGCTCATCCAGAACCTTCGCCAAAATTTCTTCTGGTGACAGTCCTTCTCCGATCATTCGAGACACTTGCGGCAGTCCGCTCAGCCGCTCTTCCATTTGCGCTACTACTTCCTCCGGTGTATTCGGCAAAAGCTGGAGAATGAAACCGCCAGAAGCCAGCACGGAGCGATCCTCAGGATTGACCAGGACGCCTACTCCTACAGCGGATGGCGTCTGCTCGGAGGTCACGAAATAGTAGGTAAAGTCCTCTCCGATTTCACCAGACACGATTGGCGAGCTGCCTTGGTACGGTTCTTTCAGTCCGAGATCCTTTGTCACGTACACAAAGCCGTCAGTCCCAACTGCACGCCGCACATCCAGCTTGCCCAACTCATTGAGCTCAAAATGAACATGCGGTTCGGTCACATACGCGACACCTTCTCCGTGCGCATTGGCTTCTGCCATGATCTGGCCGATCGGTCCTCCTCCTTTTACTTTGACATAGATGCTCTCTTCTCCTTTTAGCATCGCACCCATCATCAAAGTGACGGTAAGTGTGCGTCCTGCAGCCGCGGTAGCTGTATTCCACATGTCGTGGCGGCAGCGCATTTCTTCTACAGTCGTGGTCGTCCGCGCTGCGAAAGCTCGAACGTGCCCGTTAAATCCAGTTGCTCTTATTAAATAATCGCTCATGAAGGCGATCCTCCTTTGCAAAATGAAAAAATCGAAAAGCCGTATCTATACAGTTTACCACAAGAAAGAAAGACTACGCCCCTTCCCCGGTGCCAGCCGACACTTTTCCGAATGTACGAAAAACCCCCTCAGTCAGCGAGGGGGGGTTTTCGGATCTATATCACGTTAAATAATCCTTTAATACGCGTGAGGCCTTCTGGGTGCGCAGCCTGTCAATCGTGGTCGCTTCAATCTGGCGTATGCGCTCACGTGTCAGACCGAACATTTTGCCAACTTCCTCTAAGGTATACACCTGATCGTCGTACAGGCCGTACCTCATGGAAATGATCTCTTGGGCACGAGGGCTGAGCCGCTCAAGTGCAGCTCTCATCTGTGAGCGAAGATCCACCTTCTCGATCCAGTCATCGAGGGACGACTCGCCATCGACCATGATCTCGGCGTAGCTCAGGGATTCGTCTTCGTGCCCAGTCAGCCAATTCTCGCTGTCCAGCTCGGCATCGAGGGACTCCATTTTCATCATCAAAGCTAGCTCTATGGCATCTACTTTTTCTAATGGGATATCGAGCAGTCCGGCTATTTCGGAGCGATCTGGCGTACGATTCAGGGCGTGCACCAAATGCAGCACTTGCTTTTGATACTGGCGAATTTGTTCATGCATGTGAACGGGAATGCGAATCAACGTTCCTTTGTCATTGATCGCACGTGTAATCGCCTGCGAAATCCACCAGTGAGAATAATGGTAGAGACGAACTCCGCGATTCACATCAAACTTATCAATAGCGGTAAACAAACCAATGGTTCCTTCTTGAATCAAATCGAGAAATGGCATGCCTCGCTTCAAGTGCCTTAAAGCGGTGCTGACGACATAACGAAGATAAGCACGCACCAGAGTTTCCCTGGCTTCCATATCGGCGTTTTGTTGGTAGCGAACCAAACAATCCATTTCTTCTTCTTTGTCCAACATGGGTGTTGCAGCTACGCTTTCCAAAAACAACAGGGCAGACGTGTCTGATCGGAGCGACCGGGGCACAGTGATTCCTAGCTGTGTCTCGACTTCCCGCCAACGACGGGGGGTCGATTGGAATGAGGATGTACTCAGAGCCATATGCAACCCTCACTTCTCTGGAATGGAAATTCACGATGAAGTTTGGCCTAGTTGTTACCAGATGTTTATAGTATCGGTATTTCGACAAAAGTCGTCCAATTCCTGCTTGTTTACAGAATATTAACAGTACTTTACATAAAAATACGGTGGAAGCGTTTCCATGAAAAGAGGGATTTTCGTAGCTCCAAGCGCAAAAAACCACCCTCATAAGAAAGGATGGTGTTTGCAAACTATGTCGAATGATGTAAAAAAATCAGTCGATTATTGATACAAATGACAGGCGACAAAGTGGTTGGTGTCGACTTCCTGCCAAACAGGCTTCTGCTGAGCACACACCTCTTTGGCAACAGGGCAGCGCGTCCGGAACACACACCCGCTGGGAGGATTGATCGGGCTCGGGACGTCCCCTTCAATGATGACGCGCTCCCGGCTTTTTTCCAGATCAGGATCGGGGACGGGGATGGCCGACAGCAATGCTTGCGTGTAGGGATGCTTGGGAGAATCGTAGAGTTTTTCACTCTCGGTCATCTCGACCATGTTTCCCAAGTACATCACGCCGATGCGGTCACTGATATGCTTCACCATCGCCAAATCATGCGCGATAAACAGGTAGGTCAGGTTCTGCTCCCGCTGCAGGTTCTTCATCAGGTTGACGACCTGGGCCTGAACGGATACATCCAGCGCGGAAATCGGCTCATCCGCGATCACAAACCGAGGATTCACTGCCAGAGCCCGGGCGATCCCGATCCGTTGGCGCTGGCCACCGCTGAATTCGTGCGGAAAGCGATTGGCGTGCTCTTTTTGCAAACCCACCATCTCCAGCAGCTCGATCACGCGCTGCATTCTCTCTTTTCCCTTGTAGAGCCCGTTCAAATGCAGACCTTCCGCGATGATTTCAGCAATATTCATTCGCGGATTTAAGGATGCATACGGATCCTGAAAAATCATCTGCATGTTGTGAGTCAGCTTGCTGCGTTCGCTCGCGGATGCTTTATGAACATTCTGCCCGTCGAAAAGGACTTCTCCAGACGTCGGGTTGTACAAGCCGATAATGGTCCGACCTGTCGTCGATTTTCCGCAGCCAGATTCGCCTACCAGCCCGAATGTCTCTCCCTCATAAATATCAAAGGAAACGTTATCCGCTGCCTTGAGCGATAGCCCTTTTCCCATCGTGAAGGTTTTCGTTAGGTTCTTTACCTGGACCAGCTTCTTTTTTTGCATCTGGCCACTCCTCCCCCGTTATCCGTTTACCAGTATCGTCTCGAGATGCAATGCTCCTTGATCAGTCTGTAAGTGTCATCGAGCTTGACGATTTCGATCGCGCCTCTCGAATCAGGTGAATGAATCATTTGCTGATCGCCCATGTAAATGCCCACGTGATGGACTCTGCCTTTTCCTTCTTCAAAGGCAAAGAATAGCAGGTCGCCGGGGAGCAAATCTTCTTTTTCCACCAGTTGGCCAGCTCTCGCTTGATCCGATGCGTCGCGAGGGATCTGAATGCCAACGGAACGATGCATATTGTAGGCAAAGCCGGAGCAGTCGTATCCATACGAGGACATGCCGCCCCACAGGTAAGGCAGTCCGAGGAATCGTTTGCCGTGCTCCACAATCGCCACGCCGCGATTTCCTGCGACCTCGATCACTTCGTTTGCCTGAACGATTTTCACATCTTCTTTGCGAAGCAATCCTTCCCCGAATGGAGTGGCTACGATGACGCTATCCGCCGTTTCGGAGAGGAGCGGCAGTCGGGTCAAATACGCCAGCTCGATCCCTTTTTGCTTATCCGTCGTGTACAAGTGGGTAATCGACGCGGTCACCAACGCCAGCTTTTGGCCCTCTTTTACGTCAAACGCTTCTGACCACGGAGCCAGTTGGTTGGACGGAATCCAGCCCGGGTAACCAATCTCGTTTTTCTTGCAGGATTGATCTGGAATCAGGACACGGGACCATTCCCCTTGCTCTTCCTCTACTTCGACCCGCGTCCCAAACAGCGCCTGAGTCTGAATCATGTTGTTGTCGTAAAAACCAAGCTTCTCCTCGATGGTGAGAGAAGCAAGCCACCCGCGAGCGTCCACAGGGACAGTCAGTGCAGCTCGGTCCAGGTCACGCGGAGAATCCGGCTTCGTCCATACCGTCGCTACGGAAACGGCTACAATTGCGGATTTCATGATTATTCTCTCCCTTCCCACAGGCTGACAGAGCGAATCCCCAGTCCTGGAGCATCCGGCATGGTCATGACTCGACCCTCGTAGGTCACGCCACCATCAATGCCATCGTGCAGGAGCATAAGTGGAGCATCAAAGTCAAAGCGCGTAATGTTTTTCTTGCTGGCTGCAAAATGAGCGGCTGCCGAGACGGCGAGGCGAGATTCGATCATGCTGCCAACCATGCATGGAATACCATGTTCTTCTGCCATTTGGTTGATCAATTGTGCCTTGAAAATTCCGCCCGCTTTCATCAGCTTGATATTGATCAGATCGGCAGCACGGTCACGCAAAACCTGCAAAGCTTGGGCTGGTGAGAAGACGCTTTCGTCGGCCATGATCGGTGTATCTACCGAATCCGTCACTACTTTCAACCCTTCCAGATCATGAGCTTTCACCGGTTGCTCGATCAGCTCGATGTCGAGACCCATATCCTCCATTTTGCGAATCGAACGAACAGCTTCTTTGACATTCCATCCCTGGTTGGCATCAAGACGAATCTTCACTTGATTGCCTACTGCCTTGCGAATTTCCTGGATGCGCAAAATGTCATCCTCGATGTTATCCTTGCCCACCTTGATCTTCAGAACGTTAAAGCCATCCTTCAAATAAGCAGCAGCATCCTCGCCCATCTCCTTGGGTGAGTTTACGCTTACGGTGTAGTCGGTCTCCAGCTGTTGGCGATATCCGCCGAGGAATTGGTACAAAGGCATCCCGGCGCGTTGCGAAATCAAATCGTACAGGGCAATGTCCACCGCCGCTTTCGCGCTGCTATTGCCCACCATGGATTGATGCAGGGTATGGAAGACTTGCTCATACGAAACGAGATTCAATCCAATCAATTGCGGCTTCATGGTATTCAAGATAGCAGATTCAATGCTCTCGATGCTGTCACCCGTAATCACAACTGTCGCGGCAGCTTCTCCCCAGCCCACCATGCCGTTGTCGCAGGTGATTTTGACCAGGATGGACTCCAAGTTATGGACCGTGCGCAACGCCGTTTTAAATGGCTTTTTCAATGGAACAGAAATTCTTTTTACTTCGATGGCTTGAATAATCATGTTTTCCTCCATCTTCTCATAGTGCTATTCTTGTTGATTTTTCTATTTTGTTTGACAAAAACATAATTTATTATAGCACCATTAAAACAATCAGCAAAAAAGGGGGAGAGTCATTCCATTTACACGGAAATGACTTCTCCCGGCAATTGCTATTTACTTCACAACAGCCTTTCTCAAGTCAGTGTAGCTGAGAGATGTGCTCTCGATTCCGCTAACCTTGTCGCTTTGCAGCAAGGATGTGTTGTAGAAGTACAATGGTGCGATCGGAGCTTCGTCCAGCAAGATTTTCTCTGCGTCATGCAGCATTTGGATACGCTTTGTATCATCCGCCTCTTTATACGCATCCTGAATCAGCTTGTCAAATTGAGCATTGCTCCAGCCCGTACGGTTGCTTGGGCTCTTTGTTTGGAAGATGTCCAGGAAGTTGATTGCGTCACCGAAATCAGGCAGCCAGGAAGAGCGCGCCAGCTGGAATTGCAGTTGCTTTTGCATGTCCGTGAGCACTTTACCTTCTACCTTTTGGAGCTTCACATCAACACCGAGGTTTTGCTTGAACATTTCTTGCAGGGCTTGCGCTGTTTTCTCGTAGTTGGTTCCGCTGCGATAAGTCAGCGTCACTTCTGGCAATTGGGTGTAGCCTTTTTCTTTCATGCCTTGTTCCAACAGTTTTTTCGCTTCTGCTGGATCGAATTTAGTGAGGTCGCCGCCTACTTCACGGAACTGACCCGCTCCGTTTGCATCAGGAAGACCATAGGAAACGAAACCGGTAGCTGGCTTTTGTTTGCGCATCAGCACCAGATCTACCAGGGTTTGACGATCAATCGCCATGCTGAACGCTTTACGGATATTTTTGTTGTCGAATGGCTCTTTGGTTACGTTGAAGCGATAGAGCTCCGTACCCGCTCCGTCTTTCACCAAGACTTTTCCATCTTTGAACAGCTGGTCTGCCATGTCAGCAGGAACAGTCGTCGTTCTGTGCAGCTCTTCATTGGTGAACATTTGGTACTCGGTATTTTCATCGTCAATCATTTTCCAAACGGCACCAGCGAGGGTCACGTTTGCCGCATCCCAGTAGTTCTCGTTTTTCATCATTTTCAATTCGCTGTCATGTGCCCATTCAGTCAGCTTAAATGGTCCATTTCCTACAAAAGTAGACGCTTCTGCTGCCCATTTTGGATCTTTTTGATCCGTTGCTTTATGCACAGGGAAGAAAGCTGGATTGGAAGCGAGCAAGAGTGTCCAGGAAGCAGGCTGCGCCAAAGTAACTTCCAGTGTCTTGTCATCCAATGCTTTGACTTTTACGTCATCAGCCGAACCTTTACCGCTGTTGTACGCTTCTGCTCCTTCAATAATGTAAGCGAGAGGAGCTGCGGATGATGCCAGCTTTGGATCGAGCATGCGTTTCCATGCGTATTCGAAATCTTGTGCTGTTACCGGATCTCCATTGGTCCATTTGTTGTCACGGAGTTTAAAGGTGTAGACTTTTCCATCCGGAGAGATCTGCCATTCTGTCGCTGCTGCAGGCTGAGGCTTTTGGTCAGCATCCAGACGGGTCAACCCTTCCATCAGGTTGTTCAAAATGTTGTAGGATGGCTCGTCAAAACCAATCGGCGGATCCAAGGAAGTCGGTTCCTTGATGTTGTTCAAGAGCAAGAGCTTGGCTGCTTGATCCTGTGGCGTTGGAGCCGTTTGATTGTTGGCAGCTGGCGGTGCCGCGTTGTTCGCTGGCTGGCCGGATGAACATCCAGCGATCAGCATGGAAGCAGCCAATGAAGCAGACAACAGGAGTGTAGATAATTTTTTCACTGTTTTCTTCCCCCTTATACTTTTTTATATGTCGTAAAAGGATAGCGCCGTAAGACGACACCCTCTTTTACACAGAATCAACCACTGCTTGAACCTTGGGTCAGCCTGCTCCCAAGCATCACTCGCAACGATGAACCGATGGAGATCAGGTTCCTGTCGGTGCCTGCATGGCAGCCAGCATTTTTTTCGCCCGCGGATCCTGGAGCCAACAGGAGACTGCATGGCTTCCATGGACATTTGTCTCAGCCGGCTGGTAGTTGCGGCATACCTCCAGCGCGTAATCACAGCGTGCGGCGAAGGCACAGCCGGGTGGAGGCGCAAACAAATCGGGAGGCGTACCCGGGATGGGACTCAGCGGAATAGCGCGATCCGCATCCAGTCGCGGCATGGAAGCGAGCAATCCTTTTGTGTAGGGGTGCTGCGGATTGTAGAAAATGTCACTCACCGGACCGGACTCCACCACTTTACCGGCGTACATGACGTTGACTCGGTCCGCAATCTTGGCTACTACCCCCAAGTCATGCGTGATGATGATGATCGAGACACCCGTCTTTTCTTGAATGCTTTTGAACAAGTCGATTATTTGGGCCTGAATCGTCACATCCAGCGCTGTAGTCGGCTCATCGGCGATCAGAATGGACGGCTTGCACACCAGTGCGATCGCAATCATAATCCGCTGCCGCATCCCGCCGCTGAATTGATGCAAATATTGTTTCAATCGGCTCTCTGGATTCGCGATTCCCACCAGATGCAAGATTTCGATGGCTTGTCGTTTGGCTTCCGCCTTGGAGACCTTTTGATGCCGGATAATACCCTCCATGATCTGCTCTCCGATGGAGATCGTCGGGTTCAACGATGTCATCGCATCCTGAAAGATCATCGAGATCTCGGAGCCGCGCATTTCCCGCATTTCCTTTTCAGGCAGCTTCGCCAAATCTTTTCCCTTGAAGAGGATGCTTCCTCCTGCGATTTTTCCGATATGCTCAGGCACCAGCCTCATAATGCTCTTGGCGGTGACGCTCTTCCCACAGCCAGACTCACCAACGATTGCGAGTGTCTCCCCTTTTTTCAAGGAGAAGGTGACATCCCTGACCGCATTGACTTCCCCACCGTGTGTTTTGAATACCACGCGCAATCCGTTTACTTCCAGCAATGTTTCCCGCTTTTCCATGTTGACCTACCTCCCTGACTTCGGATCGAACGCATCCCGCAAACCGTCACCGAGAACGTTGAACGCAAGCATCGTCAAGGATATGAAGAAAGCCGGGAAGAAGAGTCTCCACCAGTGACCCGACAAAATGGTCGACAGCCCGTCGTTGGCCATTACGCCCCAGCTCGCTTGCGGAGCCTGAACCCCGAGACCGAGGAAGCTGAGAAAGGCTTCCGAGAAAATGGCAGTAGGAACTGACAGAGTCACGTACACGATGATGATCCCGATCGTGTTTGGCAGCAAATGCTTGCGAATGATGTAGAAAGGCTTTGCTCCCATGGTCTTTGCAGCCAGCACGTACTCCGAGTTTTTCATTTGCAGCACCTGACCGCGAATCGTGCGGGCCATACCGATCCATCCCGTCGCACTGAGAGCAACGATAATGGTCAATAGCCCAGGTCCCATCACGACCATCAGCAAAATGACGACAAGCAGATAAGGAAGACCGTACAAAATATCAATGAATCGCATCATGATATTGTCTACCCGGCCACCCATGTAACCGGAAATCCCTCCGTACAAGACACCAATAAAGAAATCGATCAGTGCAGCCATCAGGCCTACGAATAGAGAAATGCGCGCACCGTACCATACGCGTGTAAAGACATCACGACCAAATTCATCGGTCCCAAACCAGTACGTATCGGAAGGTCCTTTGTTTTTGGTGATGATGGACTGCTTGGCATAGTCATGACCGGAAATCATCGGACCGACAAGCGCCATAGCACCCAGCAAAATAATGATGACGAGTCCTGCCAGCGCCAGTTTGTTGCCGCGGAGCCGGAGCCACGCTCCCTGCCAATAGGTCAGTTGAGGTCGTACAATCGCTTCCGTATTGGAGCTGTCTTTTCTCATCGGGACAAACAATTCATCAGAAACAATCATCCTTCGCTCTCCTTTCCGTGGAACTTGATTCGCGGATCAATGATGCCGTACAGGACATCCACGACGAACATCATGAAAATGAGCAAGGCACTGTAGAAAACGGTGGTTCCCATAATGACGGAATAATCGCGGTTGTTGATCCCCGCCACAAAGTACTTGCCCATACCCGGAATCGCAAAGATCTTTTCGATAACAAAGCTACCCGTCAGTACGTTCGCAATGAGCGCCCCAAGCAGAGTCACAACTGGCAAAATCGCATTGCGCAAGGCGTGCTTGAATACAATCGTCGCGGGTGACAAGCCTTTTGCCCGTGCGGTTTCGATGTACTCCTGGGTCAATACCTCCAGCATGTTCGTACGGGTGAGGCGGGCAATGATGGCAATCGGGCCGAATGCCAGAGCAAGCGCGGGCATGATCACGTGCTGCCAGGTACCCCAAGTGGCTGTCGGCAACAGCTTCCACTCCACCGCCAAATATTTGATCAAAAGAGAAGCGACGACAAAGCTCGGAACCGATATCCCGACAACGGCGATGATCATTGCGAGGTAGTCAATCAGCCGGTTATGCCGCAATGCAGCGATCACACCGAGCGCAATCCCTGTTATGATCGCAAAGAGAATGGCGACAACCCCGAGCTGAAACGAGACTGGAAATCCGCGGGCTATCATTTTGTTTACCGTATCCGAGCTGTTCGCGATAGACGGTCCCAGATCGAATTGAACGAGCTGCTTGAGATACAACCCATACTGGACAATGAGAGGCTTATCCAGGTTGTAGTAGGCATTCAGGTTGGCTGCCACTGCCTCATTCAGCCCTTTCCCATCCTTTTCAAAAGGAGATCCAGGTACCGCATGCATGAGGAAGAAGGTCAGGGTAATGATGAGCCAAAGAGTAACGAGCATGGAGATAAATCTGCGAAAAACAAATGATAGCAAGGAATCTCCTCCTTCTAGACAATCATTCTGGTAGAACAGCGTGGATGGGTTGCTGCAGGTTGGCGGAACAGAATGGCAAGATTCGTGGACGAGTCTGCCCTTGGGTGGGCGACCGAGATGCATGTGCACCACAATAAACAAAAACCCAGCAAAATGCTCAACACGACGGTGGCATTTGCTGGGTTTTACTTACGTGTATGCCGTGCATACGAATAAATAAAGCAGCCTATGTACTATTTACCGCACCTCTGTCTTGGTTCGGACGGAAATAGCCTGTTTGTACTTCTTTTGTGCGTCTTTAAACGCTGCAATCAATGTCTTTTGGGAAGATCCAAAATACCGATAACGAATTTCTTCTCCAATCTCATCAGATGCCAGAATCGAGTGGCCAATAAAAATAGATCTGGCGAAATCAGATGTCAGCTGAACTGTAGAAGAACAGGCTGCATCGACGATCTTGTCATTTGACGTATCGACAACCAATCCAATAAAAAATGCGCTGAACTGCTGTGTGATCGGATTGTTGGAAGAAGACTGAGCATCGCCAACGATATAAATGGTATCTTTGTCAAACACTTCGAAAACCTCACCTTGTAGCACTTAAAAGGCCGGCCATGCGAGACGTTCGGAGAGCTACTTCCTTACAATCGCAAGCTGGCTAAGCGCTTTCCTACATAGTACCAAAGAAATTCATAATTTGTAAATAACTCAGACTAATGTTTCAATTCTTCTACTGATACGACAGGAAACGCATGGGACGGAAGCATCGGAAGAAAGGGACGCTCTTCCACAAATGCTACAACCACATGGGATGGACCCACCATCGTTTTCGGTGCCAAGCACAGTTCTTCTCCCTCCTCCGTGATGACTGATATCTGCAATCGACCACCCCCAGGCCGCATTGCCCCAGGCATAGCCCGCTCCAGCACTAGTGCGTTTCCATTGTAACGCAAGCGCAGCTCCAGATCCTGCCGCCACGCGCGAAAGTCCACATAGTATCGGGTGAAGATCAGTGGATCTGTCGTAATACTGTTGCCGGCAGGAAGAAAAGCTTGTCGCTCGCGGCGATAACCGCCGTTTTCATGCATTCGCGCCTCGAACCGCTCCAGCGCCTGGTCTTCTAGCAGATCGATGACACCCTCTGTCTTGAGGATCGGATCGACGGCAAATGTTGCATGATGATTAGCCAGCTCCAGCAGCATTTTCACTTCCGTCTTCTTTTGCATCGCGATATCCGTATCTACAACAAATATCCCTACCAGCAGAAAGAAAAGGATCGACGAAATGGACAAGACATTGATACCCGTACAGATCGCCTCCCCTTCTGCCCGTTTCTACAGGTCGCTTTTTTTTACAAATCGTAGTCCATAACATTGATCGTCCCCTGCCGGATTACCCGCAGCTTTTCCCCTGGCATCGGTATCAGCGAAGTGAACCGTGGAAACGGAGCCTCCACCGTCAGAACAAATTCATCCTCGTGGCTCCAAAGGGCTGGATCTGCCGAACGTGTCCGGGTAATACTCACATCCAACTCTTGTCCAACCAGCGACATCTGTTTTTCTGCCAGCTCGCTTGATATCAGCTCTCGTACCTTTTGCTCGACTGTGGCTTCATTGGTTCCCCCGTGATTGCTCACGTATTTCACCGCTGACGCACTTACCTCCAGCAATTCATTTTTGGCCTGGATCACCGTATGAGTCTGCAGGATCCCCAGAGGAACGAGAAGTATCACCATGATATGTAAAATGACGGCAATAAGTTGTCCCATCAGCTTGTTCCAAATCGTGTCACACTGCCGAGAAGTTCACCAAAGAACTGCGTGCATGCTGAAAGGAGGTTGTCTGGTCCGGTCAGCAGGAGATTTACGGTCAGTGGTAACACCAATACGAGCAGAGCCAATGTGGCAATCAGTTTATTCAACGTCTACCACCCCGGGTCAAAATATTCAGAGGGACGGCTGCCCGCAAAGGTAAACTTCACCTCTCCCTCCACAAATCGATGCAGCCATTGCGCAACCGTCGTCGGCTGAACACGGAGGACAAGCGTCACGGTATCCTGACGTTCCTTTCGGGCACGCTCATTCTCCGTTCGCGGACTCGTGCCGGCAAATACATCACCCGTCACATCCCAGCCCAGGTCCGCCATCTCTTGCATGTAGTATTCGGCCAGGGCTGAATCAAGGTAGCCGATATCTTGCATGTCATCGAGCAGATCCGCATAGATGCTTCGAGCAATGGCCCGTTCCATGGCGTACATGTGGTATGCTCCAATGGCTGAGAAAACTAGAATCAGGACTGTCAGGCATATAATGAAAACCTTCGCTTTAACCATCTATCGTGTGGGATTGCACTTTCTAATGAAAGATGACTGTCGCAGCTTTATGCACCCTTTCCACCTGCGTTTGTCGCAGCTGTTCTTCCGGCTGCAAACTCCAGAAAATCGAGCATAAGCTCCCTACCATGATCAGAATGATGAGAAAGACGTGGTGGGTGATCATCAGTTGGATGTGTAGGACGTACCGTTTTGCGTCCGGAAATTGATGTTTTCATTTCTCGTATCGTAATTGAGAGAGTCAATCGAGTTATTGATGCTTTCCGCAGAATCGTTGGCAGCCGGACTTAATTCATTGCCATACGAGCTAACACCAATCCCGAGTACCATGACGCAGGCTAAGAAAATAAAGAACATTTTTGACATCTCGATCACTCCTTGTTTGGCTTGTTTTCAGAATGCTTTTGCGGGTTTTAAGAAGGGTACTGCACCGTTTAAGAAAGCTGTTGCATGGTTTATGCTGGCCTTTACAGGTTGTAAGAGGGTCTTCCTACTGAAAGCAGATGCTAGGGTATCGCTTGGTCAATCCAGCTCACTGCCCGATCTCTCAAACCTCCGTCTTTAACGACTGAATCATTGATTTCAGAAAGGCTCGAGACGATGATACCCAAGGTGAACACAATACATAAAATGATAGAGAAGAGCTTTGTCATGGGCGGCTCCTTATCAGGTTAAATACTTGTCCAAGATTTCTGTGAGCAGCTTGTACCAAGGAAACATGGCTACCAGAAGCCCCATGTAAAAAGCGGGATAGACGATCACACTGTAGCCAATTCCCAATGACTTGATCTTTTTGCGATGGCGAAACATGCGCCTATGATCGACTGCCCATTCCATCCGCTGCATGGTCACGCTGATTTGTCCGTCTGTCAGCTTTTCTACGGTTCGCATACTTGAGATCAGGATCACGGCATCATCCACTCCCATTTTTCGCTTGAAGCTCTCCAATGCTTCATCCGGATCCTTGTTCCACTCTGATAGAGTCGGGACGTATTCTTTTAGCTTTCTTGTCGGCCGTGCCGCTTTTACCATGGCACTGTAGATCGGGACCTGATTTTCCAGCAATGTCACATACCGATTGATAAAGCGCGCAACGTCGGTGCTGAGCATATCCTCCCGGTGTCCCGCCCACATTTTCAAGCCAATGTAAGGCAGCATAAAGCTGATTGCCGAAGCGAGACACATCGATAAGAATGGAAAAGATTCAAAGCGGCTCACCATGGCCCATAAAAGAATGAGGAAGCAAACGGAACTACCGCAAACAAGCTGCAAAAACACCCACTCCGCTTTCCCCCAGCCAAATGGCCTACCGGAACGGTTCAAGAGCTGCTCCCACTTCTCATCCTCATCGGCTCGCAAGGTACGCTCCCACTGCTTCCACCAAGCATTGGAGATGAAAAGCTTGGGGCGATACATGCAGCTTACGTATTTCCCGATTAAAAAGGCAGCAGTGAATATGAAGAGGGCTCCGAGTCCCAGGTACGTATACATCACAGCGATCGGCATCAGCGATATCTCCTTCCCCAGATGAATGCCAATACTATCGAAAACGACCATACCGTGACAGCCAGCGCGAGGATCGCTTGCCCATCCGGTGTGTAGAAATACAGCCGATAGGAATCTTTCAGTAAGCCCTGGTTGTATGGAATCAGACAAATGCAGATGGCGATAACCACCAGCAAACTGATCCAGATCGAATAAATTTCACTGTCACGCTCTTCCTTTTCATCCTGCTGGACAAACATCTCATTGGTAAGCCTGTTGAGAGGCGCCTGTATGTCTTCGGTTTCCCCTTCCAGTCCGCTCGCAATATACGTAGCAAAATCGAAGGCCCAAGGATGGTCGAGCCTTTCCGCAAACTGCTCGACAGCCAGGACTGGATCACCTCCATCAGCCAAGCTGTTATTCACGAGCAACAGGTCTGGCAGCAATTCTTTGGGACACTCTCCTATCATTTCACGAAAGGTCAGGATAATATTTTTACGACTATTGTAATAGCGAGCAAACAATTCAACGAAACGGCAGAATGAACTGATTTTCTTGTTGATGCGAACGGTAAAGCGAGCGTAGAGCAGTAATGTCGGGAGCATGAGAAATAAAAGAAATAGCGAGAGCGAAACAACGATGTTTCCTAAAAGGAGCCCGGAAGCAAAACCTGCCACCGCTCCAATGAGTGAAACGAGCAGATGAGCTTCCGGCGAACCGCCCCCAATCTGGCACCATCTGCCATAGCGGTTGTAGAGCTTTCGGCGAGTCGCATGCTTCAGAAATTTCTCCCGCCACACTTCAACCGTCCGTGGAAAGAACACTTTCGGTGCAGACCAACGCTTGTATAGATGAAGACCTAGAAACAGAAAGCCGCTAAAGAGGCACAAAAATAAGGGAACTAGCAATAAATAGTTCATAGCGTTCTGCCTATGTCCGTCAAACGTAGCTCTCTTAACACGTCAATATCCGCCTTCCCTACATGACACATGTATTCAATCAAATGAGGAGCGATTTGCTTGCCCGTCCATTCGTATTCACCCGTCAGCATATTGCGGCAGACAAGCGGAATCGATTCCACTCTGCCAAAGGTCTCGTTCCATTCTGTAACATGAATCGCGTCGATGAATCGATGCCCGTTATTGCGATAGGTCAGGGAATTCACGAAGTTGACGGCTCTGCTGATCCTCTCCTGAGTCAGCTCGATGCTGCGCCCCCCGTACTGGTAGACTAGGTCTGTCAAATCCTGCAGTGCCTTATGAGGAAAGCGCTCGTGCATGGCCCCGATCGTGGCATCAGTACCTCTGACTCCAGCGTTAATGAAATGATAGGCTTCAATAGGCTCTCGTATCTCTCCAATGAGGATCGTATTGGCTGTAGAGCGATACATGTCTTTGAAGCAATGTGCCAACTCTATCCCGATTTCCTCTACGTTTTGCAGCTCAATAACCTCGCCATCCCATACATCTCCAAATCTCATCTCATGCTCGCTTTCAAAAATGGTCACGTATTCTGTCCGCGGGTCCTTCAGCTTCAGCATGCACAGCATCAGCGTCGTTTTCCCCGCTGCCATCGGGCCAATCACTAGAACGTTGCCGCGTCCGTGCACTTGCTGCTCCAGCAGTAGTTGAACTCTTTCATCGAAGGTAGGCTGGTTTTGCATGCGCAGACTATCTAGGGAAAAGGACGGCGTCGTAAACCTGCGAACCAAAATCGTCGGTACGCGCGAGTAGGGAAAGGTAAACATAGTCAAACGGGCTTTTAACGCATCAAGATATCCACTCAAACGAGGCTTTTTCTCATTAAAGGAGAGTCCTGCGGCATTGGTCAGCTTCTGTTGAAGGGTTTCCACTTCCCGCCATGAGGGCGTATAGGAAAGAGACTTTTTTGCGCCGTGTTCGATGTAGGCTACTTGCCGGTTGGCCGAAATGCGCACCTCTTCCACCCAAGGTGACAAATGTAGTACAGCGTTGAGAATCCCCCATCCATAGGTAGCAAAGGCAAGACCCTCGTAGCTATTTACGTGAGGTAGGATCTCTTCCGTTACCGGGCGCCTCACGATCTCTTCGAAGTAATGCTGCAAGCGAAGGATAATGTGATTTAGGCTATCACGGTTTCCTTGCTCCGCAGATGACAGAATTTTTTGCATCTCCAGTTTTTCTTCTCTGGAGGTGCCAAAATGGTTGAGGTAGTCTCTGGCCGCCTGTTTGAGATCTTCTACCTCCCGCAATCGAGACGCTGTCCAAGATTGCTCAACGGAACGCATCATGCCAACACCACGCTTTTTTCAAAAGATTCAGCCTCGGCGATTTGCTTTAGACTCGTCAGGTAAGGCTTTGGCGGCAGAAATTCCTCGACCAGTACGCTGCTACTGCGATGAGATTGCATCAATCGACCCTCGTGTATGCGGGGAACAACACCGTATAAAGCAATATCCTCACCGATCCGAAATGGCTGACCCTTATCCAAATGGCTGAGGAGTACTTCACAAGTAACTCCTCTCTCCCTCCAGGAATGAATCCATTGTCTTGCATTTTCCAAGCTGAACGGGTCTGCCCGCACAAACAATAGATTACGATCAGCCGAAAAGATCATTCGTTGCAGCGTCTCTGACTCTGGAAAACAATACCCCCAATCCAGGTACACGAAGTCAAATTGATGGCGGAACGCTGAAATGAGATTGGTCATTTCTGAACTCTTCCATCTGGTAGCAGCGTGAGCGTAATACAGGTTGGGCAAATGTGCACTTTGCTTGCAGACGCTCATCCAATTGCGCTTTTTTGCTGAATTCGCGTCCAGAAAATCGGGACGGAACAGCGCTAATTGGTGTTTTTGTAGTTTGAAAAAACGCGTTAAATCAGGCTTTGCCTCATTCATATCTAGCACGGCGATTCGCTTGTCGGGATTTTGTTTGGCTAATACAACCGGATAATTGATGCAAAAGGTTGTAATTCCTGATGAACCATAGCTCATCAATGCGTAGACAATCCCTTGACGATCACCTGTTATACGAACCTGGGCATCATCCTCCAGTCCCAGGATGAGACTAATTTGGTTACGAATTTCTTCTTGGGATAGCTGGGCGGACAAAACATAGACACCTTGCAGCTTCATTTCCTCCGCTACTTTTTGAATCAATGCCTCATCCCGATAGAGCGGGATAATCAAGAGAGGAGACATATCTGACAGAGAAGCCTTTACTGATGGCAGCCACTCCCATGCCGGAGCAGAGAACATTTCCGAAAAAACCACCGCAGCATCAGGTTGATAATGCTGAACGTATCGGAAAAACTCTTCAGATGTTTCTGCCACCAAAGCCTCGCTACTATCCGGCATATATGTTTTGGCAAGGGATTTCATAGGATAACAGACGATAATTTTCATGAAGCTTGCTCCTTTGTTGCCATGACGTGCCCGACCTGCAGCATTCCATAGGACATCGCCTCGGAAAGTTTGACGTACTGTTGATCAGTCAGATTGAATCCCACAAACGCAGGCAACGCTGTCGGCTGCACCCGATAATCCCGATATCGTTTTTCGCCATTTTGCATCGGTTTTTCACGAGAACCGTTAAATACAGCATCCATGTGATCAGGCGATGGAACCAAGCTTGGCTTCAAGGTATAGATTTCTACGCCGTTGCTATCTCTCACACTGGCCAACTGACTTTCAAACAAGAATTCAGCTGTGTCATTTGTTTTTGTAAATTGAACGGGATCCGGGAGACCCTGCAATTCCGTCAGGGGCTTGTACTTAACCCAAATTTTCACGTGATCTCCTTTCCGTAATTCTGTGAGCGGCTGAATGTACATCAAGGGGAACTCATATCTTGCTTGTCCTTTTTCGGGGAGCAGCTGTGTATCCGTCAATTTTGCCGTCAGCAGTTGCTCCCCTTCATAGATGGTCTGAACGCTTCTCCTGCCAATCACACTCTCCAGATCACGAGCTGACCCAGGAAGAATCTCGTCCACTTCCTCCGAAATAAGCACCACGTCTTCTCGAGTAATGGGCTCAAATGGAGCTATTTCCTTGCCCTGTGCCACTTTCACGACAGGTGCAAACAAGCGTTCAGCAGCCATCGCATCGATATATTGTGTCGCAGCGTAAAATGACGAACCCGCCAACAAAAAGGAAATCAGGCAAATCAGAAACAAGGTTTGCTTTTTCATAGCACCCTTCCTTTGTAGGTGTGAATCAATGGTTGAAAAACATGCTCTTCCTCCGCAAAATCCTCCAGAAGCAGCTTCCCCTTTACTTGAGCATCTCCGGGCTTTTCGTTATTCACCAGAGGAAGTATATACTCTACCTCAACCGGACCAACTTCCGGATTCCAAAGAGACAGCGTTCCTTCCACCCTTTTCATGACACTGGAACGCGAAAGCTGCTGGTTCCATTTATTTGCGATCAATTTGATCTTGCTTCGTTCGGTTGTCCACCAAGAGGGCGCGGACTCAACCAAAAACATGCGGGTAAGGCGAGCCAAGTCGGCATCAAATACAACCCAAATTTCATCTGCTAGCTCAAATATTTGTTGGGCATCTCTTTCTTTCCACCGTGAAGAAACGTCAATAACGACTAGTGGGCTATCTTTGCATATGCGTAGTAACCAATGGGCAGGATCGATATGGGAAGTATTATTCTGTTTCAACGGGGGATCAATCTGGATGCGTAGCTGATTGTTCTGCATGAGGAGCAAGGGTGCGGAAGTATAGGAATTGGCTAGCTTGTGTGCTCTACGCTCGTAATCTAATGCAAAGTACAAGTAAGATACTGCATTCGGCATTTCCGAGAGCGTGACCGGTATTCCCTTTCCAGCCCAAGCATAAGCAACGTTGGAGGCGATGAAGCTCGCTCCCGCCTGTGCGTACAAGCTGGTGACAGCAATACAGCTGCGATTGAAGTGACGAGGTGGTTCTTCTACTAGTGAAGGCGCTGCGAGCTTGTCCTTGAGCAGCTT
The DNA here is from genome assembly GCF_016811915.1 of Brevibacillus choshinensis. Taxonomy (NCBI): domain Bacteria; kingdom Bacillati; phylum Bacillota; class Bacilli; order Caryophanales; family Paenibacillaceae; genus Brevibacillus; species Brevibacillus choshinensis. The sequence goes on along the minus strand of NZ_CP069127.1, from coordinate 176,213 downwards.
CCATTGCTGTTCTTCCTCGCGAGTCTGAAAGAGCTCTTGCTGCTCCAGATCGCGGAACCGAGAAACGAAGCGGTTCATCTGATGAAACATGATTACCCCACCTGGGAGTCATCCGATTTAGTTTTACTACTTATATAGTTTTTAAATTTCTCAACCATTTCGCGAATCGTGAGGGACTTGCGATGATAGTAATAAATTTTTCTCAAGCGCTCCCGTTCTTGGGAGGTCATTTCTGGCTTGAACTTGTAGGCCATTTCGATTAGTAGAGCGAGTTCCACATTGTTTGGCCTCCCGCGTCGGGGTGGGTTCGCGAATAACTGCTGCTGTTTTTTATCAAAGGCATTCGGGTATTCTACGAGCCACATGTCGACCAGTGATTCAATATCTTCGTGTGATCGAATTCCCAGCTTCATGAGATATTTAAAATAAGTAGGCAGTGACCCTTCACGCAGCAAGCCATTTTGCCATCTGGAAATAAAGCCTGTCGGTAACGTTAGCATTTTGGTGACATCGCGAATCAGCGCCGTGCGGTTTTGAGACTGATACTGCACAACAGCTTCTTTGACGAGAGTGAACAGTATGTCGTGGTAATTCGCATCATTTGCTACGCTACCATACTGAATAATGTACCAGTCCTCTACTGCCTTATCAAAGTCTCTTCGGCAGTTGGTCAATTGGAGCAAATCGAGATGCTCGTAAAAATGTTCCATGTCGTACTGATCCAAAAACTCATCCTGATAGTTTCCAAAGACGTAGACAATAAATGATTCCTTTAGTTCCTCGAGCGAAATTAAACTGTTTGTCTCCTCGTAGCAGCGGTTGACTAATTCGATTGCACTCTTTGCCAACACGACAAAATACCCCCAGATTTTTACATTTTTATATTTTAATAGACATTTTGCTACATCTTTCGCCACTCGTCAAATCTTTTTTTAGTCTTATTCGCCCAGGATATTTGTAATGGGTCGCCCCGCACGCAGCCGTGCAAGGCGACAGTGGGAGTCTACTCTTTCACGAAATAGAGTTCTTCTCCCGTAGCAAGTAGAAGAGCAATTCTTCCCCCGCGCTCGATGACGGTCGGAGCATCCTCCATCACAATTACCCCGTCATTGAGTATGACTCTGCTTCCAAATCGATGTACGCTTTCGATCTGAAAGACATCCTTTGGCAGCCTTTCCACTGAAAGATGCCTGCCTGGCTTGTGCTTCTGGTAACGGACCCTCCGCCCAAGAAGCTGCTCTACTGTCGCAGAGCAATGCTGGTGAGCCTCTACTGTTGCCATTCGCAACGCCTCCTTCTCTCACCTGTAGAGTACGGCCGTTTCATGTGCTTATAAGCCAATGAAACTACTACTACCGTAAAAAAAGACAGCGGGCTCACGCAAATATTTTTATACTTCTTCCCACAAAGCAGGGTCATTCAAATGGGGATACATTTCAGTCACCATGTCAAAAGGGGAGAAGTAAAGCGTATCGACAAGTATTTTGAGCTTGTATTTTTTTAACAAGCTGTAGGCCCTCTCCGTTTTCCCGAATATTTTAGGCAGCTGATTTACGTCGGGCAGCTTCATCAACTGGCTGCACATATAATCCACACAAATCTTTGCGCGTTCTTCCCCCTTTATGCTCTGGAAATAAAGAGGCGGAAAATGACGCCGGATCCCTGACAGAACCTCCTGATACACCCACAAAACCTTCTGTTCCTCAGATTGTCTGGGCAGATACGGATAAGCAAATTCCACAATATAGTAGACATCCTCTGACTTCGCCTCGATGGGAGGCTCAATATATTCACGTACCAAATGCAGCTTCAATTCCTTTACATCCTTCAAGCTCAATTGACTCCGTGCTTCCTCTGGCGTCCATTTCTTTACATTCTCGATCGCATATCGCACAACCAATTGGACTTTTTGTTTGCGGTACTGCGCATCCTCGAATTCGTATGGGGAGAAACGCTTTTGCTGTCCGCTGAGTATGCGCTTGTACCGTTCCACTATTTTCGATGGCATGGTACCCTCACTCCTAAACCAAAATATGGAATATACCCTTAAATTACCATGTTGATTTAGGACAAAAATAACAGGCCACCAAACCTTGTTATGCTTTATTTATACGTACCCGACTGAGAAACTCGCTCCAGCTTCAACAGCTCGCCTCCCCAAAGTGTGGAAACGCTGGTGTCCACTCCAATTCGGACATAATAGATGCCTTGTCTGTACAAAAACGGCTTTTCACCCTTTTGGTGAGTGATCACAGCGGTGTCGGTCCCCCGCTCCAGCGAAAAACGGTTATGATTCCATAGGATTTCCGCTTCCTCTCTTGCTCCACGAACGATTTGTGCCTCCGCTTGAATGGCTTCCTCCGTGGTTGCAAATAAGCGGGTTTGTCTTTTCCCTTCGGTGTCGACATACTCCCATTTTCCTGCTGCACGAGCACCCTTTGAGATGATATCAGCCGTATGCTGGGCGTTCATCAATACAAAGTGAGCCTGCCCCTGAAACAGCAGCAACGATAGCAATCCACCTATGCAAAAAAGGAAAAAGATCATCGTGATCATAACCGTACCTCGCTCGTCCGAAATCCTCACCCTGATTTGACTAGGGATACGCATTACTCCTCCGCATTTTCAATCATCATATAATAGCTTTCTGTGAGCTCCACTTTTTCCCCGGAGGCCAACAAATAAAACGATAGGGTCGCTTCCGAAAGTATATGATTTCCCTTTTTCCATCCCCCTCCTTTGATCTCAATCCGGATTGCTTGATCGGCTACCCCCACTCCATCCCGGAGCTCTGCCTCGCCGCGCTCTCTCGCATGGTAAACAGCCAAACCGTAATTAGGTTGAACGGCGGCGATCCGGCCGGCTGCATAAGCGGCAGCCAAAGCCTTTTGCTTGTTATACAAAATGCTGAATTGATCAAAGGAAAACACGATCAGCAACCAAACCAGAGGAAAGACCAAAATAAACTCGAGCATTTGGCTGCCTCTTTCCTCATGGATAAAGATCGCAATGATTTGGCGTAATCTCCGTCTCATACGATGGAACCTGCAGCTGATTGGAAATGCAAAATGCCATATGCCGCTAACAAAAACACACCAAAAGGCAAGGAATAGGCAGACTGTTCACGTTCGGGAAGCCACATTTCCCGATGAGCCTTCCACCCCGTAGCGAGCGTTAACAGGTTGGCTCGCAAGCGCGACCATGTACGAGGAACGAAAAACGTCGTCAATACACATAGCAAGATCGCATACAGAAATAAGGAAAAAACAACTGTCCAGCTGCTCCACGCTCCTACTGCCATGAGAAGCTTTTGGTCCCCCATTCCCATTCCTTTACACGCCACTGGTCCGAACGTGAGAAGAAACGCCCCTCCTAGTCCTCCCCAGGCGGTCCATGCTGTTCCTGTCTGGTATTGGTACCACAAGCCAACAGCCATCGCTGGCAAAGTCAGTGCATTTGGAACCTTTCGTTGACGCCAATCAAAGCAAGCCGCAATCGCCAGCACCGTAAGCAAGACTGCATGGTTCATTTGCTGATTTTTTCTTGTAGCTCTTTTAGCTTGGCATCCTCTGCTTCGCCTAATGATGCCAGGGTAGGAATAATCAAAATGAGGATAACCGCTACAATGATCACCATCTCTACGATCGTCACACCGTCGTCCTCTCTCCAAAACCGCTTGGCATAGCTTGTGATCCATGTCATTTGCATTCACTCCTTTTCCATTTCTAGCTTCTTCTTACACTTTGTCAAAAGAAAGCGAACGCCGCAAAAATATTTACAGGCGATCTCCGAGCCCGATCAGTGCTGGACCCATCACTAGAAAAAGCAGAGGAACTCCCATCAAAATGATCACAAACGGCAATAGTCGAATGTTAAGTCGGTTCATCCGCATCGATGCCTCGTCCTCCAGCTGTCTTGCCTGTTCTTCCACCTGGACGGCAAGCATACCGGAAATACTCACCCCTTTTCTGATCGCTTCGTTTATTTCCAAAGCAATGGTAGTCAACGAATCGACCTCCCAACGAAAAGCAAGCTCCTTCAAGGCTTGTCTCCACGTACCCAATCGCTTTTCTTCCAAATCCAAACGTGCGAGCTCCCGCCCCAGTCTCGTGTCAAATCGCCGTGCCGTCTCTTTCACAGCTGACTGTATGGGCATTCCTGCCTCTACCAAGGCCTGGACAATGCTAAAGAAGATGGGAACCTGTTCGCGAATCTCGCCCTTGATACGTTGATCGGTCCAATCCAGCCACCAGGTAGGGAGCATGTACAGTAGCAGAGTTACCACGAGCGGAAAGCTGTTTGCTGTACGAAGGGGGTGCCCCGCATACATGTTGCCGATCAGATAAAGCAGTGCAGATGCTATCAATACCATGCAAAAGCCGCGTACCACCACCAATTCTGCCAATACCACCTTTGTTTCCAGTCTTTTGAGGGTATCTTCCGTCTTCCTCCGGTCAATTCCCATCCATCTGCATAGCTGATCCAACAGATCCTCCTTTTTTTCCAAATGCCTCACGATGGTCCATCTGGGTTGCCTTTGCTGAAAAGAGTCGTTTAGCTGAGCTTGCTGCTCTTGATCAATCCTGCCAAAGAGCGAAAAGATGAATCCCCCCTCTCGGCTCATACAAGGGGGTAGGCCGTACAAGAAAATCCCCAACCCTACAAGCGCACAAATGACCCCCATGCCCTAGCCTCCCCTGTGAACACTTTTTTGTGCGACGTAACGAATGGCTTCCCCTCCGAGTAAAATGCATGCTAAAGACGCTAGGATCAGTAGACGTCCTCCTAGCGTCGCCGTCAGCGAGTCAAAATGATGCGGATTGTTTAGATACAAAGCTGATACGAAAACAAAAGGCATGACACTGAGCAAATTGACCTGTGAGATGATCTGAGCCATCGCTGCCTTTTGTCTGCGCAATGATTGTCTTCGGCGCAATATAGCCGACGCTGCCAAATCAAGCGTCTTGGCCATGTCTCCCCCCATTTCCCGTTGAATCTGGACAATCGTTGCCAAGTACTTTACGTCTGCTGACCCAGTCCGCTCGTAAAAATTAGCCATCACCCGCTCCAATGGGATCTGGGCTCTCAGCAACTCGACAATACGGCTATACTCCCCTGTCACTGCAGGGTCCAAATACGGGCTTGCCGCGACTTGCTCAAAGGCGTGGAGATAAGAAGGAGATGTGCGAAGCGAACTGGCCATCAGTCGAATTGCCTTCACATTTCCGCTTTCAAATTGATCCTTCTTTTTAGCTCCCCATATCGCGATCATCCGCTCGGTAAAAAGTACCCCCGAGAGCAGGGCAGGCAATGCGAGAACCCAAGACTGCAGGATTTGCACACTCATTGCATAAGACAGGAGACCGAGCAAAAAAGAGCATGTGACATACTGATTTACGCCCCACCCTGAACGTGACTGCAGAATCCTGTCCTCCAAGCCGTGCCAGAAAGTCTTTCTTTCCCGCTGCAGCTGGTCTACGATGGCATGCTTCCCCGCTGGTTCTTTTCTGTACCATTTCTGGGGTGCGAATAACAAGAGGAGGCCGATCCCTGCCCCCGCTGCAAGAGACACACTCACATCTCCCATGCTTCTCCTCCTAGCATGAAATTGGCTCTTTAAAAAAGACCCGATCGATTTCCTCTCGTGACATCCCCTTTTCTGCCCAACGCTTGATCAATCTCTCGGGACGATACCCTGTCCACTTGAAGTGACCTGTTACTTTACCATCTCGGACACCGGTGGGTTCATACACGTAAATGTCTTGCAAATAAACCCGATCCGGTACCACTGTCTTTATATTGCACGCCCGTTTAATCCACTCTTCGTGAGATTGGCCGGTACCGACTACTTCAGTAATTGCCACTACTTTGCGGCTCCCGTCCTCTTCAAAACGCTTTACTTGGACGATCAAATCCAAGGCAGAGCCGATCATCAGATTTCGTTCCTCGGTACTGTACACTTCATCTGCTTTCCCAAACAAGATCGGCAAAGTCGAGTCTACCAGGGCTCGAGGTGAATTCGCATGTGCGGTACTCCAGCTTCCCGGATGGTCTGTGTTCATCGCCCAAAGCATGTCCACGATTTCTCCCCCTCGCGTCTCTCCGACCATGATGACGTCTGGTCGTTTACGCAAGGATAGACGCACGCAATCCTTAATGGAAAAGCCCCCTTTCCCTTCGTAATTGGCTGGCTTGGCTAAAAAGCGGCGCACAAATGGATGCTGCAGCTTCATTTCCAGTACGTCTTCAATCGTAATAATGCTTAAGGAAGGGGAGACATACTGCGAGATCAAATTGAGCAAGTGGGTTTTACCTGACCCCGTCCCTCCACTGACAATACCAGACGCTCGTGATAACCCTACGGCCCTGTTTAAAAAGAGAAGCATGGGCTCGCAGATGGAGCCGTAGCGCAAATAGTCTGCCTCGCTTAGCAGATCGCGATGCTTTCGAATCGTCAGCATATGTCCATCGGGTGAGATCGACCGGTGGGTGGCCGCTACACGGGATCCATCCGGTAACTGCGTATGCAGCTCAGCCTTTGTCTCATTGAATTCTCTTCCCATTGTCGCTGCAATCTGCTCGAGCAAACGGAGCATTTCCTCCTCATCTCTGAAAACGGGAATAGCAGGGATCTCCAGTCGGCCAGTGCTCTTTTTCTCCACCACCAGATAGTTATATCGGTGAAAGAGAATTTCCGTAATGTCAGAGTCCTCCAGCAAATGATCCAGCGGCCCCCAGCCAGTCAGGGAATGCAAAATCCTCCTGACCTCTCCTTCCATCTGGAGAGAGGTTAGCGGTGTCTGTGATTCCAGGAGCATTTTAATGTCCGCCTCCAGCTCAGCCAGAAAAGCGGAGGAATGCTTTTCCTCCCACAAGCGCTTCCCATACTTCTCCACGATCTGAGTACGGATGGCTCCCTCCATTTCATGATGAATCCGGTTCTCTCCCGACTGCAGAGAAGCGCTTCCTTGCATCCTTTCACTTAATGTTTGCGGGACCCGTGCCATTTCTCTGCCCATCGTCCGCAAATCCTGGCTCGAACGGCTCGGAGGCTGAATTCCGAGCAGCTGCTTTTTGTCGAACATGTTCTCTCCTCCTATCCCCATAACCAGCGAAATAACGCAGGTCGCTCTTTCCCTTTCGACTGGGCTTTGGGTAGTGCTTTATCCGAATCTACGGGCAGCAACGCTTTGCCTAACGTCTCAATCGCTTCCTTGGCAGAAGAGCGCCCCGGATGGAGCATGACAGGTATGCCGCTATTAATGGATTTCTTGACCTGGGCATCGTCCGGAATGGAAAATATTTTTTTGCTCGGGTGAAGCTGAAAATAGGCCCTGATCTCATCAAGTGTAAACATTTCTTTCCTTTGCAGACGGTTCATGCATACCTGAATTCGCGTTTCTGGGTATTCTGCCTCGCGGAGAAGCTTTAGCAAACGCTGAATATTTTCAATGGAGTCAACTACCGGATTGCCCACCATAACGACTTGTTCTGCAAAAAATAATGCCTGGATAGTCGCATCCGTAGTATCTGGCGCTGTGTCGACGAGGATGACATCGTAGTGGCTGTGTTTTAGCGTTTCGAGGATCAAATAGAGATGGTAATCCCTGATCTCAAAGCTGTGCCGAATATCGCGCGGGGAGGTTAATACATCCAAGCCAGTTTCCGTATGACTGACGATGTATTTGGAAATGTCGTGGGGAGACAAGGTTATGGACGATGCATACTCTTGCCATTCCTCATTTCGGACCAAAAGAGGATCCTTTCCCTGCCCTTTTGCCATTGCCTGTAGCTGATTGTCGATTTCCTGTACCCAAGAATAAATATTGGGTGATCGCGGCAGGTTTAGCGTCGTTGCAAAGGTGCCAAGGTCCAAATTAAAATCTACTGCCAGTACCCGAAGTGAGCGGCCTTCTATTTTCTGCATGGAAAAGAAAATGGCAAGCTCCCGCGAAATGAAGGTTTTGCCTACACCGCCTTTGGGTCCATAAACAGTGATGAGATGCTTTGCTTTCTGAGATGTGGGGAATGACGAGGGCTGAATAACTGGGGGTGCGTGGTATTCGGGCTGAACAGGAGACTCTGACACGGACGATGGAAAATGGCTTGGAGCTGAGAGTAAAGATACCATGCCATCCGGTTGTACTGTCAGGGGTGCTGCAGCTGCAGTAGCTCCTACATTGGGTGAGATCATAGCCAGCGCCTCCAGTTGGCCTGGTTGGATCGGCTTTGCCACGACCCAAATACCGAGATTACGAAAAAATGGTTCCCATATCAGTTCTTGCGACGTGCAGGCGGCGATAAAAGAAAGATGCGGATGTGCCAATCGGAATTGCTGGCAGAGCACCCCCCTTTCAGTCTCTTTGATTCCTCCCAAGAGAACCATATCCGGACGTATCGACTGCAGCATTTTCCAGGCTTCCTCGACCTTGGTCGCATGTCCTCCTATTGCCAGCCATTGACTTGTAGCCAGCTGCTGACGCAGGACATTCACTGATTGAATGTCATCATCGACAATGAGCAAGTTTTTTTTCACTCACTTTCCTCCTCCTGATGGATCCAACGCTTTTTTGTCTTCATCAGATCTGCTGCAAAAGCTTGATCACCGATACCTGCTTCCTGTGCATTTTTCGCTGCTGCCATGCCCAATCGAATTTTCCCATAATGCAGGGCATGGGTAAGCAAGACGGCTTCGTTTCTCGAAAGGGAAAGAGTCACCGCCACTAGGTTTGGTTGCTCTCCTTCTATCTCCCTTTGGACTCCTATGATCGGCATGTTTTGCAAAAGCAATCCGGAGTGAGCTCCGGCGTCATCCTCAAAAGATGCATAAACATGGACGCGCTCTCCTGTAGACAGGTGCGGTGTGACCCCTGCCACATTGTCAACAGGTATGCTCATCCCGGTCGTATTTACATCCGCCTGAGCAGCTCCTTGCGCCTTACCGGGCTGCTCCAAGTCACTTTCCAGTAAAGGGCGTCCTCCCATCACTTTGCGGCTCAATGACTTCCCTAGAAAAGTGGGGGCATCCTCCCACTGAAGTAAGCCGGGAATAGGCGCTGTTGATCGTTTGAATATGCCTCCCAGATGAACTGTCAAAGGCTCTATGTCTCGAGCTTCAAGCATCTGTCCGCTTTCTTTGTCCACGTTTGACCGTAACTGTATGTATGTCACTGTGTGCGGCTTTACCACTACATAAGTCCCTATCCCTACACACGATGCAAGTAACAACAGTGCCAACAAACGCAGCGGATGTACAGACATGTTCCTCCCTCCTCCGTCTTGCTAGAGCTAGCTTACACAGAGTCCTAGGGACAAAAAAAGAAAATAAAAAAACCGTGCAGGGATTCTGCACGGTTCCTCATCCTATCTACGTTCGTACCTTCAAAACTGGATCTGCATGTTTGCTAAGAGTGTGTGGATAAGTCCTCGACCGATTAGTATTCGTCAGCTCCACGTGTTACCACGCTTCCACACCGAACCTATCAACCTCATCGTCTATGAGGGGTCTTACCAGCTTGCGCTGTGGGAAGTCTCATCTTGGAGGGGGCTTCACGCTTAGATGCTTTCAGCGCTTATCCCGTCCGCACATAGCTACCCAGCTGTGCCACTGGCGTGACAACTGGTGCACCAGCGGTGCGTCCATCCCGGTCCTCTCGTACTAAGGACAGCTCTCCTCAAACTTCCTACGCCCGCGACAGATAGGGACCGAACTGTCTCACGACGTTCTGAACCCAGCTCGCGTACCGCTTTAATGGGCGAACAGCCCAACCCTTGGGACCTACTTCAGCCCCAGGATGCGATGAGCCGACATCGAGGTGCCAAACCTCCCCGTCGATGTGGACTCTTGGGGGAGATAAGCCTGTTATCCCCAGGGTAGCTTTTATCCGTTGAGCGATGGCCCTTCCATGCGGAACCACCGGATCACTAAGCCCGACTTTCGTCCCTGCTCGACTTGTAAGTCTCGCAGTCAAGCTCCCTTCTGCCTTTACACTCTACGAATGATTTCCGACCATTCTGAGGGAACCTTTGGGCGCCTCCGTTACCTTTTGGGAGGCGACCGCCCCAGTCAAACTGCCCACCTGGCATGGTCCTCTCGCCCGATAAGGGCGACGAGTTAGAAACTCCGTACATCAAGGGTGGTATCCCACCGACAGCTCCACAGAGGCTGGCGCCCCTGCTTCTCAGCTTCCCACCTATCCTGTACATGATGCACAAAGTTCCAATACCAGGCTACAGTAAAGCTCCATGGGGTCTTTCCGTCTTGTCGCGGGTAACCTGCATCTTCACAGGTATTATGATTTCACCGGGTCTCTTGCCGAGACAGCGCCCAAGTCGTTACGCCTTTCGTGCGGGTCGGAACTTACCCGACAAGGAATTTCGCTACCTTAGGACCGTTATAGTTACGGCCGCCGTTTACTGGGGCTTCGGTTCAAAGCTTCGCTTGCGCTAACCCATCCCCTTAACCTTCCAGCACCGGGCAGGCGTCAGCCCCTATACTTCGCCTTGCGGCTTCGCAGAGACCTGTGTTTTTGCTAAACAGTCGCTTGGGCCTTTTCACTGCGGCCCCCTCGGGCTATAAACCCTACCGGGGCGCCCCTTCTCCCGAAGTTACGGGGCCATTTTGCCGAGTTCCTTAGCAAGAGTTATCCCGCGCACCTTAGGATTCTCTCCTCGCCTACCTGTGTCGGTTTGCGGTACGGGCACCTTATTCCTCGCTAGACGCTTTTCTTGGCAGTGTGAAATCAGGGACTTCGGTACTTACATTTCCCTCGCCATCACAGCTTGCCCTTACGGTGTGCGGATTTGCCTACACACCAGGCTTGCTGCTTGGACGGCCATCCAGTAGGCCGCTCACCCTATCCTCCTGCGTCACGCCATTGCTCAAGCGGAACAGAGGTGGTACAGGAATATCAACCTGTTGTCCATCGCCTACGCCTTTCGGCCTCAGCTTAGGTCCCGACTAACCCTGGGAGGACGAGCCTTCCCCAGGAACCCTTAGGCTTTCGGTGGACAAGATTCTCACTTGTCTTTTCGCTACTTACACCGGCATTCTCACTTCCAAGCGCTCCACCGCTCTTTCCAGTACGGCTTCACTGCTGCTTGGAACGCTCCCCTACCCAGTCCGTAAGGACTGCCATAGCTTCGGTGATACGTTTAGCCCCGTTACATTTTCCGCGCAGAGTCACTCGACCAGTGAGCTATTACGCACTCTT
>NZ_CP069127.1:30000-160000 GCF_016811915.1 Brevibacillus choshinensis | reverse complement strand
TTTCATCTTCGTATACCTTTATTTTATCAGTCTCCCGCTTCCCCAGACTAGAAAACTCTTCTACGCCAACCCCACTCAAGGAAGGAGCTGCCAATCATGACCATGATCCGTCAAGCCACCATGCAAGACACAACCGCTATCTGCCGAATGGACGCAATGGTACTGGGAAATACCAGCCGAGCGCAGGAGCTTTGCGAGTCAGTAGCCGCTGGCGATTGCTATGTCGCCTATTTGGACACAGACATTATTGGTTTTGTCATCATGAATCAGAGCTTTTTTAAACAGAGCTTCATCCAGCATCTTATCGTACACCCGCAATACCAGAATCAAGGGATAGGAGAAGACCTCATGCTCCATATGGAAGCGGTCTGCCCAAAAGACAGATTGTTCACTTCCACTAACCTTTCCAACAAAAAGATGCAGCGTCTCTGTCACAAGCTGCACTACATCCAGAGTGGTATCATCGATAACCTCGATCCAGGAGATCCCGAAGTTATTTTTTGCAAGCAAATTCGAAAGTACGCACCAAAAACGTACCCAAGCAAGGTACAGACGATATAATGCAGAAAAGCCGCATGCTCAGTCGAGCTGCGGCTTTTGCTGATCCCTCGTTGCTATTGATTCCGCTCATAGATCAAGCGGAGCCCTTTCATGGTCAAATATGGATCGACTACGTGAATGCACTCCGTTTCGTTTGCGACCAACGATGCAAGCCCACCTGTCGCCACCACTCGCGGCTCGGTCCCATATTCCGCAACAATGCGCCGCACGATACCCTCTACCTGGCCGACGAAGCCGTAGTAGATCCCCGACTGCATCGCTGCGATTGTATTTCGGCCGACGACGTTTGCCGGCTTGGCAATTTCGATGCGCGGCAGCTTGGCGGCACGGCTGACCAAGGCTTCGGTAGATATGCCGATTCCCGGTGCAATGGCACCGCCCCAATATTGCCCCCGCTCGTCCACATAGCAAAACGTCGTTGCCGTCCCGAAATCCACCACAATCAAAGGTGTGCCGTAATGATGTATGGCCGCTACCGCATTCACAATCCTATCCGATCCCACTTCACGCGGATACTCGTACTTAATGTTCAGCCCAGTCTTGATCCCGGGACCGACAATCAATGGTTTTTGCAGCAAATACTTCTCACACATCCGCTCAATGGTAAAATTCAAAGGCGGCACGACCGAAGAAATAATGACCCCGCTCACCTGTGAAAGCACAAGTCCCCCGTGCTGGAACAGACTGGTTACCAGCATGCCGTATTCATCTTCTGTCTTGTTGCGGTCCGTAGCCACTCGCCAATGATGTCGCAGATCGTCCCCTTCGTACAGACCCATGACGATATTGGAATTGCCGATGTCTATCACCAATAGCATTGTGGTTGCTCCTTAGCGCTTCCGTGTATTCAAATCGAGGCTGATGTCAAAGGCTTTCACCGAATGCGTCAATGCCCCTACAGAAATGATGTCCACTCCGGTCTTCGCAATCGATCCGATCGTCTCCAGGTTGACCCCGCCGGATGCTTCGACTACAGCACGTCCATCAATCAGCCGAACAGCTTCCACCATCTGTTCATTCGACATGTTGTCCAGCATGATGATATCAGCTTTTGCCTCCAGCGCTTCCTGCACCTGGGCCAAAGTCTCCGCCTCTACCTCTACAGTCATCGTATGGGGAATCGCTGCACGTGCCGCTGCGACTGCCTGGGCGATCCCGCCTGCTCCCTTGATGTGGTTGTCCTTGATCATCACTGCATCGTACAGGGCAAAACGGTGGTTATGCCCGCCACCCACGCGCACCGCGTACTTTTCCAAAAAGCGCATACCCGGCGTCGTCTTGCGGGTATCGACGACCCGAGCCTTTGTTCCAGCGACCGCCTGCACGTATTCATTCGTTTTGGTCGCGATCGCAGAAAGGCGCTGCATCAGGTTCAAAGCCAAACGCTCTCCGCTCAATATGGAGCGTACAGAACCGCTGACCTCTGCGATTTGTTGTCCGTATTCTACCCGTGCGCCCTCCTCCACTTTGGCTGTGAAGACCAGCTCAGGATCTACCGTCGCAAATACCTGCTCGGCGATTTGCAATCCAGCCACAATCCCCGCTTCCTTGGCATAGAGAATTCCCACTCCTTGCTCGTTTTCCGGAATCGTGCTCATGGTCGTAATGTCACCAAAGCCCAAATCCTCGTGCAGCCACTCTTCTATTTTTCGCTGCAGCTCTCGTTTATTCCACATCGTTCTTGCCACTCTCCTCAAGAACGCCAGCACGGATGGATTGCACCAAGTGCTTGCGCCAAATTAGGTCATCCTTGTCAGGGAAATCATTGCGATAATGACCGCCTCTGCTCTCCTCCCGCATAAGGGCAGCTCTGGTCGTCAACACAGCGGCATTCAGCAGGTTCAGGTATTCAAAGTCTTCCTGCTCCACCGGGATATACTGATAGTCTTGCTCCATGCGCTCCAGCTCTTCCAGCGCTTTTCGCAGCCCTTTTTCATCACGCTTCACACTCACGTAGCGGAGCATGAGCTTTTGCAGCTTCACTCTTTGCTCACGTGAGCTTTCTGTACGTTGTCCACGATACTCCGATACCACGGTCAGTGGCTGAATGTCTGGCAGCTCCGCATAATGTTTGATCCGTTCGGAAATGCGGTGACCGAATACGACCGCTTCAGACAAGGAATTGCTGGCCAGTCGATTCGCTCCGTGCACTCCGGTGCTGGACGCTTCTCCACAGGCAAACAGTCTCTTGATCGAAGTCTCCCCATGCAAATCCGTCTGCACGCCACCCATCATATAATGGCAAGCAGGAGCTACCGGGATCCAATCGGTCACCATATCCAGGCCGTACTGCAAGCAAAATTGATAGATCGTCGGAAAACGGCGTTTGATCAAATCCGCCGGTTCATGTGTGATATCCAGGAAAACGTTCGTGGTTTTCGCCTTTTCCATCTCAGAGACGATCGCTCGCGCCACTACATCACGGGGAGCGAGCTCTTTTTGCGGATGGTACTTGTCCATGAAACGCTCGCCATTGCTGTTGCGCAAGATCGCTCCTTCCCCACGGACTGCTTCCGATATCAAGAAGCGAGGGGCACCTGGGTAGTATAAAGCGGTCGGATGAAACTGTATGAACTCCACGTCCCTGATGACAGCCCCCGCTCTGTAAGCGATCCCAATTCCATCGGCTGTGGCAATCTCCGGGTTGGTCGTATAGCGGTACAGCTGGCCCGCTCCCCCCGTAGCCAGCACGGTTGCCTCCGCCTCGAGGAAAAAGATCTCCCCATCCGGCTGTCTCACGATCACTCCTACGCACTCATCCTCTTGCGTGATCACGTCGATCGCAAAATGGTGTTCTAGCACAGTGATGTTCGGCTGCTCCATCACCCGCGCAGAGAGGGCCCGAACGATTTCCGCTCCTGTCGCATCCCCATTCGCGTGCAAGATACGCCGTTTGCTATGCGCGCCCTCCTGGGTGAGCTCGTACTGCCCCTGATCATCCCTGTCAAACTCCGTACCGTATGCAATCAATTCTTTCAGTCGATCCGGGCCTTCATGCACCAGGACTTCCACCGCATCGTACGAACAAAGTCCAGCCCCTGCTATCAATGTATCCTGGCGATGCAAGGCAGGCGAGTCGGATTTGGCAGTTACCGCCGCTATCCCTCCCTGAGCCCACCTCGTGTTGCTGTCGTCCAGTCCCTTCTTGCTGATCAGCACCACATCAGCATACTCACTCGTTTGCAGCGCTGTATACAAACCGGCAATCCCAGCTCCGATGATGGCAACCTTCGTTTTCTTGCGAGGCAAAGCGTGCATATCAATGTCGACGATATAGCGGGGAATCATCCTCGTGTCCCTTCTCTCCTCAGTAGTCAAAGCTTCCTGTAAAAGCTCTCTGTTTTCCGATGCTGATGAAAAAACCGATGATTTCCCACCCATTATAGCAAATCCTACGGGTTTTTCGATCATTCAAAACAGGCGTGGGTGACTGGCATAAAAAAAGAGCATCCACCCTTTCGGCAGATACTCTTTTATTTTCTTTTTCAGTTAGTTCGCATGCTGCACACAGTCCTTGCAAGTCCCGTACACCTCGAATTTGTGTCCCGTTACCTGAAAATCGTCAGGAACCGCCGACATGATATTCATGGGACAGCCTGGCAAAGAAGAAGTCTTCCCACATTCCGTACAGATGACATGGTGATGATGATGACCGTCTGCCGAGCACGCCAAGCGGAATTTCCCTTCGCCGTCCAGTTCCGTCTCTTCCAAAATCCCCAGCTCCACAAAAGTGGAGATATTGCGATAAACCGTATCAAAGCTGAGGGTAGGATACAGTTCCTTGATTCGCTCCATAATATCTTTAGCAGACAGGTACCGCTTTTCTGCCGCGCAGATGCGAATCATCTCCTCCCGCTTGCCTGTATATTTGAATCCATGATCCTTTAATATCTGCAGCGCTTCTTCTACTTTCATCGACAAACACTCCTTCCTTTTGTTTTCACGCCGGTGACTATCGCATGAGAACCCGCAGCTTTTTTACACCCAGTACCACGAGCAGAATCAATACAGCCATCAACACAATTGTACCACCAGATGCCCAATCTAGCAGATAGGCAAAATACAATCCGCTCAGCACAGATATTTCCGCAAACACGATGGAAAAGAAAATCGTCTGGCGAAAGCTGCCGGCAATCTGCAGACTGGCCGCCACGGGAAGCGTAATCAGTGCGGAAATCAACAGAACTCCAACAATCCGCATGGAAGCTGCGATCGTCAAGGCAACCAGCACCATAAACCACAAATTGATCGAGCGGCGCGCCACACCGGAAACACGGGCAAATTCTTCATCAAAAGATACGGCAAACAGCTCTTTGTAAATCAAAATAACCGTTCCCAGCACGACGACGGCAACTCCGACGAGCGCATACAGATCCTCAATCGACACCGTCACGATTTTCCCGAACAAGTAAGAGTACAAGTCCGCATTGAAGCCATCCGCTACGCTGACCAATACGGTGAACAAGCCCAAGCCGCTGGACAAAATGATCGGAATGGCCAGATCCTGGTACGCTTTATACACCTTGCGCAGGCGTTCGATAAACAGCGATCCGATAACCGCAAACAGCATCCCGAAAAATAATGGATTGACTGCCGACAGAAACGCTACTTTTTTGGATACCAGCATCCCCGCGGCGACACCGGAGAGCGTCACGTGAGACAAACCGTCCGCCATCATCGACAAGCGTCGAACAATTAAAAAAGTACCCAATAAGGGACAGATCAGTCCAATTAAAATACCTGAAAAGAGGGTATACCTCAAAAAATCATACTGCCACCAATCAGCCAGCATGGTCATGCTCCTTCTTTATCCATGTTTTTCACATTTAATGGTGGTGAGACAGCAGCTTTACTGAATCACCGTACATTTGCTGCAGGATTAACTCTTGATTGTGAGCAAACTCGTGAGCCGTTCCATGGAAATGAATGTTCTTTTGGACACAGGCTACTTTATTTACCCACTGCGTCATGACACCCACATCATGACTGACGATCATCATCGTCAAGCCGCTCTCCTCTTTCAAGGAACGAAGCAGGCTGTAAAATTGCTCAATCGATTCCTGGTCTACCCCGACTGTTGGCTCATCCAAAATCAACAGCTCCGGATCTGCCACCAGTGCCCGTGCGATGAACACTCGCTGCAATTGCCCGCCTGACAAGCTGCCGATCCGTTGGTCCAGCTTTTCCGTCAGACCGACGCGCTCGACTGCATCACGGACCTTCTCATGGTGGCGTGGGGTCAATCTGCGAAAAAGGCCAACCTTTGCGACTAAACCGGAGGCGACCACTTCCCGCACCGTTGCCGGAAAGCCCCCCGCACCATGAGCAACCTGCTGCGCTACATAACCGATCCGGCTCCAATCGCGGAATTTGCCCAACGGCTGTCCGAACAGCTCCACTGTCCCCTTCGTCGGAGAAAGCAGTCCGAGGATGAGCTTCATCAGCGTTGATTTACCCGAACCATTTGGCCCGACTATCCCGACGAAATCACCGCGTTCGAGGGTAAAGGCCACCTGGTCGAGAACCACTTTTTCTTCGTATTGAAAGGATACTTCCGTGAGCTTTACCACAGGTTCTCCTTGTGTTGTCCGTTCCATGAATCAATCATCCCTTAAATCGGATTTGTTCTGATTTGTCCATTCCATCCTACTACGATTTGATAAGCACCACAAGAGCCAAAGCGTCAAAACAGCTGACCGTAAGTAAAGATGCCGCCCACCAAAGGAGCGACATCTTCATTATTCCCATTTATTTTAATGCCGCACGCAGCGTTGCGATGTTATCGCGCATGATCGACAGATAATCCCGCCCTGCTTTGACATCGTCCTCCGTCAACCCTTCCAGCGGATTGAGCGTAGCAGTCTGCACGCCTGCCTCTTTCGCGATGACCTCCGCTACTTTCGGAGACACGAGTGTTTCAAACAAAACGTAAGAAATCTGATGTTCTTTCACATGCTCAACCAATTTCTTCAATTCGGAAGGCGATGGTTCGTCCGACGGATTCACCCCGGAAATGGCGACCTGCTCCAGACCATAGCGATGGGCCAAGTAACTGAACGCACTATGCGCTACCATGAATTCCTTTTTGGAGGACCCAGCTACCATCTCTTTGAACTCTTTGTCCAGCTGATCCAAATCACCCGAGAGCTGTTGGAAGTTCTTTTCGTAATCAGCAGCATGCGCCTGATCTTTTTTCACCAGTGCATCTTTTACCTTTGCAGCCTGTTCCTTTAGTTTGGCAGGATCTAACCAAACATGCGGATCGTTCTCTCCGTGGTCATGATCATGCTCTTCGGTCGCGGCTTCCGACTCATGAGCATGCTCTTCCTCAGGAGCAGCATGGAGCAGATCCATACCTTCCGTGGCGTTCACAACGGAGGTCTTGTTCTTGTCGATGCCCTCTACTGCCTTGTCTATCCAGAGCTCCAAACCACTGCCATTGTAGGCAAAGACATCCGCTCCGGACAGGGCCACCATATCCTTTGCAGTTGGCTCAAAGTCATGCGGTTCTACACCAGCCGGCACCAGGTTGGTCACTTCGACGTGCTCCCCACCGATGCGCTTGGCGACATATTCCAGCGGGTAAATCGTTGTATATACCTTCGGCTTGGCAGTAGCATTATCACCAGAAGCCGGGGTGCTCGCCGTCTCTTTTGCGCCGCATCCTGCTAAGCCAAGTGCTGTTACTATACTTATCACTGCCAATAGGCTCTTTTTCATCCTCCGAGTCATCTCCTCTTGCAATTCATAATGATTCCGATTTACTTTCTTCCCGTTTTTCATTATACGGACAGACGAACAGAAAGTAAATAGGATTTATTCCGATTTAATCGGCATATTTAGGCACCCTTCCTCATATCTTCATCATTTCTCCTGATTCTTGTAATACGATGGTGCTCGATTCGTTTGCGCTTGCAATTTCCGATACGTTACAATAAACGGGAGGAGGTTTGTCCACATGAAACGGAAATCATGGTTAGCCATCAGCCTTATGACGGCGGCCTTGTTAACCGGCTGCGGTAATGCTGACCAGGCCGGACAGGAGCATGCCAATCACTCACAACACGCACCAAATGGCGATCTGCAGGAAATGACCGCTTCCGCAGAGCAATTGCCGAAATTTCTCGACAATCAAGACCCCGTGATCGTGGCGTCCTATAAAGCTGCCGCTGCCAACCGCGAACTGCTGAAGTCGATTCCTTGCTATTGCGGCTGTGGCGAGAGCGCTGGACACCAGCACAACGGCAACTGCTTTATTAAAGAAGAGCTTCCCGATGGGTCCATCGTCTGGGATGACCATGGCACTCGCTGCGGTGTATGCATGGAAATCGCCGTTATCTCCTCCAAGCTAAAGGAAGCCGGCAAAACAACCAAGGAAATTCGCGATTATATCGATAATGCCTACAAAGAAGGATACGGAAAGCCCACTCCAACTCCTATGCCATCTTAATCAAAAGAAAAAAGCGCGGAACCAGGGGGACTGACCCCGTAATGTGAGACAAATCAAAACACCTTCAAGAGAAAACAACCATGTCGTAAGATATGGGGACAACCTTGGAGGTGTTTTTGCGTTGGCAACAAGAGTTAGTTATCCCGTAGAAATTAAAATGAAAGCAATTGAAATGCGTCTTGCAGGCGTCACCAAAAAGCAGATCATGCAAGAACTAAATATAAAAAATAAGACCCAAATTCAACAGTGGATGCGCTGGTATCGTAGTGGAGACGTTCATCGTCTTCAGCAACCTGTAGGAAAGCAATACAGTTTTGGAAGAGGGCCGATGTACGATTCTGAACTGGAACAGGTCAAAGCAGAGAATCGTTTTCTAAAACAACAACTGGACGTTCTAAAAAAGTTAGAAGAGTGGGAAAGGAGGTGTCACCAGAAGTAATCGTTCCTTGGATGGAGTCCATTCGTGGGCAAGTAAGTGTGAGCCAAGCTTGCGCGTGGCTTGGTATCCCTCGTTCTACCTACTACCGTTGGAAAGCTGCATACGGGAAAAGAAACGAGGATCTCGTTGTGGGAAAGATTCGGCAATTATGTATTCAACATAAGTTCCGTTATGGGTATAGAAAGATTACAGCTCTGATGCGAGCTGAGATGTCTATTAATCATAAACGAGTACAACGTATCATGCAGCGTGAACAACTACAATGCCGAGTGAAGGTGAAGAAACGCAAGACAACAGGTCAACCTTCTTATGTAGCAGATCATCTCCTGCTGCGACAATTTCAAGCAAGTGCCCCAATGCAGAAATTAGTGACCGACATTACTTATTTACCTTACGGAAGTAAACTTTTATATTTATCGAGCATCATGGACTTGTACAACGGTGAGATTGTGGCATACAGTATTTCTGACAAGCAAGACACATCGTTAGTCCTCGATACGCTATATCAACTGCCAGACCAACCTGGAATGATGCTTCATAGCGATCAGGGCAGCGTGTATACGTCTCAGGCGTATCAAGCAGCAGTAAAGGGAAAAGGCATTACCATGAGCATGTCCCGTAAGGGTACGCCCGCTGATAATGCCCCCATCGAGTCGTTTCATTCCACACTAAAGTCTGAAACGTTCTATCTCGATAATTTTATCTGTACGACGACGGCCATCGTTGTACAGATTGTCCAAAACTACATTCATTACTATAACTCAATTCGCATTCAAACGAAACTAAACAACCAGTCACCGATTCAATTTCGGCAACTGGCTGCTTAAATGGCTAAGGTGTTTTGATCCCTGTCCTACGGACGGGGGTCAGTCCCAGGCGTTCCGGGCTTATTTCATGGATAAAATCTTCGCTTGTGAAAACTATCACAAAAAAGCTGCGTCGCTTTGCGCATACGCAGCTTTTCTTGGTTTTTTACCCAGGAGCTACTTCCAGCATCCGTTCGAGAGATGCGCGAGCGGCATCCGCTACATCTTTTGGCACGAAAATTTCCGGCTTCATGTTTTCGAGCGCCTCAACGCATTTTTTCAGGTTGTTTACCTTCATGTTCGGGCAGACCAAATATTTAGAAGCGAAAATAAATGTTTTATCAGGGCTGTCTTTTTCCAGCATATAACGCGTGCCGTCTTCTGTCCCGATGATGAATTCCTTGTGAGAAGACTCGCGGCAGTACTTCAAAATTCCTGTCGTGGAACCCACGTAGTCAGCAAGCGATACGACTTCCGGACGGCACTCAGGGTGGACCACAACGACTGCTTCCGGGTGCTGCTGCTTCAAGGTCATGATATCTTCGACGGACAGCTGGTCATGCGTATTGCAGTAGCCTTCCCAGATGATCATTTTCTTGTCGGTAAACTGGGATACATAATGGCCGAGGTTTTTATCCGGCACCCAGATGATCTCATCGCTGTCGACAGATTCGATGACTTGCTTGGCATTAGACGACGTGCAGCAGATGTGCGTTTCCGCTTTTACATCCGCAGAGGTGTTGATGTAAGCAACTACCTTCGCGTTTGGATGCTGAGCTTTGAGCTTGCGCAGTCCGTCCACGTTGACCATATCCGCCATCGGACAGCCTGCTCGTTCGTCAGGAATGATGACCGTCTTTTGGGGATTGAGAATTTTTGCACTTTCTCCCATGAAGTGAACGCCGCAGAACAAAATGACATCCGCATCTGTTTCCTTCGCTTTTTGAGCCAGCCCGAAAGAGTCACCAATGAAATCGGCCACTTCCTGAATTTCTGGACGTTGGTAAAAGTGGGCCAAAATAATGGCATTGCGCTCTTTCTTCAACTGCATCAGTCGTTCTCGTAACTCAGCGTTGCGCTGGGCTTTTTTTTCTAACGCTAAAGCGTCCATGGAAAAAATCCCCCTACGTAGGTGTCATAATTTACGGTCATTGTAAGCGGTTCCCTCCGCCTTGTCAATGCATGCCCGCTGGGAAACCTATTTGAATCGTCACTTGATCCCAAGCACGTTGTTCCGTATAAAGCGAGCGACGCCATCCTCATTGTGATGGGGCGCTACATAGCGAGCAATTTCCTTGATCGCTGAAGTTGCGTTATCCATTGCCACTGAATACCCGACCTCGGTCAGCGCTTCCCGGTCGTTCTCCGCATCGCCAAAGGCCATGACCTGATCTGGCGTCACTTCCCACTTTTCGCAGAAATAGCGCAAGCCTTCCCACTTGGATATGCCATGAGGAATGACTTCCACATTATGCTTGCCGGAGGTGGTAATCGAGGATCGATCCGCGAAAGGCTCCAGCTGCTCCCTGACCCAATCCAGACGCTCCGGATTCTTGTGCCAGATAAAGAACTTCACAATTTCACTCTCACCCGACTCGACCATCTCCAACAGCTCTGCCAGCGGTACTACGCGTGCCAGCTTGTAGAAGGCAAAACGGCGCATCAAGAGCCCCTCGACGGACGCATCTTCCTCGACCAGAGCCTCCAGACGGTCCCGATCCTCCTTTACCATCAACCGGCTGCTCGCCGTATCATGCAGCTCATAGTAAATCGCTTCTTTTCTCAAAGCATGAACAGCATCGATCACCATGTCCTTGGGCAAAAAAGTGCTGCGAACCATCGTGCCATCTGCTTCATAGACGGTAGCTCCGTTACTGCAGACATAGCCGTCAAACGGAAAAGAATCAATGGGAAGCTGAGCGGAGCCGTACGTTCTTCCTGTAGACAAAACCAGCTTGCAGCCATGCTCCTTCAGCAATAGACAAGCTTCCTTCGTGGCTTCAGTCATTTGCGACTGTTCGTTTAACAGGGTCCCATCCATATCGAAAGCAGCCAAACGCGGTGTGAGCAGCATCGTATTCCTCCTTCAGCGGATATGAGACAAAACGGCTTTCCAACAAAAGCAATACGACTACTTTTTCATTGTAGAACAAAAGGAGCACCTGAGGCGCTCCTTATTGTGTCGGTTCATCGTTTGCTTCTTCTTCTTTTTTCGGCTGAATGTTCACGACCACGTCATTGCTTTCGCTCGGATCGTTGTCCATTTTGCCTGTTTCGATCAATTGCTTGATTTGATCCGCATCGAGAGTCTCGACACGAAGCAAGGTGTTTGCAATCAGATCGAGCTGGTCACGGTGCTTGGTCAACAGCTCCGTGCATCGTGCGTAGCATTCGTTAATGATGTTTTGCATCTCCTGATCGATCTCGTAAGCAATCTGATCAGAGTAGTTGCGCTCGTTGCCGTAATCGCGACCCAGGAATACTTGGCCTTGGCTCTTACCGAACTGCATAGGACCCAGTTTGCTCATCCCGTATTCGGTAATCATGCTGCGAGCAATCGCTGTCGCACGTTGGAAGTCATTGTGAGCACCGGTACTGATATCTCCCAGCACCAATTCTTCTGCGACGCGTCCACCCAACAACCCAACAATCTTGTCGAGCAGATCTGTCTTGGTGGCAAAGAAACGATCTTCTTTTGGCAACATGACCGTATATCCGCCAGCTTGACCGCGTGGGATGATCGTTACCTTATGTACCATTTCTGCATTTCTCAAATGATAGCCGATGATCGTATGACCAGCTTCGTGGAAAGCAACAAGGCGTCTTTCGTCTTCGCTGACTACGCGGGACTTTTTCGCCGGACCGGCAATGACGCGGTCGATCGCTTCATCCACTTCCACCATGTTGATTTGCTTTTTGTTTTTGCGGGCAGTGAGAAGGGCTGCTTCGTTCAGCAGGTTCTCCAGATCTGCACCAGTGAAGCCCGATGTACCGCGGGCGATCACATCCAGCTTCACGTCCTCACCCAACGGCTTGTTGCGGGCATGTACTTTGAGTACGGCTTCGCGGCCTTTGATGTCAGGGCGATCTACTGTAATTTGACGGTCAAAGCGTCCCGGACGAAGGAGTGCCGGGTCGAGAATGTCCGGGCGGTTGGTCGCAGCCACCATGATGATGCCTTCGTTTCCACCGAAACCGTCCATTTCTACGAGCAACTGGTTGAGGGTCTGCTCGCGCTCATCGTGGCCGCCGCCCAGACCTGCTCCGCGCTGACGACCCACTGCGTCAATTTCATCGATAAAGATAATGCATGGTGCATTTTTCTTAGCATTTTCAAACAGGTCACGCACGCGGGATGCACCGACCCCGACGAACATCTCTACAAAGTCAGAACCAGAGATGCTGAAGAAAGGAACGCCTGCCTCACCTGCAACAGCACGAGCAAGCAAGGTTTTACCAGTACCCGGAGGACCTACGAGCAGAACACCTTTCGGAATGCGGGCACCAACAGCATTGAACTTACGCGGGTCTTTCAGGAATTCTACGACTTCCTCCAGCTCCGCTTTCTCTTCGTCTGCGCCTGCTACGTCGTCAAACGTAACGCGCTTCTTCTCTTCGTTGTACAGCTTGGCACGGCTTTTCCCGAAGTTCATGACTCGGCTGCCGCCACCTTGCGCGTTGTTCAGAAGGAAGAAAAACAAGATGAAGATGATCACAAATGGAATGATCGAGGTCAGGAAGGTGAGCCAAATACTGTTGCCCTCCGCCGGATGTACCTCTACCTTTTTCACTTTTTGCTCATCAATCTTCTGCTCTACCAAAGAGATAATGTTGGAATCGTACAGTGGAACGTTGGTGAAGAATTTGTTGCTTTCCTGTCCCGGAATTGCTTTTGCCAATGTACCATCGACTCGGTATGTACCATTCTCAGGGCGAATAGCCATCTCCGTGATGTTATCGGCTTGCAACTGTACCCGGAAATCCTGATATGTAAGTTTCCCAACCTTATCAGTACCGGAGAGGATGAAATTCACGATCCCGACCGTGACAAGAAAAATCAGTAGGTAGAACCCGGTATTACGAAAAAAGCGATTCATTCCTTACCTCCTCTCACGAACAGACACTTTACACATTTTATCATATTAAGCAGGGTCTCCACAACAAACCTACTTTGTGTAAACCTCAGGCTTCAATACCCCAATGTAAGGAAGATTACGGTATTGCTCGGCATAATCCAATCCAAATCCTACTACGAATTCGTCCGGAATATCAAAGCCGCTGTAGTCCGGCGAGATGTCCACCTTGCGACGCTCCGGTTTGTTCAGGAGTGTAACCACTTTGACGGAAGCTGCCTCTCGATGGCGCAAAAGCTCAACCAAACGACTGAGTGTCAGTCCGCTGTCCATGATATCCTCGACTACCAGCACGTGACGATTTTGTACGGATGTATCGAGATCCTTCAAGATCTTTACCATGCCGGAGGATTCTGTGCCGCTGCCGTAGCTGGAAACAGCCATGAAATCCATTTCGCACGGGATATCCATGTGGCGGATCAGGTCTGCCATGAATACCACAGCGCCTTTCAGCACGCAGATCACCAATGGGTTTTTATCCCGGTACTCATCAGCAAGGATCTTGCCCAGCTCTTGTATCTTACCCGCAATCTTTTCCTCTGATAGCAAAATCTTCTCGATGTCTTGATTCATGAAAAAACCTCCCGCCAATCTTCTCCAAACTCTACCCGCACGTGTAGGAAACGCCTGGTTTGCTCACTTACAGGCGCAACGGCGGATCGGCGCACACCCGGCACCAGAATCACTTCTTCTCCCGCCATCAAGAGCGGAAGGCGATCTCGCCATGCTCGTGGAACTTTCGCATCGATCAATACATCCTTCAGCTTCTTTTCCCCTGAGCCAAAAACTGCGAGACGGTCCCCATGCTTTCGATTGCGCAAAAACAGCGGCCCTGGCAAACGTTCTGCATCAAACACAGCTTCGTTCTCCATAAGTCGCTCCCAATCCATAGGACGTTCCAGATAACTCGTATGTACCCAAACCTTGCTCTCGTCAATCCAGGTCGATCCCGGAACCGAAAGCTCATAACAATACATATGTATGCGTTCTTCTCGTCCTTTTGGACAAAAATGAATTCGCCCGTACACCCGGCTTACGACCAACTGCCCAGGCAAATGCAGCTCTGCCGAAGGACGGCTACCACCTGACAAGTGCAAAACAGCCTCAACATGCTGAGAAGACCACTCAGTTTGTTTGGAGACATAACCTAATATTAGAGTAATCATTCTCCTTTGTAAAGCAACGTCACACTTTTGAAACTTGTCGTTATCAATCACGATCTCGTCCTGTTTTTTGGTGATCAGTACCTCCCGCAAGTGCTCTTCTGCCAGCCTCTCCAAAAGTAGATGATCTAGCCGTATCGACTCTGCTGCTTCCAGGATATGTTCGCGGTATCGATCGTTGACCTGTTCCAAAAGCGGCATGACATCGAGCCTCAGCAGATTCCGCTTGTATTTGCGAGACCTGTTGCTGCTGTCTTCCCTCGGTGTAAGCCCGTTCTCCAGACAGTATCCTTCCAGCTCCTCCCGCGTCCTGTGCAGCAGAGGGCGCACCAGCTCAATGGTTCCCTCACCCAGCCAACGACGCTTCGGCATCCCGGAAAGACCGTTCATTCTCGCGCCCCGAACAAATCGAAACAGAATGGTCTCCACTTGATCGTCCGCATGATGAGCCAGTGCCAGCTTGGTAGCACCCTGCTCTTTGGCTACCTGCTCATAGTATCCGTAACGGATTACGCGGCTGGCCTCCTGTCCGCCCATGCCCGTTTGTTCCATATAAGCGGGCACATCGAACTCGAATAGATGAAAGGCGACCCCGAGCCGTTCGCAGAGCTGCTGGGCGTACAAAGCATCCTGGCGCGACTCATCCCCCCGGAAGCAGTGGTTCAGATGGACGGCATGGAGCTTCCACCCGTAGTGATAGTTTTCATTGAGAGCCACCAAGATATGCAAGAGAGCAGTGGAATCATTCCCCCCGGATACACCCACCACAACGGTTTCTCCGGACAGCAAAAGACCCTCTCGCACGATCTCATTGTGCACGCTTGCCAGCATAACGGGCTCCTTTCACGATCGTGACCACGGAGATACCGAAGATAAGTCCGGAAGCAATCGCTCCCGCTACCATCATCGTTTTCGTAGCCAGCGTGATGCCTTCTACATAATCGTTGTTTACAAAGGCAAGCATCGATTTGTACGCGAGAGACCCTGGCACCAGCGGAATGATGCCGGCGACGCTGAAGTTGGTAGACGGAACTCGCAAATAGATCGACATGAACTGACTGAGCAAAGACACTATGGCGGCGGATACAAAAGTAGATAAAAGGACTTCCGCGTTCAAGAGCGGCAGCAGGGAGTAGACAATGTAACCGACCATCCCTGCGATTCCGCCTGCTAGGATCGTGCGGACCGGGACATTGAAAAGCACGCACCATGCCATGGACGACATGAAGCTGAGCGCCAAGCCTAACAACATTAGATCACCTCATGAAGGAGAGAATAATTGCAGTAGCCACTGCCACGGACACAGCCGTCAGCATTGCTTCCACGCCGCGTGAGACACCTGCGACCAAATCGCCAGCCAAAAGATCGCGGAGCGAGTTGGTGATCGCGATCCCCGGAAACATGGGAAGCATGGCACCAATAATGATGATGCTAATGTGCAGCTCAGGAAAAATCGTCACGACTAGCAGGGCAAACAACCCGCCCAGCAAAGCGGCTGAAAACTCGGTGAAAAATTTCATTCGGACGAACTGTTCCAAATATTCAATGCTGAGGTTGACGATCAGGCCTGCCATCGCAGACGGCAGAAGATCGAGCCAGGTTCCTCCCGCGAGCATGGCAAAAGAGCCGCTGGCAGTAGCGGCCGCCAAATGCTGCATCCACTTTGGGTAAAGCGGTTTCTTTTGATCGATTTCGCACAGAGTCAAATAAGCCTGCTCCAAAGTAATGCCGCCCCCGACAAATCGCCTGGACACGTCATTCACCAATGTGATTTTGTTGAGATTGGTCGTCCGCGTGGGAGTCCGAACCATCCGGGTATGATCGAAGCCCTTGCATCGAAACGAGAGAATGATGCTGGTAGGCGTGGCTGAACTGTTCACATCGTCCATTCCTGCCGCCTGGGCAATGCGGGCCATCGTCTCTTCAGTCCGGTAGGTTTCGCCCCCGTTTTTTAAAATAATCGAGCCTGCGAGCAGGCATGTATCCATCACCAGATCCGAGGACACGAACCGTCACATCCTTCTTTACATGAACCATGCGTAATAAAGTGTGCCAGCCAAAAGTAACAAAGATGCGACAAACAAGCCGCTAATCCCCATTCCCCCTGCCCCGGATGCCCGCTTTTGAGCTTGCTTTTGCGGGGCGGCAACCGTGAGTTCTCGAAGAATTGGCAGCATTTCTGCTCTCATTTCCCCTGCCGATGCGTATTTCCCGTGAAAAGCCTTCAGGAGCGGCACTCGGTAGGGGTACAGGCCGTCACTTTTTCGTATTATATCACAGAGCAATACCGTGTGACGCGTCTCTCCCTGACTGCTTTTCCAGACTTCACGGTCGACAGACAGACGCACCATCATGACGGCCACGGAGAAGAGGTCATAGCTGATTTCGGCCTTACGATCCCCTGCATGCCAGTACGCCCGATCGTATTCCTCGGTAAACTGGCGAACGGCATTGCCCAGCTTGGTCACGCCGCCAAAATCGATGAGGCGCACCTGCCTGTCCGACTGCGTCACCATGATATTCTCCGGCTTTAGGTCCCCGAAAACCCAGCCATGCTTGTGCAGCACATCGAGGCGAGCCAGCAGCTGGACCATCATCACTCCGACCCATTCCTGTCCGTATTGCCGGATATAGCGATCAAGTTGATCACCCTCCAGATACTCCATGGCATAAAACGTACACGCTTTTCCGTCAACGATCAGATCGTCGACATCAGACAGGAGCGGTCCCACTCGGGAATCCCGCCCCTGCTGTACGCTTTTCAACACATTTACTTCCATTAAAATATCGATGCCCTCTACCCCGACCTTGACTGCCCGTTTGACGCCACCCTCGGTTGTCAAGTAAACCGCACCATTCGCTCCGCGTCCCAGCTCCCTCAGGACATGATACGATTTTTTGTTCCATTTCCCTTGAAACTGTCGGGGTAGGCTTGGGATCGCAGTCGTTTGATTAAAAGACATGGTCACGCAGGCTTCCATCCTCGTTGTCGTCTGATTCCGTCTCGGCATAACGCTCAGACAGAGAGCGCGGGAGCTTTACATGCTCGAACAACGCAATCGCTTCTACTATAGCCGGCCCCGTCGGAGTAATGCCGCTCATCGCCAGGTCGCTGGTGATTTGGTGAGCTTGCTCCACTTTTTCGGTCCAAGGAATTCTCACGTCCAAGTACTTTTGTTTCCCAGGAAATGAGCAGACGGCCATCCGGCTCTGCCCACTGCGGGAATGCAGGCTGATGCTGAAATCGTGGATCGCCTGCTGCACGGCCGACATCTTGGGCTTCATACTGCCCGAGGTATCCACCAGCATGACGACATTCAGGCTGCTTTTTTCACCCAGCTCGTCCACCATGCCGGCGACTTGCACGCGTTTTTGCGGCTCCAGCTCTTCTATTCCGGAATCGCCCAAAATCTCTTTCAATTCTTTATTGACCACTTGGTGAATCGTGCGCGTCATCGCTTTTCGCGTAAGCATCTGAACGGTTTGCGCCAATTGCTGCGGGTACACGATGTCGCATAATCCGCCTCCTGCCTCCGCGATCTCACGGATCTCCGTCTCCCCCTTTTCACCCAGGTCGCTTTTTTCAATAACACCAATGACATTTACGGTAATGCCTTGTTCCCTCGCAAGAGCTGCAGCAGCTACTGGGCTCATCCCCGTGTTCGAGCATCCATCCGTCACTACCAAAATCTGCCGAAGTGTCGCTTCTTTCACAAATTATCTCCCCATTCTGCTTTTTAGCAACAGTATCGACGGGGAGGCTGGAAAACATACTTGTCAGCTGACAATCCGTGGGCGCTCCAGCTTTTGCATGCCGTGCACCTGTATGGCTGACCATTGCGGCACAAACCGGTCGATGCGCGCGACCAGCACGGTCATATCGTCGACGATTTGGCCGGAATGCTGACGGATTACCTTTTCCAGCAGCAGATCTGCCACTTCCTGCGGATCATCCGTCTCCAGCTCGCTGATGATCCGTTTCATCCACGCCTGCCTGTTTTCAATATGACGCGGAGCCTCGTAGATGCCGTCTGACATCATGATCAGGAGATCACCCGGCTTGAGCATGCGGGAGACCACATCCACCTCGATTTCATCCAGAATTCCCACTGGCAGGTTGTTAGCCGTTATCGTGATCACATCGGAATTTCGTTTGACAAAGCTGGGTGTTGACCCGATTTTCACAAAACGGGTATGGGCAGTCTGCAGATCGATCAAAGCCAAGTCCACCGTGGCGAACATCTCATCCGTCGAGCGCAGCGCCAAAACGGAATTGACTGTCTTGATCGATATTTTCTCATCCATGCCCGAGCGCAGCAGCTGCTGGAGCATGTCCAGCGCAGACTGGCTCTCCAGGGAAGCGCGCTCCCCATTCCCCATCCCATCGCTGATCGCCAAAGCCATTTTCCCATTCCCCAGATCCATGGTGCGGAAGCTGTCGCCTGACAAAAGCTTGCCATCCTTGGCTGCACCCGCTATACCGATATCGATCTCGAATGTCTTGGCGGAAGCGAGGCACATGGTGCACGAGCCATCCTTTTGCGCCTCACAATGCCTTTCTCTGACGACAATGTTCTCACCCAAAATTTCAGTGAGCATCGGCGCGACGATTTTGGCGCATTCATCCCGTCCATAGCAAGTAGGCTGACTGATCTCGATATCCACTCTTCCCTCTTCCAGACTGTGTATTTCCACGCGGCGAACAGATAGGCCCAGCCCCTCCAACGCCTGCGATACTTGCTTTTCCTGAAAGCTCAGCTCCATCCCTTCCCGCTGAATTTCACGGGCGAAGTCACTCATGACTCGCGAGACACCGGACAGCTGATCCGCTACCAGCTTGCGGCTCTCCTTTACCTGCTTTTTTAGCTGGTCGAACGATTGTTGACGATCGTATTCCTGCTCCATGACGGTATACACCTTTTCCGTCTTCACGCATTTTCGCTCCCATTCCTTGGGCGGAGTAATACCTGCAAGCGTACCGTTTTCCTGCACCTTCTCCGCTAGCCAGCGCATCCCTTGGTAAGTCGACTGCATATCTTTTTCCCAGCACTGCTCTTTTTTCCAGCACTTCTGGCATGTAAATTCCGTCACGCGGCTGAGAAATGCATCTGCCTGTTCCTCGATTTCCTCCGAGTCTGCCGTCTGGGCAAAGCTGCGGGACAATTGGGTGAACAGCTCAGAGAACTGCTGGATCTTGCCGGCCGTCACATCCCGAACCCGGCGCATGTATTCCTGATGAGATTGCATGTTTTCCGGGGAGCCCGGAATGAATCTCGCTACCTTTTTCCAAAGCAAAGCAGGAGTCAGGATGAACAAGACAATCGCGATGGACGTCTCCACCAGTGACAAGTAAAGGGTATCTTCAGCGCCACCGTAAATCGCCAAAATCGCGGTACCGATCAAGAGGCCCGCCGAGACGCCGACTTTTCCCCCTTCTTTCAGCAAACCGGCCAACAGACCGGAGAAAGCGAGCAAATTGATCTGCAGCAAAGCACTCACGTTGGCAAGGCTGAGGATCAGCCCAGTGACGACCCCTACGGCTGCACCCACCGTCCCGCCTCCCACAAAGGCGAACAACAGCAGCAAATACCTAGAGAGCACATGCTCCATGGAGATGCCTTCCACCATCCAGTCGACCGTTCCCGTCATCAGCGAGGCGAGCAGGATCACCAGCGACACGATCTCTTCATTTTTCAGGGGCTCATACGGCTTGGCCAAATGAATGATCGAGAGGGATTGTATAAAGATCAAGGTCAGGACGAAGCCCAATACGGATTCCACGGCTACCATGACCAGCTCGTACGTATTCACCTGATTCGTCAACGCATGGTACAACAGATGACTAATAAATACCGTTGCCATGACCAGCAGGGGCGTTCGGGAAAAATCCTTTCGCCGAAATCGATCGCTGATTTTGCAGGCCGCAAAAGCGAGTATGACGCTTAGAATCGTTTGCAGCCCCAGCGGGACGGATTGGGTAAACGCTCCCAGGATCAAGGCGAACCCGGTCGTCACGATGCAATCCCGTCGGAGGTAAAACATGACCATGAAATAGGGAATCACAAAGGGAGTCAGCTCTTCTACAATCAGTGCCCTCCCCAACAAGAAGCCCATTAACAAGGGGAGCACATTCCATCGATGTGCTGCATCTGCTATTTTTTCTCCCCAGGTCTGCGCCGTCGTATCCACATGCTCCGATACTTGGCGTGTCCAAACCTGACCGGTACTAGAAACATTTTTGTTTGCGATCATGTCACACCACCCCGTTCTTGTTCATTTTGTTCCTCAATTATACGGAGGTGGTATTGTAAAATTTGTCAAAAATCCAGCGATTATTCCCAGAATCGTCCGACAAATTCATTGACACATTCGGACATTTGCTATCTATTGGAGGATATCGTGATGACACCCTGTTTCGCGACGTACGATATGGTCCGGAGACGAAAAAAAACCGACGTTATGGCGGATAACGTCGGCTGACAGGTGATTCGCGCTTTGCGAAACGGGCTTACGATACGTATTCGGCATAATTTCCAAATGCCCTTCCGCCTTTTGCCGTCTAAATGTATTATTCACGAAGAAAGAAAAGTCAAAATTTTCCGAATCAATGTTGTCGACCGCGCCCCTTCTTGTCCCCATTTTTCTTTAATGAGGACTGGCGGTCTTCGCTCTCTTTTAAAAACCGATTGAGCTTATCTTCAAAGCCTTCCCCTCGCTCACGGTGATGACGTGGAGGTCTTTCCTTTTCCTGCGCCTTCTTGATTGACAGACCGATCTTGCCCTCCCGGATATTCAGCACCTTCACGGTTACCGTATCCCCGACTTTCAAAAATTCGTGAATGTCTTTGACAAACGTGTCTGCAATTTCGCTGATGTGCACAAGACCGGTCACATTTCCAGGCAGCTCCACAAAGGCCCCAAACTTCGTAATCCCTGTCACTTTTCCTTCAAGTTTGCTCCCGATCTCGACTCCCATGAACGTGGAAAGCCTCCCTCTGCTTGAAGATCAGCCAGTTGCCTACTCCGGAATCACGTAGATGCTCTCACCAGGCTTGGTGTAGTAAATTCGTTTGCGCGCCAGCTCCGCCAGATATTCCTTATCGTTCAACCGACTCGCTTCATACGTCAGCTCCTCTTGCTGCTGCAATAGCACGGCCGACTCTTGTTTCAACGCTTCCAGCTCGGCTTCTTTCTGCGACAGGACGCCGCTTTGCAAGTACAGGGTATAGCCAGTCCAGACGAAAAAACAAAGAATGAAAAAGAAAAAAAACCGCATTCTTCGTTTCTGCCCTTTTCGATTGATAGTTGGAGAGGACGTTGCTTCTTTCATCATTAGGCCACCTCGGATTACTCCCGCTTTCTCTTTGAGTGAAACCAATTCTTCCAATTGGTCCAAATTCCTTTTGATTTTCCGAACATTTTTTTCCCTAAATGTTGACCCCATCTGGCAAAAGGTGAAGTGACAAAACGTATCACTTTCCACAAAAAGCCGAGGATCGCGAGCAACACGGAATACAAAAATGCCAGCACCATGAGGATCACTCGGTAGAAAAAGAGGATGGGACGCACAACCAGGGTGTCAATGATTTGCAATACCGTTCGATAAAACCACTGACAAAATTTTATCACGCGATGTAGAAAATGGATATACTTCTTACTACCCAATAAAAAATATACCCAAGCGCCGAAAATCATTCCAAAAAAGATGGGAAACCGAATGATCCCGTCATTTACTTTTACTAATATCAAGAAAACGGCTCCCATGCTGCCTACCCAAAACAGAATGTCAAAAATGAAGATCATCCAAAGGGGCAGTTTGCTTTTTCCCTTGAACACATGGTACGTATCAAAGCCCATTCCCATGAGAGCACCACACGTCGACATGGCCAGCACCGTCTGAAGCTGGATGCCGATACTCACTTGAACAGCTTACCGAAGAACCCTCTCGACCGATCGCCGGCCTGCCCTTGCTCCAGATAGGCCATTTCGTGAACCAGACCCTCGATCGCCACTTCTCCGGTTTCCAAACTCAGATTTTTCATATGCAGATTTTGTCCTCGTATGGTTAAAAAGCCGCCCTCTGTCTCCAAAAGAAACTCTTCACTGTCAAAGCTTTCGACGTTTTTCACACCCGAAATCGCCAGACTGCGTCGATTGATCATCACGACTTCATGGCGAGGCCGCTTCGTGTGCTCCATCATGCTAACTCCTCCCTTACTACCCTTCTTGTACCATCGTATGGGAGGGGATGTCCTTTTAGAACAAAAACCCCGCCTGATAGCGGGGTTCTGTGCTTTTTTCTGTTTATTTGTATACCGTGTAGTTGCCATTGACAAAGACAATCTTGTGACCAGTCCGGTCGGTGATCGTACGCAGAGGCAGTGTCGGTATTTTGTTCTTCAATTGAACGGCTACAGGCAATGTGACATTTTGTCCGTTGATCGTCGCCACGTTGGAGCCCACCTTGAACTGCATGACCGTATTGCCGCTCACGACTCTCGCAGTGGTCGTCGTCCATGTGACGGACATACCCAGTCCATCGCGGAAGAACGAAGCAGGCATCAGCGTATTGCCATTGACGATGTAAGGTGCTGCTGCCAATGCCGTTGCCTTGCCCGATTTGGTGAACGAAGCTACGTTTGCCTTGAAGCTCACTCCATTGAGTGCCACAATCGTCGCTGGCCTTGCAAACAGCAGCCCTTTTTCCTCAGAGGTGTAGACCCCGATGCTGTACACACCTGTCGTCGGAGGGTTTACGATCCCCCCTGCTTCCAGGATGTTGACCTGGACTGCTGTCTTTGCCGGAATATCCTGCGTAGGCACGATAATCAGATTTTGCCCGCGGACGCCCACATAGTTGGCGGCAGTTCCGTTGACGGTCACCTGATTGGCTGGGATATAGGCAGGCACCTTGAAGCCAGCTGGCAGGACGACTTCAAAGAAGCCTTGGGAGCGTACGATAGGGGCACCCAGTCCCTTGATCGCAATCTGCAAGCCTGTCGGAGTAGAAGCGGTAGCGCGGGTCAATCCGATGGTCGCAGCCGTGTTATCTACCGCAACCGGCGCGGATGCGCCCGAGATATCAAAGCTTTTCGAACGGTACGTTTTATTGTCGATCCTCGCTGTCAGGTTGTATGTACCCGTTGTTTTCGGGTTCGTCAAATAGGCGTCAAAGGCAAATTTGACCGTGAGTTTGTCGGTGCTCTTGAATCCGCTTGGTGTGCGGAAGGATACTTTGCTGTTGCTCACACTGACACCGCCGACCTGATCGCCGTTGACTGTTACGCTGTAGCCCGAAACCACAGGCGGAATCATGTCAGCACTCGGGAACTCAATCTGGATGTCTGTGTTGGAATAGAGCTTGGTCGAGAGATCGATGTCGAACGAATAGCTCGAACGAGCCCCTGCTGTCTGATCGGACAACGAGACTTCAAACGACTCACGAGCCGACCCCGTCACTTCCATATCCTCAGATGTATACGTCTTGTCATCGTATTCAATCTCAAAGGTGTAGTCGTTGTCAGCACTTGACGGATTCTTGATTCCTGCAGACGAGGAGAATTCCAGCTTGATATAGCTGTCTCCGTCTGCCCCGCTTGGAACCTCGATGCGAATGGAATCGCTGTCGATGATGGAGACGTACTCGGCCTTGGTGCCATTCACTTTGACATCCGATTTGCTGATGCTTTTCGGGAGCATATCTTTGGTAGGGAAATCTACATAAATGTATTTTCCTTTTTTCAATTTGGACTTGGACGACAGGTTGAACTTGCCAAGTGTCAAAGTGATGTCTGCTTCTGCTGATTTGGTGCTTTGGGATACGCTGAATTTGCTCCCGCTGCTACTGCTGCTGCCAGAGGATTTGCCGATGGTGATTTTTTCGTTTTTATAGCTCGTTTCCTTGGACGTTTTGACCCCGATCGAATAGGTCCCTTTGTCTTCCGGGTTGGTGATGTTATCGATGGTCAAGGTGAGCAATGTTCCTTTGCTTACCTTTTCGTCCAGCTCAATTGTGACGACATTGCTGCTGACCGAAACGCTGTCGATCGAGACATCGTCGCCATCGTCATCTTCAAGGGTCACATCTGATTTTTTCAGCTTTTTATCGACAGTGAAATCTGATGGAAACTTGACGGAAATCTCGTCCCCCGATTTCAATTCCTTGTCGATTTCAAACTCAATCGTATATTCTGTTTCTTCATCTGCGCTCGTATCATCCGCCGAAATATCCTCGACAGTTAAAGCATAAGCGGCTTTTGGCACCACGACGAATGGACTTGCCAACACCGTAGTCGCCAGCAATACGGAAATTCCTGTTTTTGCGCTTTTGTGCAACGGTAACGCCTCCTTTAACCTGCAATTCTCTCTATGATAGGAAAAGAACGGCAGGAAAGGGTTACAGACTGGTAACGAATGATTTTACCCACAGCTTGGAGAAGTCAAGCCAGCCGAAGGAATCCGCTACAAAACCTTGCAGAGCCGGGTGGTAACGGTCTATACGTTTCACATGAAAGTTGCACAGCAGCCACTGTTGCTCCTCAAACGCTTGTTCGATCAAATCCAGCGCTCTCATACGCTTATCCCGATTCTCCATGCGCAGAACCTCGGACAGCTTATCGTCTACCAACGCACGCATATGATCATCCATAAACCGATAAACCATGGTGCTCTTATTCTTGTACAGCTCGATCAGGCCAAGCTCCACGTCGCTTTGAAACACTTCCCCCATGATGGCCATATCTGCTTCGAGGTCCACGTGATCAGACAAGAAATTAGCCTTGGTCATGGGAACCAGCTTGATTTGGATCCCGATCTGCTGGCACCGACGTTTCATCCATTTTCCGACGATGTCAAACAATTTGCCCTCACTGATAAACACGGAAAGCGTCTCCCCTTGATAAGAGCTGCGACTCAGCCAGGATGCGGCTTCCTCCAGCGTAGACGATGAAAAGGTCATGGCTCTGCTCCTGCTTGGCAAAAAACTGCCTGCGGGCGAGAACGCATACTCACCTAGCTTTTTAATGAGCTGATTGCGGTCCATTACCATCCGCATCGCAATCCGAAACGCGTAATCATGCTGAACACCCGGCCGGCGAAAGTTGAAGGCGAGATAATTGCAACCGGTCTCTTCAAAAACAATATCTTTACCCTCGCTCCCGGAATCTGACTGCTGCTCCCTGTTTGGCAGCTCATAATGTTGTCTGGAGCCAGGATGCCCCGTGACAATCCAGATCTCGACACGATCGAGTACGGCCCGCTCCCGATAGTAATCGTCAAACGCCTCCAGCACCAACCTCTCGTCCGTGTACTCAGCCATGCGGAACGGGCCGGTTCCTATTACGGCCTGCTCTGAAAATGGCACGTCATGCGGGAGGATGGACATAGCTTGGGAGCCCATATAGTGCAGAAAAAAGCTGTTCGGCTGGCGTAGATGGAAGGTAATGATCCGCTCGCTTTGATGCTCGATCCAATCGACATCATCCATCTGCCAGCGATACGGTGAATCCAAATCGATAAGGCGCCGCATCGTGTATTCGACATCTTTTCCGTTCAGAATCTTTCCGTGATGAAAGCGTACCCCTTTGCGCAGATAAAACGTCCAAGCCGTCCGCTCCTCGTTGCACTCCCAGGCATGGGCGAGCTCAGGCAAAAAGGTTTGCTGCTCCTGATCGTAATAAACCAGCCTGTGGCACATTTGACGTAGAAAGTGACTTTCAGCAGCTACAGCCACAAAGGCTGGATCGAGCGTAGAGAACCCCCGTTGTCTCGGAATGCGCAGAACATCCAGACTAGTCGACTCGCCTTCTTCCAAAACGAAACCGAATTGGCTGTCCCATATTTGCTGGAGCCCTCGCTTGATTCGAGCAGGCAGCTTTTCATTTTGGACAAGCCCGACCGCCTCCGTTATTTTTCCCCCTGACAGAAGATTTTTAAAATAGGCGCTAAAAAAGTCGGAGGTATCACACAAAATCGTCAACGTCGAATGATTGCCCCGTCCGACCCCTGCCCTCCAGCGCAGCAACCCCTCGTTCTCCCATTTGCGGAGAATCAATTTGACATTGCGCGGTGTGCAGCAGAGGATCTCGGACAAAGCCTCGACGCTGATCGACTGTTCACGATCTGTTTCCCATTCGGAAAGCCCAAATAGCATTTGCATAAAGTGCTCTTGGCTCTTCATCCCGATCCGACCTCCTAAAAGGTGAAATTCCTATCCGAATCTTACCCTTTTTCTTCTCCTTTTAACAGGTAAAATGTAGAAAAACGAAAGGTGGTCTGTTCCATGAGCTTTATGCAACTGCATCCCAATATCCGCATACGGATCGTGACTTCCTTTCTCACCAGGGTTGTCGGCACGATGATCTTTCCCTTCATGGCCATCTATTTCTCTGACAAACTCGGGCAGGCAGTCGCCGGTTTATTGCTTTTTGCCAATGTGTGCACACAGATTTTGATGGGATTCTACGGGGGTTACCTCGCTGATCGCTGGGGGAGAAAAAGAGTGATGGTGTACGGGGAGATCGCGCAGTGCGTGGCCTTTGTCCTCATGGCCGCAGCTAACTCCCCTTTGCTTGATTCTGCATGGCTTACATTCGCCATGATGCTCGTGCAGCATGCGAGCAGCGGAATAATCGGTCCTGCCGCTGATGCGATGCTCATCGACGTCAGCACCAAAGAGAACCGGACCTTCATGTACAGCATCAATTACTGGGCGGTAAATTTGTCGGTTGCCATCGGTTCCGTCCTCGGCGGGATCTGGTTTGCTACTCATCGCTTTGAGTTGATTTTGGGACTCACTGCTGTCAGTCTGCTCACGCTCGTAATGACCGTCTATTTCATGGAAGAGTCGTATCGGCCAAAGACTCCCGGCAGCGCAGCCAAAACTAACATCCTCAAGGATGTATTCACGAGCTACAGACCAGTGATGAATGACCAACGATTTTTATTGTTCTCCTTGGGGGGGTTGCTCATTTTCTCTCTCGAATTTCAGACTGCCAACTACGTCGCGGTGCGCCTCGCAAATGAGTTTCATACCCAAACCGTGCACTTGGGGAGCCTGTTCTCCTTTGAGCTGACAGGAATTAAAGTGTTCAGCCTGATCCAGCTGGAAAACACACTGCTGGTCGTACTCCTCTCGCTCTTGATCACCAAGCTGGTCCGTCCTGGACGGGAAGCAAATGCCCTCTATGCGGGTGCGCACTTCTTTATCGTCGGATACACGATCATCAGCTACAGCAACACGCTGCTGGTTATCGTCATCGCCATGTTCTTTGCTACGCTGGGTGAGCTGCTCCACATCCCTACCCGACAGACCTATCTCGCCCAAATCATCCGAGACGATGCCCGAAGCTCCTACATGGCAGTAAACGGTCTGGTATTCCAAGGCGCAAAGCTAGCCGGAACAATCGGGATCAGCCTTGGGGCCATCCTGCCTCCCATAGCGGTGTCGACCCTTCTGTTCATGATGGGGATCACAGGTCTTTTGCTGGTTCGCCACGTACTGCTGCAGCTGAATCAAAGGCCCTCCCTCTCCTTCTCACACGCAAAAGGAGCTGCCGATTAATCTGGCAGCTCCTGTTTTTTTCATTCTAGTGTTCGGACAATGCCTCCAGGAGTGCATCTCCCTTTTTCCCTACCCGAACTTGCGCAAATTTCGCCTTGCGCTCAACCTCACGTCCGGTTCCTTCAGGGACGAAATAGCTTTCGATGCCGTACTCGACCCGATCGGATCCGATTGCATGTCCGTTCAAGATGACATCGTCAGGTTGTGCCTGATAAGCCTTGTTCCAGACACCGTCCTGCTCGTAGTATCCGCTGTATTCGTACAGTCCGTTCTGCTCAGGACGCAGGACAACTCGTACTTTTCCGTCCGGATCCGGTATTTTTTCATTGTCGAGTGTCGAAATGGTGTAGCGTAGCTGCACATAATCTCCTTGCAAAAGCGAGCGAGGATCAACCGGAGCAAGCTCCAGCTTGATGGAACGACCTTGCGAGAGAATGGTTTCACTGCCCCAGATCTGGTAGCCGAGCAGCGCAAACTGCAGCACGATAATCGTCAGCAGCGCCAGTCGCTTCGAGGCGAATATCGGAGAGGCCTCGGAACCCCACTCGGTTTTGCCCGATCGCTCCAGCCAATAGCTGACCGCAAAAAACACGACGCTGAGCAAGAGCAGGCTGAGCGACTTGTGCAGCAGACTCCAAAGGAAGTCGTAGTACTTCATCAGCAAAAAGGCGAACCAGAAGCCGATGGCAATCCCGAAGCTCATTCGATCCTTCTTGTGCATGGTGCGATAGACCAGATACGTAGTCAAGGCGAAATAGACGAGGCTGACCGTGATGCTCCATGCGGTTCCCCATCGATTGCTTTCCGTAAGTACCAAAAAGGAGAGAAGAGCGTAAATCAGCGAGCTGTTTTGCAAGGCATCAGGCATTCGCGGAAGCAAGTACATCGCCATTTGTGTGACGAAAATGGCTGCGAGCACCCCGTCATGGGTATTGCCCCAATCACCCGCCTCAACGTACAAGACGAGGAGAAAAACAAACTGAGTCAGGAGTTTGGCGGGAATTTCCCTGGTGATTCCCCAAGACAGTCCCAGCGCCGCCAGTAGCACAATCCAGTAATAATCCTCCAAATACAAGGACGCTCCGATTCCGATCATGCACCCCATCGTGATCAACGTGTAGCGGACTGTCGCATTCATTTTCTTCTCTAGGAAGATGGGTACCAAGATGCCGATCAGCGACAGGAAGAACAGGAAATAGACGACCGTATCATCATCAGCCAAAAGGAACAGAAGCCCCGTAAGCGAGACAGCACCGATCGTCGCCGCCACCAGTGTGACGAGGACCGTGAATGCTTCCTGAACGACTCGGACCCATTTGCTATCCTTCTGAGACGCCTGTCTTCGCAGCCATTTGATACCCTCCACGGCTCCCCAGACGATCCCCGCAGCAGCCAGAAGCCCGATCAGGTAGAAGCTCTCGGAATAATGTTCAAGCATGAACCTGAAAAACATCACCACTACAAACAAGGCCAGCATCGTGGAGGTCACAATCAACAGGGCACGATTGGGCATCCATTTCAGGAAGCCAAAGAAAAGCGCGCCACCGATCACCAGATACAACAGCTCCGGAAGCGGTCCGTAGACCTCGACGAAGGCTGATAAGAACAAAGCCAGCTGGAAGACGAGGAAGGACAAGTAGTGAATGGGTCGGGATCGCAACCAGTCTGTTGCAGCTAACCAAAACAAGATCAGATTGCCTAGCGCGATCAGCCAAAAGACCATAAACCACCATTGTTCATCCCTCACCACATGAATGACGGAGGGATCCAAAAAGAAACAAACGGCCAAATGAGCGAGAACGTAGCTGATCACATAGAAAGGCTGGTACCTCGTCACGATGGCAAACAGCAGGCTGGGGATCAGCCAGACGACAAAGAGCGTGTAGCTGTCGGCATGGGAATTATAGATCTGCCCCAATAGGGCGACGCTGATGCCAAAGGAAAGACCGCCTGCGACCAAGAGCCAATTGCTCAGAAAGGAATGCCTTCTCAGAATCCGTGCAGCTCCATACGAAAACAAATAAAGAAGGATGAGCACGGACACGCTGACTCCGATTTTCTCCCATCGGTCAAGCACGGGCCAGTTGGAGGCGAAGAAATAGAAGAGGGCTGACAACAGGAGGGAAATGGCCAAAAAATAGCCGAGTCGCACAGCATTTTGTTGCATGTGTTCACATCCCTTCTCATCGTAGTGCCTACATGCGTAAACCCATTATATACCATACCCTCAATAAGAAAACCTCTATCAGGAACTGCCCAAGGAAGGCGACAAAAAAACTACCCGTGGTAGGGTAGCTCTTTGTATTGCTTTCTATTTATCTGGTATCATTGGCCTTTCATGTAGGCGTCTTCTTCTTTTTCATCGCGCGGCACAGGCACTTCACCAATCACGGTGTAGAGCGAAGCCGCCTCTTCCTTGCGCGGGTTTTCTTTGATGTCCTCCACTTTGACCGTCACGATTTTTTGACCGAAACGGATCGCCAGCCTGTCGCCGATCTTTACGTTGCTGGAGGATTTCGCCTGGCGGTCGTTGATCTCGACGCGCCCTTTGTCGCAAACCTCTTTTGCCAAGGTGCGGCGTTTGATCAGACGGGATACTTTCAAATATTTGTCCAGCCTCATGAACTATCCTCTCCTTTTTCCGTGCTGCTTGGCCTCTTCCCACCACTGATCCATCTCTTTCAGATCAGTATCCTCAAAGGATTTGCCAGCCTCGCGGAGTTTGTCTTCAATATAGGAAAACCGCTGCTTGAACTTATTGTTGGTCAAGGCCAATGCTTCTTCGGGATCGAGCTTCAGAAAACGGGCCAGATTGACGACCGCAAACAGAAGATCCCCCAGCTCGCCTGCACGCTCTTCTACTGCAGCCTCGCGCAGCTCTCGGTACTCTTCCTCCACCTTGCCATAGACATCGGCTACATCGTCCCAATCAAATCCGACCTGAGCAGCCTTTTTCTGCAGCTTGTAGGCGTACATCAGGGCAGGCAGGTCACGGGGAATACCGGCGAGCTGGGATTGGACCGTCGTATCGATTCCTTTGGCCGCCTTCTCCTGGGCTTTGATCTCTTGCCAATTGGCCAATGCTTCCTCGGAATCGTTGGCATTCTTTTCACCGAATACGTGTGGATGTCGACGGATCAGCTTTTCATTCAGAGTCGCTACCACATCATCGACAGTAAAATATCCATCCTCCGATGCCATTTGGGAATGCAGCATGATCTGCATCAACAGATCCCCCAGCTCCTCGCACATGGCATCCGGATCTTCATCATCGATCGTTTCCAGCACTTCATACGTTTCCTCGATCAGATTTTTGCGGATGCTCTGATGGGTCTGTTCCCGATCCCACGGACAACCCTCCGGACTTCGCAGAACCGCCACGATGTCCTTGAGATAGGAGAATTGTCGATAAGAGATGCGCTCGTCGCGAGCAGGCGGCACATAGACGAGCGACAAATTGCCGAAATGATCCAGGCGATCGAGCTCGTACAGCGGGACGGTCTCAACGCACTCCTGACCGGCGACTCCCACTGCAGTCGCAACCGTCACGAGAAAATCATCCGGCAGGACTTCCATCAGCGTCAGTTTGACATCCGATGCGACAAACGCGTCATACACCTGCGCAATGATGGTATGCAGGCCCGGCGACACCTGATCCGCTTTCAAAGCCGTGCCGTCGAGCAGAGAGAATCCTTCGATCGGATCGATCTTCAAACGGGCAAACAGGGGGTCGATGAAGCTTTGCCCACCCCCGATTTCGATTCGCACTCCGCGATCAGGTCCTTGCTCCAGCAATAGCTGCACCGTGCGCTCTGCTACCAGAGGGTGGCCCGGTACCGCATACACGATCGCTCCTTGTTGCTCGGCACTGACGAACAGCTTTTCCACGATATCGGTGTACACGTCTTCGAAAGATTCATGTTGCTCGTAAATGGCGTCAAAGGACGAGTAGCTGATGTTCTCTGCGGCGAGCTCTGCGACGACCGGGTGCTCCTGCGTGCGCAAATAG
This sequence comes from Brevibacillus choshinensis, assembly GCF_016811915.1. Lineage (NCBI taxonomy): Bacteria > Bacillati > Bacillota > Bacilli > Caryophanales > Paenibacillaceae > Brevibacillus > Brevibacillus choshinensis. The sequence continues at coordinate 127,878 of NZ_CP069127.1, read as the reverse complement.
AGATGGGCAGCCTGTTTCAGCGTCCGATATATCCCATAGGGCAGTTGGTCGAGATCTCCGGCTCCCAAACCGACCACGGTGATGATGTATTGGTTAGCTTCCAATCGTCACGCCTCCTTTATTTTGGCAGCAGTCGCAGTCTCGTGAGCAGCGAAGCAATCTGTCTGCCTTTCGGTAAAAACTGAATATCCGTGCGTGTCAGCCCGCCTGTCTTGAGAAGGGCAAGCAAGTAGACAAGCGCTCCGCAACCGACAGCCACCAGTCCGATCACCGTGTGGAACAGCCGCTCTGGACCAGGCATGTTCCCGAGCAGGGCGGTTGCCCCCCATTCGACTACCAGGACAACCACAGACATGACCAGGACGGAGATGAGTGGTTTCAACACCGTTTGGCGAATGCCGATTTGCGCGCCGGTGTACTTCTTCACAGCCAGCACGTTGAGTCCCATCGCTACCAGATAGGCGATTACGGTCGATAAGGCAGCACCGGTAATTCCCCAGACTGGAACTAGCGCCAGATTCAACACGAGCTTGACCAATACGCCGATAAAGAGATTGCGCGCCGGCCGCATGACGCGTCCCAACCCCTGCAATATTCCCGCGCTGGCAATACTCAACGTGGCAAAGACAATCGTAAAGGATTGTACAGCGAGTGCTTCCGTACCGCTATTATCGCCATAGAGCATCACGTTGATCGGCTCGGCCAGCAGGGCAAGTCCAAACGACGCGGGGAGCCCCAGCAAAAAGGTCAAGCGGATCGCGATCTCCGAGCGGCTTTCGATCAGCTGGGTTTGACGCTGCGCGACAGCTTCACTGATCGCTGGCACCAAAGCCAAAGAAAGGGAGGTCGCAAAAAACGTGCCGAACTGAATCAGCGGCTGTCCACGGTCAAATGCTCCCTTGGCCAGCTTGGCGAGGTCTTCCTGCATCCCGCTCCACTGCAGCATGTTCACGACTGTCACCGAATCCACCAGTGGAATCAGCGGCAGAACGAGGGCGCCCATGCAGATCGGCAGCGCATAATACAAAAGACTGCGAAGAACTTGACGGTTGGTCCATTCAGCAACGCCAGCCGACTGCTCCTGTTTCGCTTCCACCAATCGTACCTGCTTGTCCTTTTGCCAATACCACAGCAGTACGAGAACGGCCGCTACACCTCCTGGAAAAGCGGCAAATACGGCGCCAGTCCCTGCCAGATATGCATCCTGATACACGTTCATCGCCCAGAAAGCCGACAAGAGGATGAAAATGACCCGGATCAATTGCTCGATCACTTGCGATACGCCTGTGGGCATCATATTCTGATGGCCTTGGAAATATCCCCTCAGAATCGCTGCCATCGGTACTAGCGGCAGCGACCAGGCTACTGCCCGGAGCGGCGTGGTCAAATGCTCATCTCCCATGAATTGGGCAACAAGCGGCGCTCCGCCATACAACAATAAGAAGAAAAACAAACCGAGTATCACCAGCGCAATGCTGGCAACGCGAAATGCTCGACGCGCCCCAATCGCATCGCCTACCGCTACGCGTTCAGAGACAATCTTGGAAATGGCAATCGGAAAACCCGCTGTCGCCAAAATGAGCAGCGTGGTATACAGCGGGTAAACTTGCATGTATACATACAGACCGATGTCACCGGCAATATTCTGATACGGAATGCGGTATACGGCGCCAAGCAGCTTGGAGACAAGACCGGCAACCCCGAGAATCGCGGCGCCTTTCACAAATTGTACAGATGCTTTTTCCCTACCCATATGAGTGAAATTTCTCCTCTCCAACCAGAAACTTTGTACATTATACCACATGCGTTTGGAGATCAAGAAAACTTCAATGGCTGGAAAACCTGGCCCCTCCAGCATTTGTAATTCCTATCTATGCAACACAAAAACAGCCCCAATGACCGGGGCTGTTTTCTTTGCTTTCCCTCTACTGCTCCATCTGTTTTGCCAGGAAACCTGCAGCCGTTTCCGACATTTTCATTTCCAAATCACTCATCTTGGTGGACTCGTTTTTGTTGAGCAGGATCACCGAACCGATCGGATCTCCTCCAGCCACGATCGGAGCCACAACGAAAGAGCCGTACGTCTCATTCATATCGCGGCAAATCTCATAGGAGCCTGCATTCTTCTCCAGTCGAGTTTTGCGCTCTTCCAGGCATTTCTCAACAATACTTCCAATCGGCTTCTCGAGATACTCTTTCTTGGATGCTCCCGCAACGGCTATTACACTGTCTCGGTCTGAAATCAATACGGTATGATTCATGCTCTCGTACAGAGAGTCAGCGTATTCTTTTGCGAAGTCTCCCAACTCTCCAATAGGCGAGTACTTCTTGAGAATGACTTCTCCATCACGATCTACAAAGATCTCCAGCGGGTCGCCTTCACGAATGCGCAGTGTACGACGAATCTCCTTAGGAATCACGACCCGACCGAGGTCGTCAATTCGACGAACGATACCAGTTGCTTTCATGTCATGTTGCCTCGCTTTCCTAAGAGAAGTAAATAGTAAATTGGCTTGGCTCGTTACCTGTATTTTTTCCTCAAATTCTAATTTTACCTATGCGTGGCGACTGCAACTTTTTCCAGCTTGTTTCAGTTACTCTCCCCCGGGCGGTAGCGAGTGATAATAGTATTTGCCCACGTTTCAAGAATATGCGAGAAAACGAAAAAACAGGGAACGAATGTCCCTGTTTCTTAGTGAGTGCTATTTGGTTGCCGGAGCCGGGTGATTGACTTTCGGCAGGTTGTACTTGGTGATGAGCTTGTCCAGCTCGTTTTTACCGAAGGCATCATAGGCCTTCTCCAATGCATGTGCACGGAGCTGTTCCTTCATTTCATCAAAAGCCTTTTCCTTGCGGCTCTCCACTTTGATGATGTGGTAACCGTAATCAGTCTTCACAGGAGGTCCTACTTGACCCACTTGTTGAGTCAGAGCCGCTTCCTTGAACTCAGGCACCCATTGCGTGACATCAGCGTCAGCGTAGAGGCCGCCATTTTCTTTGCTTCCTGGGTCATCCGTAAATTCTTTGGCAAGCTTCGCGAAGTCTTCGCCTTTTTTCAGACGAGCTTCCAGATCGTTCGCCAGCTTCAGTGCTTCTTCCGGTTTGCGTTTCTCGGTCGAAATCAGGATGTGACGGACAGAAGCAATGGTACGGGACGCTTTATCCATGCTATCGTACTCTTTTTTCAGCGTCGCATCATCGATGCCTTTTTTCAGTACGTTGATGGAGTCGTTGATCAAAGCCATTTGGCCCACTACCATGTCTTTCGTGACGCCTTGGCCTTCCATCAGCTTGGTAAACTTGGCTTCATCTTTTCCGATAAAGCCCAGGTATTGATTTTTAATCTTTTCAAACGTTTTTTCTGCCAGTTCCTTGGAATCTTTTTTCATGGTCTCGTCAGCACGGGCAGCCATGATCTTGGTCGCCGTGTATTCACGAGCAAAAGCTTTCAAGGCGTTATCGTCGGCTGCTTCAATCATACCGCCTTGTTGCGGATTCATGAAGTTGATGACGCGCAGGAACTCTTCAAACTCTTTCCCGTTCATGGTGCCGCCTTGATATTCCACAATGGTCGCGTTTGGTTCTACTGTAAACGGCAGAGTCAGCTTGGGAAACTGAACCAATGGGTCATTGGCGTCCGCTGCCTGATTGCCTTGCCCGCTGCCTTCTGTCTGATTTGCCGGTGTTTGAGGCTGAGCTTTGTCATCTGCTTTTCCGCATCCCGCCAAGAGTGCCATAACGAGCACAGCAGTGGACAGAACGGCTACAGAACGTTTCATCATGAGGATCTCCCTTCCTGGCTAGCCCAGCTTTTCTATGATACAGGGCTCTCCGTACCGGTGTCTTTGCGCACCTGGTGAAATTGACGCAGCAGCTTCTCTACCAGCTGCACGCCCTCGTCTTCTCTCAACCCTTTTACTTTAACAGCAATCGTGATCTGTTGTCCACCCGATAGCCCTATCCTGCGGCTCCAACTACTGGCAAGAGCAAACAAGGCTCCGCCATCGATGTTGTTGTTTTGGCTCGGATGCAGGAACAGTTTGATTTCGTCCGGATTCTTTTGACTGATTTCCGTAATGTGGTGCTGCAGGGCATACACGCGCATGCGGGAAATGGTCAAGAGATTTTCAACCGGCTTGGGCACCGGGCCAAAACGGTCGAGTAATTCTTCCGCCAGATCGTCCACGTCGTCCAGCGAAGAGACTGCCACGAACTTTTTGTACATCTCGATCTTCTGCCGGCTGTCTGTGATGTACATCGATGGAATGTAGGCATCCAGCTGCAGGTTGATTTCCACAGTCGTGGCGCTCTCCTGCCTCACTTCGCCTTTCAGCTCATCGATGGCATCCTTCAGCATCTGGCTGTACAAATCAAACCCGACCGTATTAATGAAGCCGTGCTGTTCAGCGCCGAGCAAATTACCCGCACCACGAATGGACAAGTCACGCATGGCGATCTTGAATCCAGAGCCGAGCTCTGTAAATTCCTTGATGGCCTGAAGGCGTTTTTCGGCTACCTCTGTCAGCACCTTGTCGCGCTGATACGTAAAGTAAGCGTACGCGATCCGATTGGAACGACCCACCCGCCCGCGCAGCTGATACAGCTGGGACAAGCCCATTTTGTCAGCATTGTAGATGATCAGCGTGTTGACATTCGGGATGTCCACACCCGTCTCAATAATGGTGGTGCTTACCAATACGTCGAAATTGCCTTCCAGGAAGTCCAGGATGACTCCTTCCAGCTCGCTTTCGTTCATCTGACCGTGGGCCACAGCGATCCTCGCATCGGGGACGAGCATGGAAATTTGCTCCGCCATCTGTTCGATGCCTTGGACTTGGTTGTAGAGGAAAAACACCTGTCCATCGCGGGCCAGCTCCCGTTCGATCGCTTCACGCACCAATGCAGGGCTGTAGTCCATGACATACGTCTGTACAGGGAAGCGGTTTTCCGGCGGTGTCTCGATAACCGACAAATCGCGTACACCCAGCATGGACATATGCAGCGTACGTGGGATCGGCGTAGCCGTCAGCGTCATGACGTCGACGTTGGTCTTCAGCTGCTTCAGCTTTTCCTTGTGGCTCACCCCAAAACGCTGCTCCTCATCCACAATCAACAGTCCGAGCTCGCGGAATGTCAGATCCTTGGAGAGCAGACGGTGGGTACCGATGACCACATCAACTGTGCCTTCCTTGATACCTTTTAAAGTAGCATTCTGCTCCTTGCGGGAACGGAAGCGGCTCAGTACCTCCACACGAATCGGATAATCCGCAAAGCGTTCGCGGAACGTCTCGTAATGCTGCTGGGCCAAAATGGTGGTCGGCACGAGTACGGCAACCTGCTTGCCATCCATCACTGCCTTGAACGCCGCGCGAATGGCTACCTCTGTCTTCCCGTACCCTACGTCCCCACATACAAGACGATCCATGGGGCGCCGGCGTTCCATGTCCGATTTTACTTCGGCAATCGCGCGCAGCTGATCCGGTGTTTCCTGATACGGGAACATCGCCTCAAATTCACGCTGCTCTGCCGTATCCACCGAAAAGGAATGCCCCACAGCCGCTTCACGGGATGCATACAGCTTGATCAAGTCTTCGGCGATATCTTTTACGGAGGATTGCACTTTGTTCTTGACCCGTTTCCATTCGCTGCCGCCCAAGCTGTAGATCTTCGGTTGCGTTTCTTCACTCGCCACGTATTTTTGCACGTGATCGATTTGATCGATGGGAACAAACAGACTGTCTCCCGCCGCGTATTGAATATGCAAGTAATCTTTATGAATTCCGAGTATTTCCTTGGTTTCAATTCCAAGGTATTTTCCAATCCCGTGGTTGACGTGCACCACGTAATCACCCGGCTTGAGCTCCAGGTAATTCTTGATTCGCTCGGCGTTATTCATGGTTTGCTGTACTTTTCTGGCCTTGCGCTGCTTGGCCGTAAAGACCTCGCCCTCGGTAATGACCACGAGCTTGTTCAGAGGAAGCTCAAATCCGGTCTGCAGATTGCCCAGAATGATGGTCGGACGACCTGGCGGCACAGTGTCGACAGCTTCGGCCAGCACATCGGCTTCCATCTCGTAATCGTGGAGGACTCGCTCCAAGCGCTTAGCCCGCTCCAAATCCGCTGCGACGAATACGATCTGGTCATGAGACTTTTGCCAGCGAGCCAGCTCTGTCTTCAGTACATTCATCTGACCGTGGAAGTTCTGCATCGTCCTACAGGTGAGATTGACGATATTTTGCGGCTGTGTCTTAGGAGATTGTCTCAGGAATAAAGACAGGTAAACGATCTGGCGCTTTTTCGTCGAAATGATATCTTCATACGTACGGGACAGGCTGAGATTGGCCATGTACTCGCCAGAAATGATACGTCCCGTCAGCCATTCCGCTTCTTCCTTTTGCAGCTGAGCTGCCGTATCCAGTACGCGAGTCGGCTCATCCACGATCATCAGCGTATCCGACGGCATGTAGGACAACAGCGTATCTTCCGTCGGGTAGATCACCGAGACGTACGAGTACAGATGGGGAAAGCGTTGTCCGAGACTCATGCGCTCAACATCTGACCCGATACGCTCTACCACCTTTTCCTTTGCGGAACCATCCTTCAATTTGGCAACGGTTTCACCGAGCTTCTGCTCTAAACGAACAGCAGACTCTTGCAAGAGCGGGGTTGAGGCAATCATTTCTTTGGCAGGTCCGATAAGATAGGTCTGCACAGACTCCAGAGAACGCTGGGAAAGCATGTCAAACGTACGGATGGAGTCGATCTCGACATCGAACAGCTCAATCCGCACGGGCCATTCAGAATCAATCGGATAAAGGTCAATAATGCCGCCGCGAACACTCAGCTCGCCTTTTCGCTCGACCATATCGACGCGCTCGTAGCCCAGCTCGATACAGCGGAGCAAAAACGACTCGATGTCCAGCTCTTCGCCGACAGCCAGCTTGATTTGCGATTCCTTCCAGACATGCGGAGGGACCACCAATCGACGCAAGCCCGCGAAAGGCGCAACTAAAAAACCCGTAAAGCCCCGGGCCAAACGGTTGAACACGTGAATTCTCTGTGCGAGCATCTCCGGACTGGCGATAGCGAGTTCGGAGCCGATCAGCTCGTTCCCCGGATAAAGCAATACTTGATCGCTAGGCACCAGCTCAATCAGGTCTTCATATACTTTTTGCGCCTGATACATATTATGGGTCACGACGCAGACGGGGCGATCTGTCATTTGCTTCAGCGTCGCCATGAGTGTCTGCCGTGCAGAACCAGCCAAACCGGAGACGAGCTGCTCATGCAGTCCTTTTTCCAGACCAGCGACGATCGTTCCTACGTTCGGATCCTGCTTCATCGGGTTAATGATGACTTGCATTCACTAATCCCCTCTCTAATTCTTCTGTCATTCGTAAATGGGGTTCCAGCAGCTCTTGTCACAATTTGACATTCAGGTCGACCATGCGAAAAGAAGCCTTAGCTCCCCAAGCTAAGGCCTTGTCAGTGCAAGCCTTCCTAACGAGTGTTATCCACTTATTGAAGTGGGTTTCCGACTAGCGAAAGCTCTGGATGCTGATTCAGCGCTTCACGGCAATAGTCGCACGTGATGCTGACGACCGTATCTCCACTTTGTTCTCTCGATATTATAAGAGCCCGCTCTTCCGGGGTCAAGGAATCAAACCCGAGCTGCGCTTCTGTTACTTGCGATTCGTCAAATTCCGCGATCTTCATCCCGCAGCAGCGACACGCATAACGTATGCTCATGTATATGCCACCCCCATACCTTTCATATCGCTTAGTATGGACGGCAGGGTGGAAAATCATACTAGACATGTACCCCCGCAGGTATGTTGCTCCGGATGAAATTTTTTACTTTTTCAAGCTGTTAAAGTGGTTCATGACCTTTACAAATGGTTCTCTGGTCCACATTGCCGCAGCATCTCCCGCCAAGGTGACGGCTTCGTTGATGTCCGCTCTCTCGGAGGCCGGGAACGACTGCAACACGTAATCGCTGACACTTCTCCCTGGCTCTGGACGGCCTATTCCTACCTTGATGCGTTTGAAATCCTGTGTCCCCAGATGCTGTATCATGGACTTGATCCCGTTATGACCACCCGCGCTCCCTTTTTCCCGCAAGCGCAGCTGACCCGCCGGCATATCCAGATCATCAAAAATGACTACCAGCTCATCCGGGATCAGTTTGTAAAATTTCAGGATTTCCGCCACGGATTCACCCGACAGGTTCATATAAGTCTGCGGCTTCACGAGTAGAACCTTTTCGCCCTCGATCCTGCCTTCTCCTACGAGTGCCCGGAATTTATTTTGCTGGACAGGAATGCCCCATTTCTCGCTTATTTTATCTATGGCCATAAAACCCGCATTATGTCTCGTATCTTCGTATTTCTTGCCGGGATTCCCCAGCCCGATGATTACTTTCACGGTGATCCCTCCTAATCTTTCCCCATTGTACTAGAATGGACTGCCGAACAAAAGATAAAGCCCCACCGAAAGTGGGACTCATCGTTACATGTCTTCATTTTGATAATACGCCAGCACCCGGTTCCGGTCTGTCTGGATTTCGTCTTCTTCCCAGTACTTCCAGTATCCGTAGCGAATATGGAACATATCCTTCAGCCTGTCGCGATTCAAGTAACGGTTGGGAACCTGAATGTTCACATCTGCAGGTGAAATGGGTCTGGTAGCAGCCACACAGTACCCCCAATCTTCATCATGCTCCACTAGAACATCAAAGTGATAGGGCAATACCGAAAAGCCGGCTGCCTTGAGCGTGGCCTGTATCGTCCAGAAGTACTCCGGGGTATTGGAAAGAACCGAACCAGCGATTCCCGCAACCCCGCCAGGATTCAAACGCTCTCTCAACAGACTGTAAAACTCCCAGCTATAGAGCCGACTGAGACCGAGGCTTTCCATGGTGGGTTCAGGCACATCCAAAATGATGACATCCCACTTCTCCTCATTTTTCTCCAGAAAGCTCCTTCCATCCTCGACTACCGTCCGAACCTTGGGATGGTTCAACGACCCTTGGTTAAACTTGACGAGCGGTTCCAGTGTCTTCCCGAATTCAATCATGACTGGATCAATATCTATCACGGTAATTTCTTTCACGTCCGGATAACGAAGGACTTCCCTTGCCGTTATGCCGCCTCCCGCTCCAATGAGCAGGACACGCTCACGTTTCTGCGCAACCGACACAGGAACGTGAATCAAGGCTTCCCCATACATGTCTTCATCTTCGGTTGTTCCGAACATGACATAGCCGTTAGCATAGACCAGCAGCTGGTCTTCATGCTCCACAAGGGCTACTCGCTGGGTAGGGGTCTGCACTTTTCGCAAAATGCGATACTTTCCCTCAGGCTCTTCATCCTCAGCTACGTACGCACGGACCTCAAAACGAAAGTAAAGTCGAATGAGCCCGGCTACAATCAATGTCGCGGCTACACCAACGGCCATCCACAATAATTCCATCATCTCTTATGCGATTCCACCCTCCGTTTGACATACTAGCAGGATATGAAGCCTGTTCTCCTCCTGCATGGATGCATGGACAATGGAAATCAAAAAAGGTAAAAAAAGGCTCGGATGCCGCCACCCGAGCCTTTTACGTAAGAGCTACACTCTTTTTGATTGTTCCGTCGAGCCAGCCGCTTCAGCCACCTGCTCCGCTTCGTGCTGAGCTTCGATAGACTCCTCTGATTTGGCTTTGACCGGCAGGACACTGATCAACACTTCAGTCGCATCTACCCCCAGCTCGATCCCCGGCGGAACGACCAGATCACTGACCAGCACGACGTCACCGATATTCAACCCATCTACATTTACCGTGAACGATTCCGGAATATTTCCAGGCAAGCAGCTAATGTCTACGTTATGACGAACCAATGTAGCAACGCCAAGCTCTGGATCACCGGTCATGAGCACGGGAACTGATGTATGCACCTTTTCATTCATATTGATCTTTTTAAAGTCCGCATGGATGATGACCCCCCCAATCGGATGGCGCTGCAATTCGTTCACCATGACGTCGTAGGTATTGCCATCAACCACCAGTTTATATGGTTTGTTTGTCGCTTGCCGACGCAATGCTGCATCCAGCTCTTTTGCCTGCACTTGAATTTCCTGATTGCTCATATCGGAGCCGTAGACAATGGCGGGTACCCAGCCGTTTCTCCGCAGTGATTTGACCGAGTTCCCCATGCCTTGCGCTCGCATTTGACCCTGAATCGCTTCCACAAAAAAACCTCCCTTGGACCGCTAGTAAAAGTTTCCTCACTAGCTTGTCCAACGAAGGTTTGTTTCAATCCCCCATAAGGCGGGGGCATGTTTCGACTCCTTTGCGGGAGCCGGCTATTAATCGAACAGTTTGCTCACAGACAGCTCTTCGTGCACGCGGATGATGGCTTCGCCAATGATCGGCGCTACGGACAGCACTGTGATTTTGTCGATGATTTGTTCTTCTGTAAGCGGGATCGAGTTGGTCACGATCAGCTCGCGAATTTTGGAGTTGCCGATACGCTCGATTGCTGGTCCGGACAGTACTGGATGGGTGCAGCAAGCGTAAACTTCGCGTGCACCTGCTTCAACCAATGCACTCGCTGCCAGTGTGATGGTACCAGCTGTATCGATGATATCGTCAATGATGATCGCCGTTTTTCCTGCGATGTTCCCTACGATATTCATGACTTCCGCTACGTTCGGCTCCGGACGGCGCTTGTCGATGATCGCGATTGGTGCTTCCAGACGCTCAGCCAGTTTGCGGGCGCGGGTAACACCACCATGGTCAGGAGAAACCACCACGATGTCAGACAGACCTTTTTCGGAGAAGTGTTTTGCCAGGATCGGTACGCCCAACAGATGATCAACCGGGATGTCAAAGAAACCTTGGATTTGGGTCGCATGCAGGTCCATCGTGATTACGCGTTGTGCGCCAGCTGTTTCAATCAAATTGGCAACCAGTTTCGCTGTAATCGGATCGCGTGCGCGTGCTTTACGATCTTGACGAGCATAGCCGTAGTAAGGAATCACTACGTTGATGCTTTTAGCAGAAGCACGTTTCAATGCGTCCACCATCACCAATAGCTCCATCAAATGCTCATTAACGGGAGCAGATGTTGGCTGAATAACAAATACGTCACAACCGCGAACGCTTTCATTCAATTTGATTTGGCACTCACCATCACTAAAGCGCACTGCTTGCGCGTTTCCGAGTGGTACACCAATGTGTTCGGCGATTTCTTTCGCCAGTTCTGGGTTTGCGTTGCACGTAAATACCTTCAGTTTTGGGTCGCGGTAGTTAGCCATGATCTTCTCAAGAACCTCCCGTTATGATTGCTTTTTGCCCTTGCGAGGCATTCTGTTGGCGTAGTCGATTTTATTTACTTGCCGTTCGCGAGCGATAGCAAGCGCATTATCTGGCACATCTTGGGTAATCGTAGAGCCAGCTGCTACATAAGCATTCTGACCGACGGTGACCGGTGCAACCAGATTTGAGTTGCAACCGACGAACGCACCGTCTTGCACGATGGTTTTGTGTTTGACAGCTCCATCGTAGTTGACGGTGATGGTTCCACAGCCGATATTGACGCCATCGCCAATCTCAGCATCCCCTACGTAGCTGAGGTGAGGAACTTTGCTTCCTTCGCCGATTTTCGCATTTTTCAGCTCAACGAAATCACCGATTTTTGCTTTTGGACCAATGACACTTCCCGGACGAACATAGGCAAACGGCCCGACGGTGCTCTCCTGCTCCACGCGAGCATCTACCATAACCGTGTACGTGAGGGAAACGCTGTCAGCTACCTCGACATTGGTTAAATCTGCATTTGGCCCGATGACGCAATCAGCCCCGATGGTTGTCCTTCCACGCAAGAATGTACCCGGATGGATCACCGTATCAGGTGCGATGGTCACGTCTGCCTCGATATAGGTGGATGCTGGGTCCAAAATGGTCACGCCATTACGCATGTGACGGACAGCAATGCGGCGTCTCATATACGCTTCCGCTTCGGAAAGCTGCACACGATCGTTTACCCCCATCGTTTCATCCGGATCTGCTGCTTCGAAAGCGGCAACCTTTTCCCCTGCATCCCGCAGAATACCGACAACATCTGTTACATAGTATTCGCCTTGTGCATTGTCATTTTTCACTTGCGCCAAGGCTTTCCATAATTTTTGGTTGTCATAGCAGTATATGCCCGTATTAATCTCCCGGATCGCCCGTTCCGCTTCCGTGGCGTCCTTATGTTCCACGATTCGCAATACTTCGCCTGCCTCATCGCGCACGATGCGTCCATACCCGGTTGGATCGGACAGTACGGCGGTTAACACGGTCGCCGCCGCTTGCTGCTCTTCGTGATAGGTCAACAAAGCGGACAGAGTCTCTGCAGACAAAAGTGGGACGTCTCCGTACAGTAGAAACGTAGTGCCTTCTTTATCTCGTAAAAATGGCGCTGCCTGCTGGACGGCATGCGCCGTTCCCAACTGCTCTTCTTGTAGTGCATATACAACGCCCTCGCCCAGTTTGGCGCGGACTGTGTCTGCACCATGACCTACGACGACAACGATATCCTCTACCTGCATGGACGCCATCGTATCCACTACATGTTGGACCATTGGCTTTCCGCACACAGGGTGCAGGACCTTGTACAGCTTCGATTTCATCCGTGTACCCTGACCAGCAGCCAGAACCACGGCATGGATCTTAGACATGACAACCCTCCATCGTAGAAGTTCCACAATGACTATATCTTAATCATATGTGGATTTCAAGACAATCGATGCAGGATTATGGCCGTTTTCCGGACATTGCCGGAAAGTTGGACAAATAACGGACAACATTTAATCTTCTGATAAAATTGTGATATATTGATGGTCGATAGGGGTAATTGATAAGGGGGTCGAACGGGATGAGCACTCAGGTGTACTTGCTGACAGGTTATTTAGGAAGCGGAAAAACCACCCTATTGCAGAAAATGCTCACTCATTTGCGTGCACAAGATAGCAAAGTCGTGGTTGTCATGAATGAAATGGGCGAGGAAGATATTGACGGGGAACAACTTCAAGGATTTGGGTTTCCTGTAAAAAAGTTGTTGGATGGCTGCATCTGCTGTTCCATACGAGGGGAAATGACGGAGAGCTTAAAGGAGATAATTACCTCCATACAGCCTGATAAAATTCTCATCGAGACGACAGGCGTAGCTGATCCCGTCGATGTGATCGACGGATTGACTCATCCAGAGCTGTACGAGTCGATTGAACTGAAAGGGATCATCACCGTCGTGGATGCTTCCCGCTTTTCAGAGCTAAACTCACGGTTCCAATCCACGAGCGCCCTGGTGAAAACGATACGCAACCAAGTGAAATACGCAGACCTGCTGCTGGTAAACAAAATCGACATGACTGCTGATGATGCCCTGGAAAAAGTAAAGCGAAAACTGTCCGAGCTGAATCCACATGCGCCCGTTCATTTGACCATCCAGAGCGACATGGACCTACATACCCTCTTAACCGTCACACGTCTGCCCGACCACGTCGCTGCACAAGGAGAAGCGGTCAGCCACGTTCCCGTCCAAAAGAGCATCGGCCGTATGTCTGCGGTGGATCGGCTCAAACAGTCTCTTGGACTTCGTACGAGCTCTCCTTCGCTGTTCAACAGCATCGAGACTTTCTCTTACCCCTTTGCAGGGCCCGTCGATGGCGCCAGGTTTGAAGACTTCCTGTACAGCCTGCCCAAAAACGTGTACCGGGCAAAAGGCTACGTTTTGTTTCACGGAAGAGAGGAGCTCATCTCTTTTCAGCACACCGACAATCAAGTCCATCTATTTCCGTTTGAAAATCATGGACCCAAGATGGTGGCCGTCTTTATCGGAGAGGGAATGAACCGAGACAAGATGATTGCAGATTTGGAAAAATGCTATTGATAGCCGTACGTGTAAGCACCCTGTCAAAGTGACAGGGTGCTTGTTGGTTTTACCTATGCACCGGCTTCAATCGTGCTTTCTTCTTCTTGACCTACGCGATCATACTCAGTCAAGACAGCAGCCTGAATTTTTTCGCGGGTAGTGGAAGAAATCGGGTGCGCGATATCACGGAACTCTCCATCCGGTGTACGTTTGCTCGGCATGGCTACGAACATACCATTGTTTCCGTCAATGACACGGATATCATGAACCACAAATTCATGGTCAATTGTAATGGACGCAATCGCTTTCATCCTACCATCCGTATTCACTCGGCGAAGTCTAACGTCTGTAACTTCCATCTAGTTCACTCCCTTTATCTATAAAAACGCGTTTAGGAGTATTTCCACCCTTTGGGTAAATATTCCTGCTACTCTATGCAAATTTTTAAAAAAATATATAAATTTATTCATATCGACCAAATTCGCACTGAGCCTATGGGGGGAAAGTCGAAAAAAAAAACAGCCTTGCGCACATTTTGCGCGAGGCTGCTCGTTCATCATCCTGATTGTTACGCTTCGATATAAGCCACAATCTCAATTTCTACTTTCACGTCGCGCGGCAGACGTGCCACTTCCACAGTGGAACGAGCCGGTTTGTGATCGCCGAAATACTGGCCGTACACTTCATTGAGCTGAGCGAAATCGTTCATGTCTTTGATGAATACCGTCGCCTTTACGACATTGGACAAGCTACCGCCTGCTTCTGCCAGCACTGCCTGGATGTTGGAGAACACCTGATGAGTCTGAGCGAGGATGTCGCCCTCGACGAGTGTTCCGTCCGCGCGCAGAGGAATTTGACCGGATGCAAATAGGAATGGGCCTACCTTTGCAGCTTGGCTGTATGGACCGATTGCTGCTGGAGCTTTGTCAGTGGAAACAAAAGAGATTGCCATGTGGATCTACTCCCCTCTATTTTGGAAAACCTGACTCCGCAAGTAACGGAGCCGGAATTACACTGAGCAGACAAGAATGGATTCCTATCTGTCAAAAAAGCTTCCGAGCTCGATTTCAATTTGCTTGCCTTTGATGTCTACATCCTGAAGCTTCGCGAGTGACACGTACTCATCGACCAGGCGTTCAGAAACGTCCGCTGTCGTTTCAACCAATACGCCGCAGCCTACTACCGTAGCACGGAACTCTTGCAGCAAGTCGATCATGCCTCGCAGCGTACCGCCTGCTTTCATAAAGTCGTCCACAATCAGGACACGAGACTGCTCAGCCAGTGCACGGCGCGCCAGAGACATGGTCTGAATCCGCTTACTTGACCCCGAAACATAGTTGATACTAACGACCGAACCTTCCGTCACCTTGTTGTCACGTCGCACAATCACCACAGGCACGTTCAAAAACATCGCTGTCGCATAGGCGAGTGGAATCCCTTTGGTTTCCACCGTCATGACCACATCCACATTTTTGTCAGCGTAAGCTGTCGCGAACAGCTTGCCGATCTTCGCCATCGTGGACGGATCGCCGAGAATATCGGACATGTACAGGTATCCACCTGGCAAGAGACGATCCGGATTAGCAAGTTGTCCAATCAGTTCTTGCACGAAAACCAGTGCCTCTTCCGTTTTGACCTGTGGAATGTACTTCACTCCACCAGCCGCTCCCGCCACTGTTTTCAGCAAGCCAACGCCCTGAACCTCAAACGCTTCCTTGATGATGGACAAGTCTTCACTAATCGACGATTTCGCCGCCCCGTATTGTTCGGCAAACAGAGTGAGCGGAATCAGCGTATGGGGATGGGCGAGCAAGTGCTGAGTCATATCGACAAGTCGAGCACTTCTACGCAATTTCTTCATAGCTCTTCCTCCAAAACCGAATATTATGGTGCTAATGTATCATTTATATACGGGTTCATGCAAGCATTTCCCCTTCTTGTGCACCTAACATTCGGGCTACAAATACGTCTTTCACAAAACCGCGCAATGCATTGTAGATCCGGTGAACCTTTGCTTCCTTTTGCACGAGGGCAAACACGGTAGGACCGCTGCCTGACATGAGTACGCCGTCTGCCCCCGACGCCATCATCAGCTCCTTGATCTGCCGCACCTGCGGATGAAGCGGCAAGGTGACATTTTCAAGCACATTCCCGAGCGATTGGCACATGAGTGAAAAATCTTGATCCGAAATCGCCATCAGCATTTCTCCTGTAGCCGGATGGTTGTCGATCTCGGGCACTCGCAGGTTTCCGTATACATCGGCTGTCGAAACACCAATCGGCGGCTTGGCGAGAATGACCCAGCACGGCGCTGGTGCCCCCAGATGGGTGATTTGCTCTCCCCGACCTTTTGCCAGCGCTGTTCCCCCGTACACGCAGAAAGGAACATCAGAGCCAATCTCCGCTCCTACAGCAGCCAGCTCATCCAGACTCAGTCCGAGATTCCATAGTTGGTTCAGCCCGCGGAGCGTTGCCGCTGCATCGCTGCTTCCCCCTGCCAGACCCGCAGCAACGGGGATCTGCTTATCGATATACAAATGCACGCCTTCACGCACATGGTAACGTTCTTTTAAGAGCACCGCAGCTTTGTACGCGTGATTGCGGATATCATCTGGTACGAAGCTAGCAGAGCAGTCCAGCGTGATCTCTCCATCTCCACGTAGAGTCAGATCCACACGATCCGCCAAGTCTACGGTAGTCATCACCATTTCCACTTCGTGATAACCGTCCGGCCGCTTGGCGAGAACATCAAGAGTTAAGTTGATTTTGGCCGGAGCTTTGACCGAGATACGCACGTTGTTCACCTCTGACTACGTTCTAAATTTCCTAGTCTCTTATTGTAGCATAGGCATTCTCTTCCATGCCACTCGATCAAATAAAACAATATGATGGTGAACATTATGACGGTTTAGAAAATACCGATCTCAAAGGAAAGACCGGGTTTCCCCGGCCTGCCAACGAGTCATGTAGTATGCTGTTTGGCCAATGCTTCCTCGGCAATCTGAATCGCGCGTTTGACAATATTCCCTGCGTCACGCGTCGTGATGGCACCCCATCCCTCGGCTTTCACCGTATCGTAAAATCCAAGCTCCTTGGCGATCTCCATCTTGAACTGCTCAGACATAATGCCTCGTCTGCGACCCATAACATCCTCCCTTTCTCGTTGACACAAGTAGTGTGTGCAGTATGGGAGCGTTTCAATCGATTTGGCAGTCCTCATCAGCAACCGAATATTTGGCAAAAATAAAACAGTAGAACCCAATGGGCTCTACTGTTGTACAAATGTGATGCGGATGTGCTGATTCTCACGGCACACCGTCAACTCTACAGTTTCTGTCAAGATGTCCGCATAGCTGTAAGAAACCCGCTCAAAAAGTTGATCGTCGTCTAGCTTTACAACAAACACAGATGGGTATGTTTCTTCGAGGATGCCACTACGTTCGACGGTTTTTCGGCGACCGCCATTAGCCTTCAGCAGGATGCGCTCACCAATGTGTCCGTCTAAACTGCGTTTAATGTCAAGTAACGCGTTTCTTGCCATTGTTCCATCCACCTCGCTTACATCTATTATAACAGCATACACTTATTTTGTCAAAGAAATAAAAAATTATAGCAACCAAGCAGATATTTTGTCAACGGGCTTTTTTTCATGAATTACGTAGATATTTGTCAGTATGATATCGAAAAGAAGCAGAAAACGCAAAAAACCCTCACTTTTGGCGTTATTGGCCCAAAAACGAGGGTCTTTCCATGTCGTTATCCAATCAGCCCGCGCCGCAAGCTTTCGTTGGCTAGGCGTGCAAATTCCTCCAAGCTCAAGGTCTCCCCGCGACGTGTAGGGTCAACCTCGATGTCGGAAAGCATCTGTATTACTTCTTCCTTCTGTTCTTTGCGAAACAGACCGTTCATGAGGTTGTTCAACAAAGTCTTCCGGCGCTGGGCGAACGAGCTTCGAACGACGCGGAAGAACAAGTCCTGGTCATCCACTTCGACTGGCGGACGGTCCCGAACCTTTAGACGGATGACAGCCGAATCTACATTTGGACGAGGGATGAAGACGCTGGCCGGCACGATCATCGCCACTTCTGTCTCTGCATAAAACTGCGCCGCTACAGATAGAGAGCCGTAGTCTTTCGTTCCGGGCTTGGCAGCAATTCTCTCAGCTACTTCTTTCTGAATCATCACCACGATATTTTCGAGCGGCAGACGCTCCTCCAGCAGCTTCATCAGGATCGGAGTGGTCACATAGTAAGGCAGATTTGCCACTACGCTAATCTTGTCCACCCCAGTCATTTTCTCCGCGATCAACGCTTTCAGATCGAGCTCCAGCACATCGCCGTGCACGACCTCAATATTGTCATAAGGGGACAGCGTATCCGCCAAAATAGGGAGCAGCCGCTGGTCAATCTCAACCGCCATCACCTTTTTTGCAGCTCGTCCCAACTGTTCCGTCAACGCGCCGATTCCCGGTCCAATCTCGATGGCTCCTTTTTCTTTCGTCAGATCTGCCTCGCTTACGATATTGTGCAGGATATTGGTGTCGATGAGAAAGTTCTGCCCCAGGCTTTTTTTGAATGAGAAGCCGTACTTCTCCAGGACCTCTTTTGTCCGCGTAGGTGTGGCAATATCCTTGCCTGTCATTTGGGTCATGGCTTAATCCCTTTCTTTGTCTATGGCATTCATAGCTGCTTCAAATTCATCCCGCTTGATTTGGAAGGCATTGAGCCGCTGCAGCATCTGCTTGGCATTGGCATACCCAATCCCCAGCTTCTCCCCCAATTTGATCCGCCGTTCCTTGGAGGTGGGCCCTGATGTCAGACCATGAGCCAGCATATCGTCAGCTGTAATTTCCCCCGCGGTCTCTGCCATCTCCGTACGCACCTCGGACAGTGCCTGAATGATGACTTCCGGGGAGGCGTTTTCGACCCCGATATCGCCCTTCTTCGTCCCATTCTCCTGGGTGATGAACGCATGCTTGCAGCCTGGTACCGCTTTGCTGATAATTTTGCGAATGCGCTCGCCCTGGTAATCCGGGTCTGTAAAAATAATGACGCCGCGCTTCTGCTGCGCCAGGCGGATTTTTTCAATCGTCCAGGTATGGATGGCGGAACCGCCCGTCTCGATCGTATCTGCGTTGACAGCTCGCTTGATCGCTGCGGTATCGTCCCTGCCCTCCACCACGATGACTTCCTTGATTTTCATTCTTTGCTCCCACTTTCGTACATTGTCCCTATGGTACAAGTATGCCAAAAAAATACGGCCAAAAGCCCCAAAAAGCCGAAACATTACCTACCCCAGGAGCGTCTAACTAACAACCAGCTTAACACGGCTCGCAACCAAACAGAAGACAGGAGCATATCGCTCCTGTCCTAAGGCTTCTGCGGTCCTATGATATAGACAGTTTTGTTACGCTTGCGGCCAAACTGGACCGCTTCCGACTCCGTGCTAACAAATACGTCAATCTTGCCACCTTTCATGGCACCACCGGTATCCTCTGCTCGACGATAGCCGACTCCTTCGATATAGACCCACCATCCGTATGGAATGACGCGAGGGTCTACTGCAATCGTATGCCCAGCCTGTGCTTTTACCCCAGTCGCCGTACGGCCATAGCCTGGCGAGCTAGGATGTTTGCCTCCTCCTGATGGAGAATAGGCTGTCAAGGTCACTCCGTTCAGTACTTTCTTCGGCCTGAAAACTTTTCCGCCACGGGATATCGATCCGGCTGCTGATGCGACCAGTACCCGCTGCGAGCTGTCTCCCGCACGCATCGCTACGGCGGTTCCTACGGCAACTACTTGGTCCTTCTTCGGTGTGATGACATCTCTCGTCACGAGTTCTCGGGAGACTTCTTTGCCATCCTCCATGATGACCTTGTAGTGTGCAATTGCCTTACCTTCTTGCCCTGTTTGCAATACCTTGGTTTTACCTCGTTCCAACACAGGATCACTCTTGCGAATTTCCTGATAGGTGACGCGCTCTTCCTCCTCTACCATCTTCTCGACTACGCGTTTGACAGTGATGGAAGAATCTTTGGATAGAGCTGCGGTCAAGGCCGGTTCCACCCGGTCCTTATCACTAACTGCGATGCCGCCGTCCTTCAACGCGCCGGCAACATCACGGCTGAGTGTTTCGATCATTTTTTTCTGCCCGTCAATCTGGACCGGTATGGACCAGACTGTATGTAAAGTGATGACTGTTCCGTTTTTTAGCGATGTCTCAGCTGTCGGTTGAAGGAAATCCTTTTCCGTTACCACGATCTGTCGCTCCGTCAAAAACTGCTCAACTGTTTCGGCTTTGGTAGCCATCGTGCGACTCTCTCCGTCTAACGAAAAAGTGACCTGTTTTGGCTGGGTAGCCTGGGCAGAGAAATACCCAATCATGGGAACGAGCACAAGAGCAAGACCGCCGAATAGGACGAGCCCCCGATTCTTATACCTTTCCCACATCGTGCGTAACTCCATTTCCCACACTCCTTTTCCTAGAAAAGCACATAGGCTTTTTCGGTCTAGCCAGGTAAGGGTCATTGTAATTGCACTAATATTCTGGAAGTGGCCGGTACTAAACAAGATTGGATTTGATTGTATGTTACTTTTCCGGCTTTGTCAAATTTCCCCTACCTTCGGCTGAAGAGATGATGGTACAAGCCTAGCAAAAAGCCTCTGACGAATCATAGTTGATTGGTGTCGACCAGATGTGTCGATGGGACAATAATCGTTCGACACATTGTACATGGTATGCGTCGACAAAAAAGAGTAGAACCCAAGAAATCACGAATAAAAAAAGCGGAAAAACACGAGTAGACCGTGAATTTCCGCTTTTGCTATGTCTTTTTGCTTATTTGAACCGGAATAAACGACGAGCGTTATCTGAGGTGATTTGTGCCATTTCTTCATAGGACAATCCACGAATGTTCGCCATTTCCTCGCAGACGTACCGGACGTAGCCGCTCTCGTTTCGCTTGCCACGGAAAGGATGAGGCGTCAGGTACGGGCTGTCCGTCTCGATCAGGAGTCGATCAAGGGGCACTTTGGCAGCGACCTCCTTGGGCTGCTTGGCGTTCTTAAACGTTAGCGGCCCCCCGAAGGAGATATAGAAATTCATATCCAGCGCCAGCTTTGCGGTCTCCCAGCTCCCAGAAAAGCAGTGCATGATCCCCCCCACTTCCGCTGCCTTCTCCTCTTTGAGGATGGAGATGACATCATGATGGGCATCGCGGTTGTGGATGATGATCGGCATTCCCACTTTGCGGGCGAGGCGAATCTGCTTGCGGAACACCTCTGCCTGCACATCCTTTGGCGACGTATCCCAATAGTAATCGAGACCCATTTCCCCCAGGCCTACGACTTTCGGATGACGACTGAGCTCTTCGATCCATTCCAGATGTTCGTCCGTCATATCTTTTGCATCCTGCGGGTGCCAGCCGACAACAGCGTAAATGAAGTCGTACTTCTCCGCCAGCTCGATGCAGGTCGGGATCGTTTCCGCATTGAATCCGATGTTGACGATCGTGCTGACCCCATTTTCTCTGGCCCGGGCAATGACCTCATCGCGATCCTCGTCAAATTCCTTGGCATTCAGGTGCGTGTGCGTTTCGAATAACACTGCGTAAGACCTACCTTTCTTGCTGCGTGCGCTCGTTACTTCACGATCGCGCCGTTTGGCATACTCGGATCCACCGTCGCGAGCGTCAGCTGATCACCTGCAGAAGCTGCGAGAATCATGCCTTGGGACATTTCGCCGCGGAGTTTCACTGGCTTCAGGTTGGCCACGAGAATGACCTTTTTCCCAACCATTTCTTCCGGAGTGTAATACTTCGCAATACCGGATACTACCTGACGCTTTTCGTATCCCAGATCCAGTTGCAAGATGAGCAATTTGTCCGCATTCGGGTGTTTGGCGCACTCCACGACCTGAGCGACGCGCAGTTCTACTTGGCCAAAGTCATCGATGCCGATTTCTTCTTTGGCATCAGCCGGCTTTTCAGCTGCTGCTTCGGTTTGGTTTGCTGTTGTTTCGCTCACGGATGGTTCCCCTTTCAATGCCTCTTGCTTTTTCTTGTTTTCCTCTGCCTGACGACGGGCTTCGGCAGTGGATTCGTCGATAAATGCCAGCTCGGCTTGAACGTCCAAGCGAGGGAACAATAGTTCCTTTCGGCTAACGGGACTGCCTACAGGCAATCCGCCCCATACGCCGGCAGATTCCCAGCTGGTCGCTTCCTCATTGGCTGCAATCCCGAGTTGGTCCCAAATTTTCGCCGGTGCTTTGGTCATGAATGGCTGAATCAGGATGGAGCTGATCCGGATGCTCTCCGCCAGATTGTACATGACAGTCGCCAGGCGCCCTTTGGTTTCCTCAGACTTGGCCAGATTCCACGGCATGGTTTCATCAATGTATTTGTTGGTGCGTCCCACCAGCTCCCAGATGTGTGCCAAGGCATTGCTGAAGCGCATTGCTTCCATGTGCTCTTCAACCAGACCTTTTGTTTTCACTGCGAGACTGATCAGGCTGTCATCCGGTTCACCTGCGTCTTGCGCAGCCGGAATCACGCCGTCGAAATATTTTTCGATCATCGTGGCGGTGCGGCTCAGCAGATTGCCGATGTCGTTTGCCAAATCGAAGTTCAAACGTTGGACGAACGATTCCGGGGTAAAGATGCCATCCTGTCCGAAGTTGATTTCACGCAGCAGGAAGTAGCGAACGCCATCAGAGCCATAGCGATCGATCAGCAGCTTCGGATCGATCACGTTTCCTTTGGATTTGGACATTTTTCCATCAGGCATCAGGAGCCAGCCATGTCCAAAGATTTGCTTCGGCAGCGGAACATCCAAAGCCATCAACAGAATGGGCCAGTAAATGGTGTGGAAACGCAAAATATCTTTTCCTACCATGTGCACATCGGCCGGCCAGAAGCGGCGGTACTTGCTGTCATCGTCGCTCAGATAGCCCAATGCCGAAATATAGTTGGTCAATGCATCAATCCAAACGTAGATGACATGCTCCGGATCACTTGGGACTTTGATTCCCCAGTCAAACGTGCTGCGGGAAACGGAGAGATCCTGCAGACCTGGCTTCAGGAAGTTGTTGATCATCTCGTTTTTGCGGCTCTCCGGCTGTATGAAATCAGGATTGGCTTCGATGTGCGCAAGCAGTCTGTCCTGGTATTTGGACATGCGGAAGAAGTAGTTTTTCTCCTTCACCTTTTTCACTTCGCGACCACAGTCAGGACAAATGTAACCTTTGTCCGTTTTACATTGGGTCTCGGTCCAGAATGCTTCATCCGGCACACAGTAGTAGCCTTCGTATTCGCCCAGGTAGATGTCTCCCTGATCGAGCAGACGCTGGAATACTTTTTGGACCACTTCTTTATGACGCGGTTGGGTCGTACGGATGAAGTCATCGTAGGAAATGTCCAATTTTGCCCACAGATCGCGGATCCAATCAACGACAGGGTCTATGAATTCCAGCGGAGCTTTGCCATCCTCGGCGGCGCGCTCTTGCAGCTTTTGACCATGCTCGTCTGTGCCTGTGAGGTAGTAGACATCATAGCCGCGCAGACGTTTGTAGCGTGCCACTGCATCACAGGCAATCGTTGTGTAGGCATTTCCGATATGCAGCTTGTTGCTCGGATAGTAAATCGGTGTGGTAATGTAATACGTTGGTTTCATTGCAACAAAACACCTCCAAATTACGTTTAGAAAATAGAAAAGCCCGCCCCAAAATTGGGGCGAGCTTATTACTCACGGTACCACCCAAACATTCCGCACCCTCACGGATCACGGACTTGGTGAGTCAAGGATTTGACTCTGCCCGTAACGTGGGCTTGCGTCGCGGACTACTGGGAACGGCATTGCACCGTCTCATGTTCATCGGCGAGACTCTGGGTCCATGTTCAGCTTGCTCACTTATGCCGGTTTTCAGCTACCCCGGCTCTCTGGAATAAGGAGTTGCGGCCTACTCTTCCCATCACGGTCGTTTGCTATGTTTTCCCTCTTTACACCCTCTATTGTACACGACCAACCTGTTTTGTAAACCTCCCCTCCACCACTTTTCCACAAAACAGGCATACGGTTGAAATAAAAGGAAAAAGAGTGAAATAACGGTGATTATGTCGAATAATCAAGTCTGAATTCGACATGAACCGACTGTTATCAAGCTGATAAATTCCAGTAAATATTATCCATATCATTTTACATAAGATTTCCACATTACAGAAAAACGTTGTTATATCAGCATTCTTATTTTCTAAAAACATTTTGGTTTTCAAAGAATTGTCAAAACGATGTTGACACCTTTGGGAATCGCTGGTATGATGTGTTCAACAGAAAATGTCGAATATTGACGATTAATGATTCAGGTTGGACAATAGCATCGACATGTCCAGTTTTGGGAGGAGAAAACACAATGATGAAATCAACAGGTATTGTACGTAAAGTGGACGAGTTGGGCCGTGTAGTTATTCCAATCGAATTGCGCCGCACACTGGGTATCGCAGAAAAAGACGCATTGGAAATTTACGTGGACGGCGAGCGCATCATCCTGAAAAAATATGAGCCTGCTTGCATTTTCTGCGGTAACGCTGACAAAGTATCTCATTTTAAAGGTAAAATCGTTTGCCAAGACTGTCTGTCCGAAATGCCAGTCGTAAAACGATAAAAACCTGTTTCTTCTATTACATATATTCGAGCCTTCTCGGGAAGACAAGCCCGAAGAAGGCTCTTTTTGCATATAAAAAAGCTGACCGCAGTCGGCCAGCTCTATTCCGCTTGATCACGATGGTACTCATTGTACACATCGCGCTTGGAGACGCCTCGGTCATCTGCAGCTTTCTTGATCGCCTCTTTTTTATTCAAGCCCTGCTCACAGTACGTATCGACATGCTCGATGACACTGAGTGAATGCCACCATGCATCCGCTTCCTCTTCCTCCAGGGGTCCGGTGTAGCCCTCGACAATCAGGCAAAATTCGCCCCGCGCTTCGCCTTCCCGCAGCCACTCCAGCAATTCATCGATCGTCCCCCGCACAAACTCCTCATATCGCTTGGTAAGCTCTCTTGCCAGAACCCCACGGCGATTGCCCCACGCTTCCCGGATGGCTCCGAGTGTTTTTTCGATCCGGTGGGGGGCCTCATAGAAAATCAACGTCTCGGGATATTTTTTCAGCCGATCCAGTTCTTCGCGACGCTCCTTGTTTTCCCGTCCAATAAAACCGCAAAACACAAATCGCTCCGTCGGCAGTCCCGATGCGATCAGCGCTGTCAACGCAGCATTGGCTCCCGGAACCGGGATGACTGCAAATCCTGCAGCGGCGGCATCTCGCACCAGCTCCGCACCTGGATCTGAAATAGCAGGCAGCCCTGCATCGCTGACGAGAGCAATTTGCTTGCCTTCCGCCAGCCATTGCAAGAGCCCGTTTCCGCTCGCTTCCTTATTATGCTCGTGATAGCTGACCGTCCGCTTGTCGATTGCAAAGTGGTTCAGCAGTTTGCGTGTCTGCCTTGTATCCTCACAGGCAATGACATCGACGGAGCGCAGCGTTTCCAGACAGCGCACCGTCATATCGTCGAGATTTCCGATCGGTGTCGCTACCAAGTACAGGACGCCTGACTGCTCGGTGGAAAAACTACGTTGAACTTGAATCATGGGGTCCCTCTCCAATCAATTCTTCTTTTTTGGGGCGGGAGAGCCGTTTGATTCCTTCCTCTCTCCTCAGCCCCCAGGAGCGGTCTGTCCCCTCTTCCCAATACAACAGTTCGACAGGTCCCCGCCCTCGGGTATATTTGGCTCCTTTGCCTTCGTTGTGTGCACGCAGGCGTCGCAGCAGCTCGGTCGTATAGCCCGTGTAAAGACTCCCGTCTGCACAAGCCAAAATGTACACAAAGTGACTTTTATGCGAGGGAATCGCGTCTTCCGAAATAGATTTCCTGCAGTTCTTCACAGTATTCCTCTCCATTTTCATACACAATCAACGGCGGCTGGATTCGCAGCTCCGGCTTGCCTCCCCGCATCCCTTCGATCAGTACCATGTTCGGCTCCGCATCTTTGCGCGGGTACACGAGACGCATCCGTTTCGGCTCAATCCCGTATTGACGCATCAGAGAGATAATCTCGATCAGGCGTGTCGAACGATGTACCATAGCGAGCTTACCTCCGTTTTTCAGTAGCTGGCTGCCGACACGAATCACATCTTCCAGCGAGAGCATGATTTCATGGCGCGCGATTGCAAAATGCTCACTGATGTTCTTTTCACCGCTGGTCGCAGGCATATACGGCGGATTGCAGGTAATCACGTCAAACTTGGAATGGCCGAATCGCTCCACCGCTTCCTTTACATCGCCATGGTGCATGGTGATCCGTCCTTCCAGACGATTCAACGCTACATTGCGGCTCGCCATGCTAAACAGCCGCTCCTGAATCTCGATCCCTTCAAAGGAAGCTTCCGGCGTCCGGGTCGTCATGATGAGCGGAATCGCTCCGTTACCCGTGCAGAAATCGAGGATGCGTCCTCTTTTTGGCGCAGAGGCAAAGCGAGCCAGCAGGACGGCATCCATCGAGAAGCAAAATACCTCGTGGCTTTGTATAATCTTCAATTCATGAGTCAGCAAATCGTCGATGCGCTCCGATTCATAGAGCGGCACATTGGTGACAGGTTCCATCCGTTGGTCCATACCCCTTTAGATCTTATCGTTATGATTTCCTATCCATTTAAAAGCGACCTGACACATGGCCTAGGTCGCTTTTGATTTACCATCTATTTTTGAGGGCCTCCGCTTAAAAACGACAAGCAGAATAAACAATCGCCTTCTTTACGCAAGCTGCCAAAATGGACATTACAGATATGAAACCCTTCTGCGTAGAGACGAGCCAGGTTGTCGTACCCTTCTCCGACGACTGCTTTCTTGGTCTTCTCCTGGGCAACAGGGCGAGTACCCTTTTGCTTGGGAGAGGAGCTTGTCTTTTTCCTGTCCAGTCGGTTGCGAAGGTGCTGGTTTTCAACGAGTAATTGGGCATTTTCCTCCATCAAAACGACGATGACGTCTTTCAACTCACCGATCTCTTTATAAAGGTCCCCAATTCGTTCTTCAATGCTCGCCATTTTGACGAAGATTTCCCGTTTGTCCACTAGCTCACCTCTCCCCTACTCCCGCGTTTATTCAAAAGCGGGATGCCCTATCGCAATCTCATCGAGCCCAAACTCTGTGATCTTTTTATCGATCGAAAGTTCTACTTGAACCGATTGGTCGAGTACATTGACGGACACGACTCGGCCATTACCCATCGGAGTGGTGACGACCTTGCCGATGTCCGGCATTTCATCACGCGTACTCTCGTAGTTGTCGTTCTCGTATTTTAAACAGCACATCAATCTGCCGCAAAGTCCGGAGATTTTGGCTGGATTCAACGAAAGGTTTTGGTCTTTGGCCATCTTAATGGATACTGGCTCAAAATCGCCAAGGAACGTAGAACAGCAGAGCAGTCGTCCACAAGGTCCGATACCGCCGAGCATCTTGGCTTCGTCTCGCACACCGATCTGGCGAAGCTCAATACGCGTACGGAATACCGAAGCCAGGTCTTTGACCAGCTCGCGGAAATCTACTCGACCATCTGCCGTGAAGTAAAAGATGATCTTGTTGCGATCGAATGTATACTCTACATCGACCAGCTTCATGTCCAGCTTGTGTTCCCTGATCTTGGTCTGACAAACGGCAAAAGCATTCTTGGCGGCCTGCTTGTTCTCGTCCACCTGCTTTGCATCCTTGTCGTCTGCGACGCGGATCACCTTTTTCAATGGCAACACGACATCGGAATCTGCTACCTGCTTCTTCCCGATTACAACCTTGCCATATTCGACCCCTCGTGCCGTTTCCACGATGACCGTACAATCTTTTTCAATCG
Source organism: Brevibacillus choshinensis (assembly GCF_016811915.1). NCBI lineage: Bacteria > Bacillati > Bacillota > Bacilli > Caryophanales > Paenibacillaceae > Brevibacillus > Brevibacillus choshinensis. The sequence goes on along the minus strand of NZ_CP069127.1, from coordinate 100,079 downwards.
GCAGTCGGTCCGGGTCGAAGTAATATATTTTGCCCGCTTTTTTAAAGCGGACTCCAACAACCTCGTACAAGGTTATCCCTCCTGGAATTGAAGAACCAACCGCTCAAGAGCCAACTGTACGTTGGCATTTCGCTCTATCCGATTTTTCGTCTCCATGACCAAATCTATCCCGTGCAAGAGCTCAGCTTTTGTCCATACCAGTGCTTGTCCTTGCAGCACATCCTGTTGGTCGCTGTTAATGAGATGGGCATGCCTGCCTACTTGCACATACAGGATATCGCGCAGCCAAAGGATGAGCAAATCTAAAAAGAGGGGTAGTTCCTCTTTAATTTTGTCGCTCTTTTGCAACATATCATGGATGGTAAAAAGCGCAGACGAATTGCGTTGTTTGCACTCCTGAATCAATTGTATCACTAGATTTCTTAGCTGTGCAAACGATTCTGATTGGGTTAGCACCTTGGCCTCTTCCACATTTGTCGTAATGTGGGAAGCGACATGGGCCAATCCTGCCAAAACGCCTTCCCTGCGCAGTTCTTGTGCGATCGCCTCTGCAGAAAGTGGCGAAAATTGTACGATTTGGCAGCGCGACAAAATGGTAGGGAGAATCGCATGGCTGTGTTCTGTGAGCAGCAGGGCGAGCACCCCAGCAGGTGGCTCCTCCAAAAACTTGAGGAGACTGTTGGCAGCTTGTGTCGTCATTTTATCGACGTGCTCGATGATGTACACCTTGTGCCGGGACTCGACCGCACGCATCGCCATTTCCTTTTGCAGCGCACGGATCTGATCGATTTTGATAGAAGCTCCATCCGGCGTAATAAACAGCACGTCGGGATGATTGCCTCCCTCGATGCGTCTGCATGTAAGACAGGCCCCGCAGGCGTCAGCTTCCCTCTCCGGACAAAACAGGGATTTCGCCAGATGCAGGGCCATCTGCTTTTTGCCTGCGCCCTTAGGACCGGTCAGCAAATAAGCGTGTGCCAGCCGTTCGTTGCGAAGGCTATGGTACAGCAGCTCCGATGCCCGAGGCTGCTGGGAGAATTGTGTCCATGTCATGGTTATTCAACACCTAACTAAAAGTACAGGTTGATCAGCATTCCGCGAATTTCACCGATGCGGGCCAGCAAGTCAATCATGGGTGCCTGGTCGCTCAGCAGCTCATCCGTGAGTTTGAGCAGCTCCGTATCCACCTCTTTGACGATCTTGTACAGCCTGCTGCGGCCACGCCGGTTCATCCCCCGTCGGTCGTCCAGGGCGATACCGTACTTCACGGCTTCCTCCATGAACTGCTTGACGAGATTTTTATAGGAATAAAAGTCGCGCACGGAGCGGGAACGGGCGAGTATCTGACCTTGCTTGTCGATATCAGACAACAGCCGATTCAGCCGCTCCTGGGACATACGTTCGTCTTCACCTTGAACCATCGTGCCAAAATTCAGCTTTTCGAGCTGAGGATTTCTGCGTGCATCTGTCGTTTTAACCATGTCCAGCTTCGGCCGAAGACCATCGCTGATTTTCATATCGCCACCTCCGCATCCGATCCGAGGGTTTTGTCCCCATGAGAATCAGTATATACGAAAGCAGCGAAAAAAGAGAGCAGGAACTGACGGAAAGCAGATGCTAGAAGGAGTGGAATTCTCCAACGTCGAGCACGAACACAGCAGCTCCGCCTACCTGCACCTCGAGGGGGTATGGCATAAACGAGTCTACCGCATTGCTAAGTGGAGAAACAGGAGTGACCATCTGTTTGCGGGATTTGCAATTATGAGCAATGATGTCGATTACTTCCGGCACGCTTTCGTCAGACGTACCGATCAAGAATGTTGTGTTACCGGCGCGTAAAAAGCTACCCGTACTGGCAAGCTTAGTAGCACGAAATCCTTTTTTCACCAGCTGTTGAGACAGACGACCACTGTCTTTGTCTTGGACGACCGCAACTACCATTTTCATCGGCTATCACCCTTTCCGCAAATAATCATTCCCACTTAGGGTTCTCGGTGCTTCATTGTATGTGAAACATGTGGGCATGGTACGATATTCTTTCTAAACATATTATACAGCATGTACGCTGCCGAACGGTACTGCCACCTTACAATCGGGCCAATAACGCGTCGAGTGCGTCCTGATACACCTGTTCCATCGACTGACCAGCGTCGATCACGAGGAAACGCTCCGGGTCCCGGGCCATCGCCAGCTGGTATCCTTCCCTGACCAGCTCATGGAAACGCATGCCCTCCAGATCCAGACGATTGACCTCTCTGCCTCTCGCAGCATTGATCCTCGCCAGACCGACCTCAGGCTGGACGTCGAAAAACAGCGTCAGCTGGGGCATGCAGTCACCGATTGCGAATTTGTTGATGGCATACACTTCTTCGATTCCCAGACCGCGAGCATGACCTTGGTATGCAAGGCTGCTGTCGATAAAACGGTCGCATAGCACCAGTTTCCCTGCCTCAAGTGCAGGGAGCACCTTTTCCGCCAAATGCTGCCCCCGCGCAGCCGCATACAATAACGCTTCTGTGCGTTTGTCCATTTGCGTATGCGCCGGGTTCAAGATGATTTCGCGTATCTGCTCGGCGATATCGATACCGCCCGGCTCCCTCGTGAGAAGCACGTCCATTCCACGCTCCTGCAGCTCCGCATACAGCCTCGCGATGATCGTGGATTTTCCTGCGCCCTCTCCACCTTCCACGGTGATGAACCGACCTTTTCGTCCTGTTGTCACTTTCATGCTCCTTCCGCCAAAACACCTGTTGTCATGCCCATTGCTTGTCTATCTTATGACTCGTATCGTTTGCAAATGCTCATCTTGCACACCATGAAAGCGTGTCTGGCCCATCCGCAGCTCCGTCAGCATCGCAAGGCTCTGGGCATCCATCCGCTCACCGGGAACAACCACCGGTATGCCAGGCGGATACGGAATCACCATCTCCGCTGCGACTCTCCCCAGTGAATTCTCCAACGTCACCTGCTCGCTTGGGGCGTCCACCGCCTCATCCATCGGCACGACCTGTTCGCGCAGGTAGTGTGAGGAAACCACCCCTGCCTCTAGCACTCGCTCTTCCCCGGGCTCCACCTCGAGTTCCAGTGACTCCAAGAGCCGGACCAATCCATCCAGGTCTCGAGAGGAGGTTCCGGCTGATGCAGCCAGGAGCACATGCGAGGAGTCTGCCAGCTCTGGGTAAATGCCATCCCTCTCCATGGTCTGCTGCAGGGCAAAACCGTCTATTTGTTCCGTCCGTATATGGAGAAACAGCTTTAGCGGATCGAGAGTGGCGTACACACTGCTTGACGTCACATCCGGCCATTCCAGCCACCCCAGTCTGCCTGTGCGCTCCCGCAGCTTGTCCAGCTGCGGCAACAGTCTGTCCCACTCCTCGTATGCCTCCTTCACCAGATGACGCCGTGCCAAATCGAGCGAAGCCATGAGCACATAGGAAGGGCTCGACGACTGGATCATGGCCAAATGCCGAAACAGCCTGTCCCGGTCGATCCTCCCTCCTTGCACATGCAGCATGGAAGACATCGTCATCGCCGACGCCATTTTGTGTGTGGACTGCACCGCCGCGTCGACACCTGACTGCATCGCAGATAACGGGAAAGCGGGATGGAATCCAAAATGCGGACCGTGCGCCTCATCAATCAAGAGAGGAATATCATACCGATGCACGATCGCTGCCATCTTCTCCAAATCGATTCCCATTCCGTAGTAGGTGGGATTTGTCAAAAAGACGGCCTTCGCATCAGGGTGGAGATGCAGCGCACGCTCCACGTCTTCTCTCCTGACTCCTGCTGCGACTCCGGTAGCCAAATCGACAGCTGGCACCAAGAAAATCGGAATGGCCTTCGCCATCATGATTCCGTGGTACACCGACTTGTGGCAATTTCGCTGGACGAGGATCTTGTCTCCGGGACGGCATACCGTCATGATCAGCGCGAGATTCCCGACCGTGCTTCCGCCAATGAGAAATCTCGTCTCCTCTGCTCCAAACGCCTCTGCTGCCAGCTCCTGCGCTTCTGCGATGACGCCCTGAGGCTGATGCAAATCATCCGTGCCATTTATTTCTGTAAGATCGAGCTCCAAAATCGACTGGAACCGATGTCTGCCTTCGCTGTCGAAGCTGTGCCCCATTTTATGTCCAGGAACATGAAACGGATGCGGACGACGCTTGACGTGCCGTTCCAGCTGTTCATACAGGGGGGCACGCATTTGCCTCTCCCGAAAATCAGCATTTTTCCCCAACACGTGCACTCACGTCCTTTATGAAATGAATTACCCACTATTTTAGCATGATTTGGAACGAAAAAAGGCATCGGGATTTGTCCGTTGCCTTTTTTCGTTCAAGCATCTTTCCGTAACCATATTCTCCTCATCTGGTGAATAAAGAACGGGTACTTTTCATCCTGTACATCCGTATTGACCATTTCCTGCTCGCATCTCTGGCAGATGAACTGCTCACAGATCGCGATTCCGTCGCTGCGTTCCATTTCACAGACGATACATCGCTGAGCAACCTTTTCCATAGTTTTAACGCCTGCCCTTTTCCTCAATCTACCAATCATTATACCCCATTATAATCAGCATCATTCCCAAACGTTCGTCTTTTCGCCGATAGCTCGGTAGCTTTGAAGGACATTCTGCGTTTCCTGTACCGGAAAACAAGCACAAGCATCCACTACATTCGCCTGTTTCATGGAATGGACGAGCTCTTTTAACGGGAGTTCACGAATGATGTCGTCTGCTGTGCCGATCACCAGCAAATCTGCGTTTTGCAGCGCTTTTTGCCACTGCTCGCATTGCCAGTATTCAGTGAAGACCTCGTTCGGAATTTGCTTCTCCTCCTGGGATAGCAGGCATACCTCTTTTCCCGTGAGCCAGCTTGTATCCATCTGATTCCACATGATCGCAGAGCCCCATAAGACCACGCGATGCACATTCGCCTTTTCCATGGCTAGCTTGCCTTCGCGCTCAATCCATCTGCACAACGGGGCCTGGTCCAGTCGATTTGGATACAGCCAGCCCTGTCCTATGCGCTTGTCCATGCCAAGTGCTCGGGATACTGTCTGCAGAGAAATCCCCTCTTGATCGCATCGTTCTCCCAGTTCCAGATAAAAGCGCTCTTTCCATGATAAATACATGGGTAGCTGGCGGAGGATCTCATCGACTTCGCGTATGCTGCAGACCAAAGACACCCGCTGATAGCGAGCCAGCAGGCGGCACACCATGCGTAACCACTCCCCGTCCGGCTTCCCTCCGACCAGCGCCTTCTCTTTTTCTGACAGCAGCGCCATCCTGACCACTTCCCAGCTTCCGAGGCTTGAGCCGCGATCCGTGACAGATTCCGTCCAGCCATAGGGGATCTCTTCGCCGTAGACCAGCAAAAGGCCAGGTGATACGGCTGCTTCCTGGGCCATTTCTCCCCACGTTTTCATATCCCTGCTCTTTGTGAGCAGCCATCCATCTGCCTCTGAATGGAAAGCTCCTTTTTCTATTTCAAATGGGATCAGTTGGATTCCGCATTCCATAAGGTCCCGGCGAACATCTGGAGTCACCTCTTCTTCTATCGCCAGTAAAGTCAAACGCTGATGGAACAAGACCCTCTCCCTCCTCTATCTGCCGTTCCAATTAGCGTTCCCATTCACCGCCAGCCCATGACGGCACGGTACGGCACAGCCCGGACCGGACATACAAAAGCCGCTGGACCTCTCCAACGGCAAAGATTTCGTGCTTTTTCAACATTTGCGACTATGCGATAATTAGATCGAATTCAAGGCTTGTCAGTAAAGGAAGTGACGTATGAAGGAATCTGCGAACCAAACCATATACAGCTACAAACTGCTTCACCGCTTCCGCTGGGGCTTGCTCGGCCATCTGTTTCAATGGCTGTTGATGGGCGTGTCCATGATCGCTATTTCGTTTTATTTACACATTCCAGCGGCTCGCCTGATCGTGACACTGGCTATCCTTCCCGCTATTGCAGTGGGGCATCTGGTTGTCTTTCGTCTATATGCGCAGCTTCGCCTTCTCAAACCTCAAACGACTGCCGACATGCTTGTCTCTCCTTGGTGGGGGAGCGGGTACCGGCTTCCTGTGCCGATTTCGGTATATCGCCGAGGAGAGTGCGTCGTGCTGCTCGGCTGCCTGTTTCTCGCAGCGGCTGCTTACGTGTGGCTGCCTGTCGAATACGGCTTGACTTTGCTTTGCGGCACACTGGTTCTGTCGCTGCCCAGGCTGTTTGCTCTGCTTGTTTCCTTGCGTCAATCAAAAAAAAGCCGTGTGAAATACGAAAATAGAGGGGTCGCCTTTTTGCTGACCGATGGGTGAAGCCTTACATCACCCACAGCTTAATGACGACCAAGGCTGCTAGACCCGGTAACCGTAAAAAACCGGCCAGCAAGGCGGTAACCGGATTGATCGGGATATGGAAATCAGCTAATTCCCCGACCAGATTCGCAAAGAAGAGCAAGATCGCGCCTATCACCAGCTGCATGATCCCAAAACCAATCCAGCGCACCGGAAGCGCAACCGATTTGCTGGCAGCGATGACGAGCAGAATTCCCGCAATAATCAGAGCAATGACCCATCCCGTTTCCATGAGCTTCCTCCTTAGGCTTGCTTACGATGATGCTCCCGCTTCGCTTGCGAGAGAAGGTACATATAGCGTTTTTCTGTCAACTGCAAATAGTAAATCGCATCATCCAAGCCGCCATCCGGTTCACTGATTTCTACCAGATGGCGGGCGTGCTGCCAATCGAGACGGGCCCGATTGACTGCCGCATCCAGACCGACCGCCTCCACATCGATCAACACCCTCGCCTTTTTCCCCCACCTGCTCATCAGCGTACCCCCTCACTGAAAGTAGTACAGCACTCCAGACAAATTGTTCACTGCATGCAGCAATACTGCGCCCCAAATTGACTGGTAGCGATGACGCACAAATCCCAAACCGAGACCAATGACAAAAAGCGGCACGAATAAAGCCAAATCAATGTGCAAGAGAGCGAACCACAAGCTGCTCAAAACGATACCGATGACAGCTCCCATGCGACGCACCAGATACGTCTGGATGACTCCCCGAAACAACAGCTCTTCCGCAATCGGGACCAAGATCCCGATGACGAGAAACGACGTAGCTGCCGCCAGCATATCGGTTTGCTTGGCTTGTACAATTTCCTTTTCAATCTGCTGCTCCCGCTCGGAGGAGAGAGACATCCCGAGCCAATCTGCGAGAGGATTGGTTATCGCCACATCGAGCACTTTGGCGATCAGGATGAACATGATCAGCAGGGTGAGGAGCATTCGGCCTATACGTGCGGGACGGCGCACACCGATCTCTGCCAGTCTCCCCCGGAACCAGAATGGAATCAGGATCAAGAGAAACAACTGAAACATGGCAGATTCGAACGTCCCGCCGATTGTTCCCTCCGAAAAGAGAGTCCCCTCGAGGATCAATCCGTAGATGAGAAGCGTGAACGTCTGAAATACATGCATCCACGCGACCATGTGCAGCACATCGTTGCCAGTCAGATCGTGATCTCCCCACAGCCACTGCGTTTGCCGTCCCTGCCTCCAGAGACTGATTGCAAACCCGACTGCCCCTACCAAGCTGACCATGGTAATGGTTAACACCGTCAGCGACAACCACAAATGAGGCTGATCTGTTGTCGATGCGATCCATCGCCCGTCTTCTCCCCGATAGAAACGAATGACGGAAAATTCAGCGGCAAACATCAGCCAATACCCTATGCACAGCATGATCGCCCACGGAGTAGACCGATGTCTCTCTGGCTCTATCCGCAGCGACAGCCCCGGTCCTGTCAGCATCTCTTCACGCTCCTATTTCACTGTATGTCTCGTCCCACAAAAAAAGTCCGTCTTTCCTCAAGCTTCTTCTTCCGTTTGTTTGAACTGCCGCTCGGCCACCTGCTTCAAGTAAAGATTCCTTTCCAGCAGAAAGCGCGCCATGTACGCCTCAAGGAAAAGCCAATCCGCGATTTTCCCCAAAATTCCGAGTGGAGAAGTATAGTCAAAGGTATCGAGCATGCGCGTTTGGTTTTGTCCTACTGGTATAAATTCGTGCTCATGCCGAAATCGTTTGAATGCTCCGGAAACCATCTCGTCCACAAAATAATGAGGCTTGTTCATCTCTGTGATTTTCGCAGTCAGTCGCTGCTTGATCCCAAAATGGACGGCTTCCCAGGTCACAGACTCCCCTAGCTCGATCCATCCACTCATGACCCCGGCGATCGCCCTTTCCCCGGTTCTAGATGTTGACTCCATATGCAAATCGATGCTTCTGGCCGCATCAAAACAGAGTTGCGGCGGCGCTGCGATAATCAGCTCCGAACAGATGACAGGCATGTCCCTCTCTCCTTAACCATGTGAAGAATGAAAAAAAGACAGGTTTCCCCCGTCTTTTTCTCTTCCACCATTCTATAGTTCTCGTCGACCTTCCAGTGCTTTGGTCAGCGTCACTTCATCTGCGTACTCCAGATCACCGCCCACAGGCAATCCATGGGCAATGCGCGTTACGCGAATCCCGAAAGGTTTGATCAGGCGGGAAATGTACATCGCCGTCGCCTCCCCTTCGATGTTGGGATTGGTCGCCAGGATAACCTCTTTGACCTGCTCGTCGCTGAGCCGCTTCAACAGGTCAGGGATGCGAATATCTTCCGGACCGATCCCATCCATCGGTGAAATGGCTCCGTGCAATACGTGGTAATACCCTTCAAACTCTCTCGTTTTTTCCATCGCCACGACATCCTTGGGCTCCTGAACGACACAAATGACAGAGCCGTCGCGACGCTTGTCCCTGCAAATGTGGCAAGGATCGAGATCGGTGATGTTGTTGCATACCGAGCAGTAGTGCAGCTGGCGTTTGGCGTTGACGAGCGCCTTGGCCAGATCGAGCACGTCGTCTTCCTTCATGTTGAGAACGAAAAAGGCAAGCCGCCCAGCGGTTTTCGGACCGATGCCGGGCAGTTTCATAAAGCCTTCAATTAGCTTGGATACCGGTTCTGGATAGAACATCGCGTATGCTCCTTCGACTACCTGTTTTTAGAACAGACCCGGGATGTTCATTCCTCCAGTGAATTTCCCCATGTCTTTCGCCATCAATTCGTCCGCTTTGCGCAGCGCGTCATTCACAGCGGTCAGCACGAGATCTTGCAGCATTTCAACATCATCTGGATCGATGACTTCTGGCTTGATGATGATTTCTTTTACTTGCTTGTGGCCATCCGCTTTGACCAATACAGCGCCGCCGCCAGCAGAGCCTTCTACGACTTTATCCTTCAGGGCTTCTTGGGCTTTTGCCATTTCTTCTTGCATTTTTTTCACTTGCTTCATCATTTGTTGCATTTGCTGCATGTTTTTCATGTGAGGGTTCCTCCCTTGATTGTTTTTGAAATTAGTCTTTTACTTCGACTAGTTCTTCGCCCACGAGCTTTATGGCTTCTGCCAAAAACGGATCCTGTTCCTCTTCGGCAGGGCCTTCCTTTTGCCCTACCTGCTGTTCGACCGATTGCCATTCCTCTTCCATGATGGAAAAAAGCTGCAATGGCTTGCCCAGCACATTCAAGATGACCCGCTCGACTACGCCCTTTAATTCCGGCTCCATGGTTTTATCGCAGTGGATGGGGCTGGTGAACGTGACCACCACCGCATCACCGCCAGCAGCAACAGGCTGACCATTTACCAGCCAAGCCTGGTACTGGATTTTCACCTTTTTCAAATCAGTCAATATTTGGCTCCATTGTCCGCGCACCTGACGAGTCAGATTTTCGTCCAATGCCTTCGCGACTTCGCGCACCTTGTTCATCGAGGTTCGCGATCCGCCTCCTGCCGCAGCCACACGCTTCGGTTCAGCCTTTCTCGGCTCCTCCGCTTTTTGCGTCGGCAAGTTTACCTGCCCTTGCATGATCTGAACCAGGCGTTCTTCCAATGTGCGGATCCGGTTCGCCATGCCTGCCAGCTCTTCATTATTTACTTGCGGAGCTGCTGTAGCGGTACTTCCGGCCGTTTGTGCAACAGGCTGGCACATCTTGACCAGTGTCAGCTCCACCAAAACTCTGGCGTACGTCGAGTATTTCAATTGGGTCAGCGCCTCATTGCATGTCTCGATCGCCGCATACAGCTCGGGAAACCCGTACAGCTCAGCTACGGTGGCAAACTGATCGTCTATCATCGTCCGCTCTACGATCTCCTCCAGCTGAGGAGCAGTCTTCAACAGCAGCATATCCCGATAGTAGTACATGAAATCATGCAGGAACTGCTCGGGATCCTTCCCTTGAACCATGACCTGATCGAACTGTTCCATGACCTGAGCTACATCGCGCTCAGCGATATGGCGGGCCAGGACGGAAAAGTACGTCTGGGAGACGGTACCCGTAATTTGCATGATGTCGCTTGCCTTCACTTCATCTCGGCTATAGCTGATCGCCTGATCGAGCAAGCTGAGGGCATCACGCGCTCCACCCTCTGCCATCTTCGCCACCAGCTGGAGTGCTTGTTCTTCGACTCGTACTCCCTGCGATTGGCAAATTTTCTGCAGCAGATTGACCATCACCCGAAGCGGAATTCGATGAAAATCGAAACGCTGGCACCGAGAGATGATCGTGGCCGGCAGCTTGTGCGGTTCCGTGGTGGCCAAAATGAAAATGACGTGTGCAGGCGGTTCTTCCAACGTCTTTAGCAGCGCGTTAAACGCCTCCGTCGTCAGCATATGCACTTCGTCAATGATGTACACCTTGTACTTGACGTCGCTTGGAGCAAATTTCACTTTGTCGCGAATGTCGCGAATCTCTTCAACCCCGCGGTTGGATGCGGCATCGATCTCCAGCACATCCGTCACAGAACCGCTTGTAATCGCACGGCACGAACCGCACTCATTGCAAGGCTCGCCGTCAATCGGCTGCTCGCAGTTTACGGCTTTGGACATGATTTTGGCTGCACTCGTCTTACCGGTACCACGGGGACCGTTGAACAAATAGGCATGGGAAAGCCTTCCTTCGCGCAATGCATTGCGCAAGGTAATCGTCACATGTTCTTGTCCGACAACGTCTTGAAACGTCTGCGGTCGGTATACGCGATACAGCGCGGTATAAGCCATGTTCGTGTGACACTCCCCATCTGCACAGTCCTCTTTTATATCCTATTCATTATACACTATTGGCATAGTTCCATCAAAGAAAACGCCCCGTTCACATGGTTGTGAGGGACGCTTTCGCATGGACGTTTTTACATGTAAGGAAGCATGATGTGAAAGGTCGTTCCGTACCCCTTGGACGAGACGCGAATCTGGCCACCGATATCGTGGATGATTTTTTGGCAGACGGACAACCCCAAGCCTGTTCCTTCTTCTTTAGTCGTAAAAAACGGGTCGAAAATTTTGTCGATGATGTACAACGGAATACCGGGGCCGGAGTCGTGAATGTCGATGCTTACCTTGTCTCCGTCCTGATCGATGTGGTGGGAAATTTGCAGCGTGCCCTGCTCGCCCATGGCTTCAATGCCGTTTTTGCAAATGTTGATGAACACCTGCTTGAGAAGCTCGGTATCGCCTACGACCATCGGAAGTTTTCCGTGGGAGGAAAACTTCACGTCGATCCCGTACAGAATGGCCTGGGATTCGACGATCGGCAGGATTTCCGAGAAGACGGTATTGAGGTCCACCATGGAGTATTGAATATTGCGCGGTTTGCTCAACAAGAGAAACTCACTCACCAACGAGTTGATTCGATTGATCTCCGTCAGCATGATTTCCGTATACGTCTTTTCCCGATCCATTCCGCTTTCGCCAAATGATTTTAAGAACATTTGCAGAAATCCTTTGATGGAGGTAAGCGGGTTGCGTATTTCGTGTGCGGTGCCGGCAGCGATCTGCCCAATCATCGCCAACCGCTCGTTTCGCTCGATTTTTTGCTCAAAGGAACGCAGATTCGTAATATCTTTAAAAAGGACAAAAGCGCCAACCGTCTTGCCTGTACCGTCCTGCAGCGTATTGGCATCCACGATTAATTCGTAGCGCTGATTGTCATTGGACCATGACGTGGCGATGTTGTGTAATTTGACACCTTCCAGCAGCTCTTTTTTGATGAGCCGATGCTGTTCGGGAATGCCTGCAAAAACACGATCAATGTGGTTGTTGATGACTTGCAGCCGGTCCATCCCCAAGAGCTTGCATGCCGTCTGACTGGCCTCGACGATATTCGCCTGCTCGTCCAGAATGAACAAGCCAAGGCTGGTATCGTGCGTCAGCTTAGTCAGCACTCGCTGGGGCAAGGTGAAGTCTGGTTCTTTTGATAGTTGAGACAGATGAATCAGATACAAGGGCTGTTCTGCTTGCTGCACCAATATCATCGCAGGAGTCTTTCCGCATATCCCCTGTTTATTCTTCCATTCTACCTCCACGTTGAATTCCGGCTGCGCTTCCTTCTGCAATAACTCTTCATACAACTGCTCCACGGAGCCATTGAAAGGAAGGATGGTCTGAAACGGTTGATTGACAAGTCGATCGCGTGAATATCCGGTGACACGAAGCAGTTGTTCGTTTACTTCAACGATACTTCCTGCCTGATTTACCAATAAAACGGCAGTAGGCAGTTGATGCATGAACTGCTGCAATCGTCCGGACGAGCCGACCAGATGTAGCGAAAAAGATGCACTCACAGCTTGTCCCTCCCTGACCTATGACGTAGTTCAATGTGCAGGATAGTATATTGTTTCTCCTTCTATGAAAATTCGTGAAACTCCGCCTAAAACCTGCCCTTTTCCATCAGGAAGAAAAGGGAAATGTTTCGCTGTTTATCGTCAAAAAACAACAAAAAATACACCGAGCGATCGGAAAGACTTTATTGGCAAATAAAAATAGCATGTCTCCCGAAGAAAACATGCTACTTGACTGTCATATAGAAGGTACCGTGCACCTATCTTCGATAATCCTCATCCGAGCGTTACTTATGGTAGCAGCTCAGACCAGGCTACCCTGCGGCACACGCGATGATCCACTTATGGCTGCTTCCTTCCGGACCTGACCAGGTTCATGGGTTCGCGTTGCACAGGACCCGATCCTCAACACCGCCGCCATAAGGCAGCCTCACATGAGGAAACCTATGATAGGAATTCAACCCTGCTATTGCGGATTGCAGGTTACAGGGCACCGCAACCTCCCCGTCTAGCACGGTACAGTTAGAATACCAGAGATACGGATTGATAGCAAGGCGTAAAGACCAACCAATACAGGGAAAGGTCCCCTCATTCTTTCTCGGATGCAGCACTGGCCGACGTTTCCAGCGTGACACCACCTGACCGAAGCTGCGCCTGCAACACGCGAGCTCGGTAAGCTTCTTGAAAAACAGTTACGATATTGGGATCAAATTGCTTCTCCGAGCAGCGGACAATTTCATCATGCGCTTCCTGAAAGGTCATCGCCTTCCGATAGGATCTGGTAGTCGTCATCGCATCAAATGTGTCGGCAACAGCTATGATCCGCCCAATCAAAGGAATGGCCTCTCCCTTTAATTGATCGGGATAACCGCGGCCATCCCACCGCTCGTGATGGTGCCTCACTCCCGGGCTGACGTGAGCCAAGCTTTCGATCTGCTCGACAATGTTGGCTCCAATGGACGAATGCCGCTTCATGTATTCATATTCCTCATCCGTCAACTTCCCTGCTTTGAGCAAAACATGATCCGGTATCGCTACTTTTCCAATGTCATGCATTAAACTGGCGTAACGCAAGTCGTCCCGGGAAAATTGGCTGCGTGATTTTTCATCCAGATGATCGTACAAAATAAGTGCGTACTCGGTGACGCGTTCGGTATGTCCTGCCGTATACGGATCCTTCATTTCCACCGCCAAGTAAAAGCTGCGCACGATTTGGTCCAGACTCTCCTGCATGTATTCCCGTTCCCGTACGATCAGCTCATGCATTTGCCCTGCCATCTTGTTGAATTTCCTTTCGAGGATCGTGATCTCTTTCATCCCCTGAATGGGAACCCGTATGGAGAAATCACCCTCCAGCAACGCGTCCGTAGCCGATACCAGGGTATAGATCGGCTTGCCGATCCACAGCGAGAGGCGGTGGGCCACGTAAGCAGAAAAACCTACGACGAGGCAAATGGTGATTAGCAGAATCAGCTTGAGCCGGTCAAGGCGCTGCGAGATTCCTTTCCCACCGATCCATTCGATATAGACGTTGCCGCTGACGGGCGATACGAAGAAAAACGAGTAAATCGTCTCCCCCTCTTTTTGAAGCCTGAGCATGCCATGATTCGTTTGATTTTGCAACGCTCGGCGGATCTCGTCATAACCGGGAAGCGCTTGCACTTCCTTCCCGATCCATTCACTTTCCGTATGTATAAAAATTTTCCCCGAATCTAAAACGACCATCATATCCTGGGTATTGTCGGAATGCCGATTCCGGATGAAGTCATTGTACTGTCCGCAGGTGTGTTGACCGCCACAAAGTGAACATTTCCGATCATATCACTCAAGCGCACAAACTGGGAAAACAATGCATGAATCGAGGCGTCATCCGTTTTTTCCTGATAGAGTAGCTTGTTTGCTGCCAGATTATCTACCTCTGCTTGCATCGTTTGTAGAAAAGAGGACAATCGCATGTCCGCAAGCTTGAGATGGCCTTCCATATCGGTTTGGTACTGCTCAAACACCGCTTCTTGAGCCTCCCCATAGAAAAGGAAGCAGATAAACAAAATGGGAAAGAGACTCAACAACAGAAATGTTGCAAATAATCGATCTCTTACTTTCGAAAAGTACATCTGCCTCCCCCTGCCTACTAAGCTGTCTGCTAGTCACCTTATTTCCCGCGCCGAGCCAGAGGGAAACCTTGAATTGACAAAAACAATTTGCCTACATAGACAAACGATCTGTCGAGTATTATCCTAGCTAAGGATAAAAAGCACTTGGGACAAGGAGACTACTCATGCGTTATATACTGCTGGTCTTTATAGGGGCGTGTAGTTACGGGATTCTCTCCACCATCGTCAAGCTGGCTTATGGACAGGGATACTCCCCCGCAGAAGTGATCGGTGGGCAAATGTTTTTCGGCTTTGTCTTAACCTGGCTGCCTGCTTTGTTTTTCTTGCGGACAAAACCCCAATGGAGGCAATTACTTTTGCTGGTTGCTGTTGGACTGACTGTTGGATCGACTGGCATTTTCTATTACAATGCCCTTCAATTCATACCCGCTTCGATTGCGATCGTCCTGTTATTTCAATTTACGTGGATGGGCGTACTGGCGGAAGCCTTTCTGACTCGTCGGCGTCCTGACAGACAAACGATCGGCTCACTCGTATTGTTGCTCATAGGAACGCTGCTTGCCGGTGGCCTGTTTGAAGGCGGCGGATGGGGACAGTTCAATTTTATGGG
Organism: Brevibacillus choshinensis; assembly: GCF_016811915.1. Classification (NCBI taxonomy): domain Bacteria; kingdom Bacillati; phylum Bacillota; class Bacilli; order Caryophanales; family Paenibacillaceae; genus Brevibacillus; species Brevibacillus choshinensis. The sequence continues at coordinate 84,691 of NZ_CP069127.1, read as the reverse complement.
AGTCATGCTTGGATTGCTCTCGGCCGTATCCTACACACTGTTTCTCATTTTCAGCGGAAAAGCAGCGATCACCGTCCAACCGTGGGTGCGCAGCTCGGCCATGGCAACAGGCTCACTGCTTTTGGCCAGCTTGATTTACCCACCTGTCTTCCTCTTCAATGGCGCTTTGTTGGATGGTCTATTTCCGTATGTATTCCTGCTCGCTTTTTTCGGAATTTTTTTGCCGACCGTCTTGTTCAACTTTGGCATTCCGCACATTGGTGCTGGCATGGCTGCCATTTTGGGGGCTGCCGAATTGCCTATGGCTGTCATCTCTTCGTACGTGGTCCTGAATGAATCTGTAAGCCTGCTCCAAACGTTGGGAGTGGTCGTCATCCTGATCGGGATCGTCCTGCCAGAATGGTTCCGCAGACGCGGTAAACGCGGGAATACGCAAGAAACCTCCGATAGACATTGACAAGAACGTCGAGAAAGCGGGTGACTTCGCGTGAATATCAAAAGCTGTCTAACGATACAAGATTTTATTCAAATGGAGCAATTGGAAAAAAGATACTATGCTGAGGAGCATATCACTCCTTATGCGGAATCGTACGAGTGGTATGTACAACGTCCTCACTCGATACTCGCGTTGGAGGAAGACCATCGCATCATTGGATTTATGAATTTGTTCCCCGTTAAGCCTGAGATTTACGAACAAATCTCAAACGGCACTTATAACGACAAGTATCTTACCTATCGTGAAATCATCCCCGTAGAAGAGGGGCCTGTCCCTTCTATGAGTTTGTTTCTCTCCTGCATCGTCATTGACGACGAATATCGGAGGTCCCCTGCGTTAACGATGTTATTGGGCAGCTACCTGGAATACTACGAGACGTTTCGAAGGAAGGGTGTCAGGATGGAAGGGATCGTAGGCGATGCTGTGACCGCGGCCGGGGAACGTTTTTTAAGCAAAATCGGATTGAAGCGTCATTGTGCTTCCGACCACGACTCCACGATCTATCGGGGAACATACCCTGATTTTTTCGCAGCGGTGAGCGCCATGAAGCCAGATTTTCCTGCATAATAGCGAAAAAACCTCCGCAAGAGCAGGAGGTCTATTTGCTGTATTCTTTTGAAGGGACGATACGTTCCTTCTTTCTTTTCCACACCTTGTAGCCGTACAGTCCGACTGCTGCGACGAGAACCAGACCGATCACTCCCATTGCCATCCCTTGCGTCAGCGTGCTCAAGTGAGCATTGAGATAGGCGACGTTATTCCCTGTGAAGTGCCCGATCCCAAACAAAATCAGCGTCCAGACAAGCCCGGTCGTATAGGAGAACCATGCATATCGGCGAAAAGTCATCTTCCCGATCCCCACCAGATAGGGAACGACGTGACGAACGACCGGCAAAAAATAGCTGATGCAAAGCGCATAACTCCCGTACCGTTCCAGAAGTGACTGCGCATGCGCGACGTACTTGTTCATCCCCTTTTTTCGCCCGATCCAGTTCAGAGCCGGAGCCCCTACCGTCCGCCCTAACACGTACCCGAGAGACAGTCCGGAAACGACTCCCAGATACGTAGCAATAAAAGCAGGTACGACCTTCAGCACACCTGTGGCGGTCAACACACCTGCGGACAGTACAATGACTTCATCCGGAATCGGCATTCCGACAATACCCAGCCATAATAGAAAGAAGAGTGCAAAATAGCCGAATTGGCTCACCGAATCCGTCAGCATATCTACTACCATTCTGCGTTTCTCCCTCCCTCTCTACCCGATTTCTTTCCGGCAAACATACACAAAAGCAGGAGGCAGATTAAACGGAACCAACTTGACGGAGACTTCCGAAAAGACCGCTTGCAGCTGCTTTTTCATTTGCAGAGAATACTGAAAGGCGACAAAGACTCCGCCTGGCTTCAGTGCAGCGTACACCTGCTCCATGATCTGATCGCGCAAGGCTTGGGGGAAGTTTGCGAACGGCAAGCCGGAAATGATCGCATCGGCTTTGCCCAATCCCGCATCCGCCAGCACACTCACCAGCTCGACAGCGTCCTCGTGGAAAAGAGCGCCCGGAAAGAGCAGCTCCAGACGATTCCGCATGTTCGTTTCTTTTTCAAATGACACGAGGGTCGCATCCGGCTGTTTCAGCTCATCGATCCATTTGGTGAAAATACCGGTTCCCGCCCCTAGCTCCACGATCGTATGTGCTTTTTTCCAGTCAACCGGCTTCATCATCTGCTTCGCCAGCGCGTGCGAGCTAGGCGTAATGCTCCCTACTTGACCTGGTGCCTGCAAGAAATTATAGAAAAACATCAGCCGTTCTTTTAAGCCGACCGGTTGATGGCAATCAATCATCATCATTTGGTTCGCTCCTTTTTTGTCGCTTACTAGTCATGTTACCCAGATTTCTTTTAGAATTACTTGTGAAAAAACAAAAGATTTTCTTAAGATTCACAGTAACCGATTTGAATGGAATTTTCCTCCGTCTGTGGTCGGAGCGGGAAATCACGCTTTTGATGGTTTTGGTCCGTTCCATCCCTCATGTACAATAGGATCATAGAAGTCGGCATGAACGACGAGGAGGACTATTCGATGAATTATAACGGTGTAAAAGCTATCACACATGCGAGTGCGTTTTTCGCGCCCTTCCTGGTGCCATTGATTGTATGGCTGCTCATGCAGGATCGCGATGCTAAAAATATGGCACTACAGGCTCTTTTGTTTCACGTGATCTTGGGAGTACTCATCAGCATTTCCTGGGCGCTCTCGTTCATCGTGGTCGGCATCCCTTTCCTGATCGTCTTCGGATTGATGGGAATCTACTATCCGATCAAAGGGATCATCTACTCGCTCAAAGGCAGACCGTTTCATTATCCAGTGATCGGCTCATTGGTGCGATAAACTGCGGACCGTACGAAAAAGACCAGCTCGTCATTGAGCTGGTCTTTGCTTTTGATCCGCGCTTTATTTGGAGCCTACGGTGAAGCGTTCGTTGCGATGCTTTGGATTTTCGATTTCATCCAGGACAGCGATGGCGTAGTCAGCGTAGCTGATGTAGCTCTGACCGCTGGCGTTTACCAGCAAATGATCTTTTCCTGCTACATAGGTACCCGTGCGAGCGCCTTCTGCATCAAAGAAAGCGGACGGACTCAGAAATGTCCATTGAATGGAATCTGTGCCTTGTAGAATGCGCAGATTTTCTCCCTGATTTTGTGCCGTAGCCAAGAACATTTCAGGGAAATCCGGCGTTTCCCATACACGAGTGGTTTTCGCTTCATCGACGAACAGACTGCCCGCTCCGCCTACCACGATCATGCGAGTGTCTGGCGCACCCTTCATGGCTTCAATCAATACATTCCCTGCTTCGACATGCAAGTGCTCCTGACCCAATGGGGCACCAAATGCGTTGACTACCACATCATAGCCTTTCAAATCATCTGCTTTCAGGGCAAAGACGTCTTTTTCCACAACGGCTACGTTTGCTTCCGCTATTTTTGATGCATCACGGACGATAGCCGTCACTTCGTGTCCACGGTCCAACGCTTCCTTCGCAATCCATTTACCTGCTTTCCCGCTTGCACCGACAATGGCGATTTTCATGATCATTTCCCTCCATAATGGTATGATTCTTCAAATATAGGCATGGTATTACCTGATCGATCAGCTGTAACAAAAGCAGTTACATCTTGTGTAAAAAAAGAACAAGGTGTTCATTTGCCCCCTGTTGTAATCATTTTAGTTACAACAGAGCAAGATGTCAATGGTGTATTATTCTTTCTGCCGTCTGGTCCGCCTATTCATCGCCAAAAACCCACAGTGTCCATCCAGCACACTGTGGGTTTCTCCTTCATTTCTTTTTGATTGCGCCGCTCCAGGTAATCAGGCCGCCTTTGAGATGAGCCATGTTGGTAAAGCCGTGCTTGCTCAATACCTTTGCTGCCTGTTTGCTGCGCATCCCGCTGCGGCAATAGAGCAGCACGTCGTTTTTGCTGGATATTTCCTTGACCCGGCTGTTCAGCTGGGACAGTGGGATATTGACCGCCGAAGGAATATACCCCTTCTTGTATTCATGGGGCTCCCTCACGTCGATCAACATCACCCTGCTTTTTTGATTCACCCGATCTTTGAATTCCTCTGCGGATAAATTTTGCAGACCCTTTACCGACCTGAATCGTGTGATCAAATACCACGTAGTGACAGCGTAAGCGAGAATCAGAAGTATAGTCGAGAAATCCATATAGACACCCTTTCGTTTTAGCGGCTTTTCACCAAGAGCTCAACAGCTTCCTTCACCATTTTGCTGGTGTCTCCTCCAGCCTCCTGCTCTTCCAACAAGCAGCGCTGAAGATTTTCCGCCACGATTTGCGCGATAGCACGATCGGATGCATTTCTCACAGCTGACAGCTGCGCGACTACCTCCTTGCAGTTTTTCTGATCCTCCATCATTTTCAAAACACCGCGAACTTGTCCCTCAATCCTGCGCAAGCGTCTTTTAATATCTTCACCGTAGTTGTAGTCCATGAAATTTCCTCCTATTTCTACCTATACCGGTATTATACGAAAAAGGAGCGGCCTAAATAAACAGATTCACTTTCGCTTGTGTAGCATCGCCCAGATAAGCCGCTACCCCTGCATATTCCATTCCGTCCAGCAGCTCTTCCTTTTGCAGACCCAGGAGATCCATCGTCATGGTGCATGCCACCAGCTTGACCCCTTGTTCCTGAGCCAGTTCGATCAACTGAGGCAACGTCAATGCATTATGCTTTTTCATGACGTGCTTGATCATCTTTGGCCCCATGCCCATCATATTCATTTTGGACAACCCCAGCTTTTTGGCGCCGCGAGGCATCATCCAGCCAAACGCCTTTTCGAGGAAGCCTTTATTCACCTTGACGATCTCGTCTTTGCGCATGGTGTTCAATCCCCAGAACGTAAAGAAAATCGTGACATCGTGATCATACGCTGCGGCACCGTTCGCAATAATAAAAGCCGCAATCGCTTTATCTAAATCCCCACTGAACAGGACAATCGTTGTTTTCTCTTTTTGAGCTTCCATGAAAGAGGCCTCCTTGAGTTATACTTATACCCCTATAGGTATTTTAAATGCAGTAGAGCGCATTTGCAACGGAAATTTGTAGAACCTCCGTTACAGGATAATGTCGCTCCATATTTTAATCGCCGTCACACTGATCAGGATCAGCAATCCATAGCGCAAGACATTTACATTCATTTTGGCACTGACCCGGCTGCCCAAAGGTGCTCCGATCACACTGCCGATCACGGTGAACAGAACGGGCCACAACGGAATGTGTCCCGTTGTCAGTTTCCCCAATACACCACCGATGGCGGAAATGAATACGATAGCTAAGGACGATGCAATGGTTACGCGGGTTGGGATTTTCAGTACAGTCAGCATGATCGGGATGAGAACAAAGGCACCTCCAGCCCCTACAATGCCAGATACGATCCCGACGACGAACGCAGAGGGAATCGCAATGCCTCGGTTGTACGTGACATCCTCGGGATTCTCTTCCTTCCCTTTGTTTTTGATCAGCATGAGTACAACCGCGACGACAGCCAAGATCCCATAGACGAGATTGATGCTGTCTCCCGATAGGTACCTGGAGATGAAGCCACCCAGCAAGCTCCCGACGAGGATGCTGATCCCCATATCCTTGACCAGCCCTTTGTGAATCAAAGGCGAGCCCTTCCCGTTTTTCTTGCGGAAAGCCAGCACCCCTGACAACGAGGCGAAAAACACTTGGAACATGGAAATCGACGATACCTCCTGCGCCGTGAAATGGGCAACATTCAACCAATCTGGCACAAAGAGCAGCAATGGATAGTTAATGATGGCGCCGCCAATTCCGAGTAATCCGGAAAAGAATGAACCGAATAAGCCCAGTGACAGCATGAGTAGAAACAATAGAGCGTCCATACGTCCTCCTTCCCTTCCCAAAGTAACGCCCCTGAGAAGTTCTGACTCCTTTTCAAATGAAGGATGATCGAGTAAAATAAATCCAAGTAATTTAATGCGAATAAGGTGATATAAATGATTCGATATTTGAAATCGATCTTTCAGCACCGCTGCCCTACCTGCAAGGAACCGTTGCTTTCTCATATAGATGATTTGCGCTGCGAAAAAATGTGCCCGAATGGTCATTACCGAGAAGAAACCTACGGACAACTCGGTATTCGCATCATCTACGAGGATGTGAAATAAGCGAACACGACTTACTCATCGTGCTCGCTATTTTCTTTTTAGGATTTCTTCACCAGAAATTTGAATACGCCGTTGTCCTCTTCATGGGAAATCAACTCGTTTTTGGTTTGTTTCACCCACGCTTGGAAATCATTGAGCGACCCTTTATCTGTGGAGAGCACTTCCATGGTTTGACCAGAAGCCAAGCCGTCCAGCGCTTTCTTTGCCTTTACGATCGGCATCGGGCATGCCATTCCTTTTGTATCTACCGTTATATCTGCCATTTTACATTCCTCCTCGAATTTGTTCATCCTTGTTTTTGTCATTCTTTTTCTTATTTATCGTGAACAGCGCAACGATTCGGACCAATCTCCATTTCCTGCTGCTGTTCCTCACTCGGTGTTATTTTCCCCATGTTGGTCTGGCGAATTTCTTGATACGCATTCGGTTGTGGCGGCAGGTTTTGCGTCACAATTTCACGGAATTCACCCTCGTCCTTGATTTGCAGGCCCGGGTTATTCGCAAATAGGTCCCCTAATCGCGCGGACACCACTCCTCCCTCGCCCAGCTCCGTGTATTTGCCAAAGTGCGCTGGCAGGACAATGAGATCATCCGAAAGCTCTCTGTAGCGATTATACAAAGTATGGCGCAGGTCTCCCACCCAATCTTCAGCCAATCCCGCCAAGTCAGGGCGGCCAATGGACTCCACAAACAGGATGTCACCCGTCAGGAAGTAGGTATCGTCCACGATGAACGAGGTGCTTCCGATCGTGTGGCCAGGCGAGTAGATGGGTTGAATCGTGATTTTCGATTTCCCCACATGAATTTCACGGCCCTCTTCCAGCTTTTCATAAGAGAAGGTAACCTCTGCCGCATCTTTTTCCGGCAACCAGTACGCAGCGCCCAGTTGATCGGCTAATTTTTTCCCACCAGAGATGTGGTCGGCATGGAGGTGGGTATCAATCGTATGGGTGATCTTCACATGATGCTTGCTGGCAAATGCCGTGTAGGCATCTGTCATCCGGAGAGTGTCGACAATCGCAGCCTCCCCATTCGATACGATCATATAAGACAAGCAGCCCTTCCCAATGCGGACAAATTGGTACAGCTCTCCTCCATCTCGCAAATCACCGACTTTGACCGGCTCCAGATACTCGCTCCAAGCTTTCATGCCGCCTTGCAAATAGTATACGTCGTCTCGACCTGCTTCCACGAGCTGTTCCGCCACAAAAATGGAGGAGCCTTCTTTCGCACAGACGACCAATACCGGCTGGCCTTCTGGAATTTGGTCGAGTGCAGCTTCTACTCCGTCCATCAGGTCGAAGTACGGAATATTGATGATTTGCACATGATGGCCTTCAATTTTCCAGTCGTTAAAATCATTTTCATTGCGGACGTCGAGAATAAACACGGGCTGTTTTTGGAAAAGCATTTGTGTCAAATCATGTGGTGTCATTACTTGCGGTGCCCCTGTTTGTGTGGTCATGATTCTTTTCCCCCTTGCTTATTGGTTTTCTGTAGGTCCTGTCCATCCAGACATGCCGGGAATCACGTTTTTTACGCGTGTAAAGCCTTTTTCAGCGAGCAGCTGGCAGGCTAGGTCACTGCGGTTTCCCGAGCGGCAAATGACATACGTCTCAGCATCAGGCTGCAATTCGCTCAATCGGCCTTCCAATACTCCCAGGGGTATTGAAATGGACATAGGAATCCGTTCAAATGCATATTCCGCTGGTTCCCGCACGTCCAGCACGACGATCGGCTCCTTAGCCTGCCATTTTTTCAACAAATCATCGTTGGAGATGGTATGCGGATACATCGTTTCTTCCTTTGCTTCATGGGCATTTGCCTTGCGAAGAAAATGCTTGAGCACATCTCCATCATGGATGGTCCCCAAGTATTGATGCCCCGTGTTTTTGGCCCAGCCTTGCATATCGGCCAGAGAGCCTTTGTCAGTCGCTTGCACTTCCATGACTTGGCCAGGCTGAAGTTCATCCATGGCCTTCTTCGTTCTTACGATGGGCATTGGACATGCAAGTCCCTTGCAATCCAATATTTTGTCGACAGAAATCGTGGGTTGAGCTGTCATGTATACCCCTCCTGGTTTAGTTGCGTTCTTGTTTCCCTGTCCATGCCAGCATTCCGCCGACCATGTTGTTCAGGTTTGCAAAGCCTAGCTGTGTCAGGTATTCACACGCCTTGCCGCTGCGATTCCCGCTCCGGCAGATGAAGATCACTTCCCGGCTTTGATCAATCTCATTTATGCGAGCAGGCAGTTCAGGCAAAGGAATCAGCTTGGCGCCCGGTATATGGCCTACCTCATATTCATCTGGATTTCGAACATCGATGAGCTGTATGCCTGGATCCTTAGACAGTCTGCTTTCCACTTGCTCTGTCGTTATGTCTTGCCATCCCTTGCTCATGAAGAATGCCTCCCTGTTTGTTTTTTCTTGTATGGAGAGGTAATTTGCGTGTATACTAATACCCCTATGGGTATGATCATAAATGGTTCTTCCCTTTTTGTCAACACCTAGCGCCTGCCTGATAAAATAACCCGATTGGCGCGAAAAGGCCGATAGTTACAGCGGCTCTATTTGTTTGCTATAGTGAGAAAAGTGAGATTGGTAACCTGACCCAGTAAAGGTGTGGAAGACTATGAGCTACGATTTTTCCGTTTGCGCCACCGAGTTCTACATGCAGAATTACCTGGAATTTTTACTGGAGAATTACTCTACGCTTAATCTGCCCTATCCATTTCCCGTTACCCTCAGCTATATTGCGAGTCCTGCCTTCATGGAGCAGATCGCCATTCTTTGCTTCACGGATGAGCACGAAATGATCGGGACAATCGGCTGCATTCTGGGAACAGGGGAGAACGATTACCGGGATACTCATATTGCCCAGATCCAGGTGGTTTACTTTTTAGAGCCCTATCGCAGAACGCTGCTTTTCCTGCGGACCATGCAGTTTTTTACGCAGCATCTCGCCCAGCTGCCTGTCGATATCCGGGAAATGCGCTTTTGGGCACCTGCAGATGATTACCTCAGTCCGTTGTTTTCCAAGCTCGCAAACCAAACAACCGTTGTCGATACGGAAAACGGTACCCTCATCGAATACCGTGCCTCCTTTTCGGACTGGCACTCCTACGCGGCCAAGTTCCGTCATGATGTATACTACGACTGATTCCAAGGAGTATCACCATGCTGACCGTCATCAAAAACCTGCTGAGCTACATGCGCTCCTACAAGCTGCTGACTTCTCTTTTTTTATTGGCTTTACTGTTTGACCTCGCCTTCATTTCCCTTGCACCCTTGAGCTTTAAATTCATCATCGACAAGGCGGTTGAACCTCGCGATCCGGACTATTTCTTCTTTATTTTGAAAGTCCTTGTTTTCACTGGCGTCATATGTCTGGGCATGGGGATCTTGAGCGACTTTGCGCTGGCCCGCCTTCATACTCGCGTGCAAGCAGACCTGCACAAGCGAATTTTTGAACACATCCAACATCTTCCCATCAGCTATTTTCAGAAGACTCGGTCTGGTGATTTAGTCGCCTTTTTTTCCATCGACCTGCCAGCCATAGGAAGAGTCATGAATGTCCTGTTAACGACAGGCATCCAATCGTTTTTTGTCGTGATCGTCAGTACCGTGGTCTTGTTTTATTTGGAATGGAGCATGGCTGCGTTGATACTCGTCGGTGCTTTCGCCATCTTTATCGGTCCCTATCTGCTCAGTCCACGCGCACGCAAAGCGAGTGAAGACGATTTACAGCAATTTACCCAAATGACCACAGAACTGCAGGAAAACATGAAAGCGCAAAAAGTGATCAAGGGCTACAATCTGCAGGCGGCAGTGATTGAAAAATTCAGCTCGCGCCTTCAACTGCTATCGGCTACTGGCTATCGCAGACATCTCATGAATCAACAGCTGGAACGGATCCCGCTGATCAGTCTCTTGTTCATCAACCTGACGATCATCGGACTCGGCTCCTATCTGGCCTTGACCGGCAAAATTACGGTCGGCGCGCTCGTCGCATTTTTTACGATGTATACCTCCATGGGTAATTCCGTCTTTGGTCTGACCTTTGTTATCCCGGCTCTCACGGAAGCGCGTGTGAGCATGGAGCGAATCTCTGACTTGTTGGCGCAGTCTCGGGAAGCGAATGGACAACGGATCTCTTTTACTTCGGACACTCACAGCCAAGTAGACGTTCAGGTGGACCATGTCACCTTTGGTTATGAAACGAAGCAGCCTGTCCTAAAGGAAGTCAGCCTGGGCATCCCCCCCGGGAGCCGAGCGGCATTCGTCGGGTCCAGCGGTTCCGGGAAAAGCACGCTGCTCCAACTGCTCCTTGGATTTTACGACCCTCAGCTTGGGCAAGTAAAAATCAACGGAACGAGTCTTGCAGATTGGAATCGAGGAGCCTATCGGGAGCGAATCGGGGTCGTTTTTCAGGAAAACTTTCTGTTTCACGGCTCGATCTATGACAATATTCGAATCAGTCAGCCGCTGGCTACGCGCGAGGATGTTATATGGGCGGCGAAGAAGGCCGAGATTCACGAATACATAATAGGCCTGCCAGATGGATACGAAACAATGGTGCTCGATGAAGGCAGCAATTTTTCCGGTGGTCAGCGGCAACGAATAGCCATCGCCCGAGCCATCCTTCGCGATCCGCCCATACTGCTGCTAGACGAGGCAACCTCCGCGTTGGACCCGATCTCGGAAGCCTCCATCAATCGAACCTTTGATGAGCTGGCAAAAGGACGGACAGTTATTTCCGTGACACATCGACTGGCAGCCATTACTGGGTATGACCAAATTTTTGTCTTTGATCAAGGGAAGCTGGTCGACCAGGGAAGCCACCAGGAGATGCTGGATAGGGACGGATCTTATAAAGGCTTGTGGGAAAAGCAAAGCGGCCTGTCCCTTTCACAGAATGGGCAGGAAGCGACAATCGATCAAGAACGTCTGTCTCGCCTCCCATTCTTTCAAGGAGTTGACCCTGCCGTATTAGGGGAGATTTCTGACTTGTTTCAGACAGAAACGTACGCAAAGGGGCAAGCGATCATCCAAGAAGGAGACGCTGGCGAGAAGTTTTACCTGATTGCACGTGGGAAAGTGGAAATCACCAAGGCGGCACCCGACTCAGATTCCGGGCAAATCCGTTTGGCAGTACTGGAGGACGGCGATCATTTTGGTGAAATTGCGCTATTGGAGAACGTACCTCGGACTGCAACAGTAACGGCACTTACTCCCTGTGTCTTTTTAACCCTTCAGCGCAAGGTTCTCTACTACATTTTATCCCGTTACCCGGAAATCGACGCCCACGTGAAAAGAACGTTGGCGCAAAGACGTAGCTAGGAGTGCATGCGAATGCTGGGAAAATTCAGGAAGTGCACAAGTGATGAAGACTATGCGAAATTCACGCTGTACTTTGTTCGTCATCGCAAAGAGTTCCACCCGTTTTTCACCTTGTTCGACACAATGTCCCATATTTTCCAAACACTTCCCCACGCCCGCATCATCCTGGTGGAAGATGTAAAGGATCGTGTGATTGGATGGGGGCATTACCAGTACTACAGCGCTGACTATCAGGACGATCCTCAAGGCGAGATTGTGTTGGTTAATTCGGTCATTCTCGATCAAAAGTTCCGAAGCAGCCGACTCTTCGTTCATGGATTTCGCCATTTAGCCAATCAAATCGCAGAAGAGAATCCGTCCGTCAAACTCTTTCAGTTTACCGCTTTGGAGGATCATCCCTATCTCAATCGTCTGTATGGCAAATTTGCGCAGCCGATTGGCAAAAGAGAAGGGTACAACGGCACGGAAAATATTTATTCGACTGAATTTGACCGTTTGCTATTTTATTTGAATCGTCCGAATACGAAGAATTGACGCTATTTCAACTCTAATGTTATGATTTACATAATATACCATTGATAGAAGGGGGGATTTTTAAAATGTTTCCAATGCCAGGATTCGCTAAAAAGGAAGTAAAAGGCGGTGGTTTCGGGCGTTTTGGCCTGACTGACCTCTTGAAGCAAAACGAACAACTGAGAACTTCAGCAGCTCCAGCAAAATAAGCTGGCTTTATGGACAAGCTGTCATCGAGCGATTGCGATGACAGCTTGTTTTCATTTATCTCCCTAGCGAAAATGAAAAAAGCATGACCTCGCCATTCGGCAAAATCATGCTTTCGCTGTAAGCGGAGAGAGTGGGATTCGAACCCACGCACGCCTCACGACGCCTAACGCATTTCGAGTGCGTCCCCTTATGACCACTTGGGTATCTCTCCATGTATGCTTTTTTATCAGAAACATTATTAACTATAGCAAATACATCGCAAAATTGCAAGACATAATCTCTGCATTCCTCTTGATTTGCGAGCTGCATTAGGCCAAACTAATAACCATATACCTGAACAGGTTGGGCGAGTTGGTATGATAGATGAAGAAAAGCGAGGAACATACATGAAACGTGAGCGTTTGGATAAAGTACTTGCCAATATGGGACTGGGCACGCGTAAGGAAGTGAAAGTCCTGGTCAAGCAGGGATTGGTTGTCGTCGATGACGTCGTGGCTACGGATCCCGGCATGCATGTCATAGCTGAAGAGCAAAATATCGTAGTCGATGGGGAGCCGCTGAATTTCAAGCGTTGGGTCTATGTCCTGCTGAACAAGCCGCCTGGAGTAGTGTCAGCGACAGAAGACAACGTACACGAGACCGTCGTCGACTTGTTGCCTTACGAGTGGGCGATCAAAGTGCATCCCGTGGGCCGACTCGATATCGACACGGAAGGACTCCTGCTGCTGACCAATGACGGGCAGCTCTCTCACAGCCTCCTGTCTCCAAAAAAGAAAGTAGACAAAGAGTACTTCGCCCGCATCGATGGCCGGGTAACAGAGCGCCATGTCGAAGAGTTTGCTAAAGGCGTAGAGCTCGAAGACTTTACAACCATGCCTGCCAAGCTGGAGATTCTCTCTTCAGGGGAGACATCCGAGATCCGTGTCACCATTATGGAAGGCAAGTTCCACCAGGTAAAACGCATGTTTGCCGCCTTTGACCTGCACGTGACGTATTTGCAGCGCATCCGCATGGGCCCTTTGCATCTGGATCCGGATCTGAAGCCAGGCGAGTACCGCGAGCTGACCGAAGAAGAGCTGGACATGCTGCAAAACCATCGGTAAGCGTACCTATCTTTTGAGAAACGAAAACCGCCCGATAGCAGCTGGCTATTTCCGGGCGGTTTGTTTGTTTGGAGAAAAAATTCAGCTCTCTTTTGGCTGTCGTTTTTGGCGCAACATGCGAAAAAAGTCCTTTAGCATTTGCCCGCACTCCTCTGCGAGCACCCCCTCGACGACAGGGACCTGATGATTAAACCGAGGTTCCTCCAGCAGGTTCATTAAAGTCCCGGCACACCCCGCTTTGGGGTCACGCGCGCCGTACACCACCTGTTCGATACGGCTCTGGACGATCGCTCCGGCACACATCGGGCAGGGCTCCAAGGTAACATACAGCGTACAGCCAATCAATCGCCATCCGCCCAGTCGCTCGCTGGCTTCTCGGATTGCGATCATTTCCGCGTGCAGCGTCGGATCCTTTTGAGTTTCCCGCAGATTGTAGCCTCGTCCTACGATTTCTCCGTTGCGGACGATCACAGCGCCAATCGGTACTTCACCGATTGCCGCTGCTTTCGCTGCTTCTTCCATGGCGGCGTTCATGAACGCCTCGTGCGCTTGCAAATCTTGTTCGATCACTTCGCTGTAAACACACCTTCAAATACCGTTTCGGACAGAGCGCGGCGCGTCGATGGCTTTTCCCGTTCCTGCAGCGCTTCATTCAATGCTTCTTTCTCACCCTGATAGCCTACGGCAATCACGGCTTGCGGCTCGTAGCCTTCTGGGATTCCGAGCACTTCACGCGCTTTTTCCGGGTCAAAGCCGCCCATCGCGTGCGTTACGAGCCCTTGGCGAGTCGCTTCCAGTGCCAAATAACCCCATGCCGTACCTGCATCGAATGCGTGTGCACGGTTATGTGTTCCGCGGGAGCCGATGGTTTTGGAGATGACCAAAACGAGAACGGGTGCCTTTTCGCACCACACACGGTTCCCATCCGCGATGAATGGATAGAAGCGCTCCTTGTCTTCCTGAGTACGGGCAAATACAAAGCGCCATGGCTGTTCATTGCTCGCTGACGGTGCCCAGCGTGCTGCCTCAAACAGACTGAACAATACTTCATCCGGGACCGCGTCGGACTTGTATGAACGCGGCGACCAACGATTCAAGAAAATAGGGTCGATCGCATGATCCGCTTCACGTTGTTCTTTTACTTGCGGAAGATATTGATTCATCATGTTAGTAGCCTCCTTATGTCGGTGCGTATTTTGTAAGGATGTGGATCTTTGCAATTTGTATAATAAAGAACAATCGTTCTTATTATCGGAAGCCTTTTGATCCATCACATGATTTCTTCAGGTGGACAAACGATCTTTGTCGGACTCGGGCATTCTTGGGACAGCACTCTTCCTAGCGTACATTGATGCCCTCTTGCCTCGCTCCTTGGTCACTTGATTGATTAGTTACGTTTTTGTCCCTACCTGTTCACATACTCTCTGCGAGATTACATACATTAATGATGTACGGATCATGGAAACTATAGATTGCCTCTATCTGGAGGGATGTGAGTGGGCTTAACCTCTGCAAATACCCTGTTCGATTGCTTTCACAGTCCGACTAGAGGGCTGCTTGCCAAGGAGGATGTGTTCTCCCACATCGAGCAAACCATCTCGTCAATGACAGGTCCGTTCGAAATTATCGTGGGAGCCGATTCACAGCTCAAAAGCCGCGGAACGTTTTTTGCCCTTGTCATTTCTGTGATTCGCCCTGGCCACGGAGGCTCCTTCTTTTATCACAAGTTTCAGGAACGGCGTTATTCCTCCCTGCAGCAGCGCATTTTTCAGGAGGCGATGTACGCGGTCGGTCTCGCTACGGAGGTGCGTCAATACCTCCGAGACCATCAGCACGATACGCCGATTCGCCTGCATTTTGACATCGGGACGAACGGCCCTACCCGTAAGTTTATCCAGTCTTTGCTAAGCTTAGCAGAGACCAATCATTTTCGGGCGGAGATCAAGCCAAATTCCTTTTGTGCTTCCACGATCGCAGACAAATTCACGAAATGACGGAACAAACTGGCGGTGCTCCAGGTGAAACCGCCAGTTTGTTCTTTGTTATTCGCGAATCGTTGGCCATCTCCTCCCCAGCCGTGCAGTTCGAAAGCCCGATTTCACTGCCGGATTGCATGAGGATGCAGCCGGTTTTTCCCTATGTACAGGGTGATTGACAATGGCAAAGACGTAGGCTATCATAAAAATCAATTGAAGCGTTTTCACACAGGCGTGTTACTGGTCATGCAGGCATGAGCCGAGAAGATCTTTTTATGTGCTAAAAAGGTTTTTTCGGCTCTTTCTTTTGGTAGTAACCGTTTTGGGTTCTAAAGGTGGTGGAATTGGTTGTCCCGAGAACAGGAAAAAGTGTATGCAATCACACGCGTGTTGAACCACAACGTCGTACTCGTCGAAGAGCCTGACTCCAAGCAGGAGATTGTGCTGTTCGGCAAAGGCATTGGATTTGGCGCAAAGCCCGGGAACACCATTCCTGCCCATGATCCACGTGTGGAGAAGCGTTTTCGATTGGAAAGTGAAAGTCATCAAAAGCAATACCAGACCATCCTCAGCCAGGTAGACCCGGCCGTCGTCGGGATTGCGGAAGAAATCATTGCGCTGATCGCAAGCGAGATCACCCCGCAAATCAACGAGCATGTGCACGTTGCCCTGCCTGACCATATCCAGTTCGCGATTTACCGACTGCGAAATGGCATGGAGATCGTCAATCCGTTTTTGTTTGAAGTGCAGTCGCTGTACGCGAAGGAGTACGCGCTGGCGAAACGGGCTGCAGACATGATCAAAAAAGCGTTCGCGCTGGATATACCTGAAAGCGAGATCGGCTTTTTGGCCTTGCATATTCATTCGGCGATCAGCTATACACCGGTAAACAAGGCCGTCCAGTTTGCCAATATCATCAGTGAGTTGGTGGCGATCGTAGAGCAACGGACTGGCAAAACCATCGAGCGAAGCACGGTCGATTACGTACGCCTGATCACGCATCTGCGCTTTGCCGTAGATCGTATCCGTCAGCAAAAATCCATTCAAAATCCACTGTTGGATCGGGTAAAAACAACGATCCCGGAAGCTTACGAGCTGGCTTCAGAGCTCGCCGAGTACATTTCGTCCCGTCTGGAAGTGACGGTACCGGAAGATGAAATCGGTTATATGGCCATGCATGTCTTTCGCTTGTTACAACAATAAATTGATATCATCCTGCGTGTTACTAGTTCGACTAGGCATGAGCGGTGAGAACATACGGACATAGTAAGTATGTCTTGTGTTTGCGCCTGCTCATGCCTATTTTCGTTCAACGCAAAAGGAGGAACCTATGCTACGCAGTTTGTTCTCTCGCAAAAAACAACAAGAAGTCACATTCCTTGCCCCTCTGACTGGTACAGTCGTATCCCTGTCCGAGGTGCCGGATCCCGTATTTGCTCAAAAAGTAGTAGGAGATGGCGTCGCCATTCTGCCATCCGAGGGCCTCTTGCTCTCTCCGATCGATGCCAAAGTGACGCACCTCTTTCCGACCCATCACGCCATCGGGTTGACTAGCGAAACGGGGCTGGAGATCCTCATGCACATCGGGATCGATACCGTCAAATTGAAAGGACAGGGCTTCACCCCGTTTGTTGCAGTCGGCGATCAAGTGAAAGCGGGCGACAAGCTCATTTCGTTTGATCCTGCAGTGCTGCAGGAAGCCGGCTGTCCGATTGTCACTCCGATCGTGATTACAAACGGCGATGTCGTAGCGGAAAAGAATGTGGTAGCCAAGGCCAATGTGCAGGCTGGCCGGGAGCCGCTCATGACCGTCGTCTTAAAATAGTCAATCCAGCAGGAGGTCCCTGATGATTCAATTTGAAGTAACCGTTACAGTCGAGGGCGGGCTGCATGCTCGCCCCGCTGCTCTCTTCGTTAGCCGCGCGTCCCAGTCGAATTCCAAGATCACGCTGAACAAGGGTGAGAAAAAAGCGGACGGCCGAAGCATTCTCGGCATTATGACCCTGGGTGTTACACAAGGCGACCATTTGACCATTCAAGTCGATGGCTCGGATGAAGAGCGTGTCGCTGCGGAAATTCAGGAGCTTTTCCGACAAGAATTCGCGAGCTGATACGCACGTGAAAGGAAGGACGGTGAGTTACACATGTTAAAAGGTATACCCGTATCTGCTGGCATCGCGATTGCGCCCATCGTCCGATTGTCCCAAGAGCAGCCTGTCATCCACGAGACAGCAATCGCTTCTACCGATATCAAAATGGAGCAGGCACGGCTCTCACAGAGCATCGAGCTTTCTCGTCAGCAGCTGGATCAGCTCAGACAGCAGACGGAAGAGTCGCTCGGAGCCGAAAAAGCAGCGATCCTCTCTGCACACCTCGCTTTTCTGGACGATCCGGCATTTACCGGAGAAATGAGCGGTCTCATCGAGGCCCAGCTACTGAGTGCCTCCGCAGCTGTAGGGCAAGTCGCTGAACAATTTATCTCTCTATTTGAGAGCATGGACGACGCCTACATGAGAGAGCGCGCAGACGATATTCGCGATGTGAGCCGCCGCATCATCCGCAACCTGTCGGGGTACGAAGAAGCTGTTTCCTTCCCGGAAGAGCCTTTCATACTCGCGGCGGTGGATGTGACACCATCGGAGACCCTGCAGCTGCCGATCCAGCACGTACGCGGGATCGCTACGGTAAAAGGCGGATCTACCTCCCACGCAGCCATTCTGGCGAGGTCCTTGGGCATTCCGGCCGTTATGGGCGTGGGCGAGCAGTTCCTTTCCCAAGTCGAATCCGGAAATCTTCTGATACTCGACGGAACGAGCGGTGAGCTCATCGTCGAACCAGATGAAGATACACTCAGCCGCTACAAAGAAAAGGCGGCCGAAGAGCAGATACAGCGACAAGCCTACGAAGCCTTGAAAGACTTGCCTGCTGAGACTCTTGATGGCCATCGCGTGCATGTGATGGCGAACATGGCTGTCCCGGAAGAAGCAGAGGCTTTAGCAGTATCCGGCGTAGAGGGCATCGGGCTGTTCCGTTCCGAGTTTTTGTTTATGGACAGAAGCACGCTGCCTGATGAAGAAGAGCAGTTCCAAGCCTACAAGCGCGTAGCTGTCGCTTTTGGCGAAAAGCCTGTGATCATCCGCACCTTGGATGTAGGCGGCGACAAGCACTTGCCTGCTCTCGCTCTCGATCACGAAGAGAATCCTTTTCTCGGTTTTAGAGCGATCCGCATTTCTCTTGCCCGTCCGGAGCTGTTCCGGGTCCAGCTGCGAGCGCTCTTGCGCGCCAGTGCGTTCGGTCGATTGCTGATCATGTTCCCGATGATCTCTCACTTGGAACAGCTGCGAGATGCCAAAAGCATTCTCGAACAAGCCAAGACGGAGCTGCGAGAGGAAGGCATCACCTTTGATGAAAAGATCGCCATCGGCATGATGATGGAAATCCCGGGTGCATGCCTTGGGGCCGATGCATTTGCGAAAGAAGTACAATTCTTCAGTATTGGCACCAACGATCTCGTGCAGTACACACTGGCAGTCGACCGTATGAATGCAAATATCGCGGACTTGTACAGCTATTATCATCCCGCCGTATTGCATCTCATCTCCCACGTGATCGAGGCATCCCACCGCGCCGGTATTTGGACCGGGCTGTGTGGGGAAATGGCTGGAGATCCCCTGGCGACAGAGCTTTTGCTGGGGATGGGGCTGGATGAATTCAGTGGAGCTGCCTCAGTCATGCCAAAAGTAAAAGAACGCATACGCAGAACCACGCTGGAACAAGCAAAGCGCACGGCAGATCACGCCCTGACTTTGGCAACCGTGGAAGACGTCGTTTCGTTCCTGAACAACAAAGCAGAGTAACTGTTTTGTTGCTCTTCTCTCCTGTGTTGTAAGCGATTTCATCCCTTTCATCAATCTTGATCAGAATAGTCCACTCCGGGCCATTCCTCGTGCTCTCATCCGTTGCATCTCATCCGGAGAAAGACTTGCTGATATACATCTCATTCCAAGGAGGTTTTTCTTATGCTCGCCTTTCTGCAAAAGATTGGGAAAGCCTTGATGCTCCCAGTCGCCACGTTGCCGGCCGCAGCGCTTTTGCTCCGCTTCGGTGCCATCAACTACGAAACCGAGTTTCACCTGGGATCAGCTGTTGGTGGTTTCCTGAATCAGTACATCGCGCCTTTCCTGCTCGCTGGCGGATCTGCTATTTTTGATAACTTATCGTTGATTTTCGCCGTCGGTGTTGCAATCGGTCTGGCAGGAGACGCTGTAGCCGCCTTGGCTGCTGTGATCGCCTACATGGTGCTGACTGCCGTGCTTTCCAAAGTACCGGCTGCCATGCCGTTCATCGCAGATGAAGCAAAACTGAACATGGGTGTGCTCGGAGGTATCCTCGCTGGTGGGGTTGCTGCTTACTGCTACAACCGTTATCACAACATCAAGCTTCCTGAATGGCTAGGCTTCTTCGGGGGGAAACGCTTCGTTCCAATCATCACTTCGCTTAGCATGGTTATCATCGGGTTGCTGTTCGGTATCGTTTGGGGTCCGATCCAAGACGCTCTGACCAGCATGGGTAACTGGATCGTAGGTCTGGGTGCGCTGGGTGCCGGTTTGTTCGGCTTCTTCAACCGCTTGCTCATCCCATTTGGTTTGCATCACGTGCTCAATGCCATTGCCTGGTTCCAGATCGGTGACTTTACCGATGCAGCGGGAAAAGTCGTCCACGGAGACCTGAATCGTTTCTTCGCGGGCGACAAATCCGCTGGTATGTTTATGACAGGCTTCTTCCCGATCATGATGTTCGCTCTGCCTGCAGCCGCTTTCGCTATCATCCACACAGCGAAGCCGGAAAAACGCAAAGCGATCGCTTCTGTCTTTATCGGTACGGCTCTCGCATCGTTCCTTACAGGGATTACGGAGCCGCTGGAGTTTGCCTTCATGTTTGCCGCACCTCTGCTGTACGTGATCCACGCCATCCTGACAGGGGTTTCCGGTTATATTGTAACGGCGATGGGCATCAAACACGGCTTTGGTTTCTCGGCCGGTTTGATCGACTACGGTCTCAACTTCCCGCTTTCCACCAATGCATGGCTGATCATTCCGATCGGTTTGGCATTCGCAGTCGTTTACTACTTCCTGTTCCGCATCTTGATCGTGAAAATGAACATCAAGACGCCTGGACGTGAAGACGATGACGTGGAAGTCAGCACAACTGGAGGTACCAACACCATGCAGGAAAAAGCACAAAAAGTGCTGACCCTCATCGGGGGCAAAGAAAACATCGTCAATGTCGACGCGTGCATCACTCGCCTGCGTCTCGTTCTCAAAGACGACAAGGTCGTGAATGAAAAAGGACTGAAGGATCTCGGTGCTGCCGGTGTCATGAAGCTCGGTCAAGGCAGCGTGCAAGTAGTTTTCGGTACGCAATCCGAGCTGCTGAAGGACGAGATCACAAAACTGTAAGCAAAACATAAAACTGCCCGGTAACGGTTCGTCCGTTCCGGGCTCATTTTGTAACGCGTCGGGTAGTTATCCCCGGCGCTTTTTCTTATTCATCACAGCTTTTTTCTTCGCAACAGCCTATCGGTTCATCCGCATCCAATTCGATCCATGTCTGCGCCCAATTTTCAATGCCCTTCAGTACGGGTTCCAGAGCGAGCCCCATTTCCGTCAGGGAATACTCTACGCGAACCGGAGCAGAATCCGTAAATACTTGCCGGTGCACAAGGCCTTCCTTCTCCAGATCTTTCAATCGCTCAGAAAGCAGCCTTCCGCTCACAGGCAGGGCACCTTCCAGTGCACAAAAACGCTGTGGTCCCGCAAGCAACTGATATAAGATGAGCCCTGTCCAGCGTTTCCCCAATAGCTGCATGCCTTTTTCAAACCGCGGACAGAGAGAGGACTGTTTCATAGGAATCACCTCATTCTCCTTCTAGTATAACGCTGTTTTGCTGTTCCTTCAAAAAGAATGATCGAACGTAGACAGTTTGTGTACAATATCCACCATTGACTCGTTTCATTTATTATTATACACTAACTAACGAAAAGTAATCTTGTTACTAAATAAAATTTCATCTCGGAGGTATTTTTTCATGTCTACACGTTTTGAATGGAGCGCACTTGTTTTGCGTGTGATTGCTGGTCTTACATTCCTCATCCACGGAATTGACAAGTTCCAAATGGGCTTGGGGAATGTAGCCGGATTCTTTGGCACCATGGGGCTTCCTGCCTTTATCGCATACTTTGTCTCTTTCCTTGAACTCATCGGTGGCATTGCCTTGATTTTGGGATTGGGTACACGGCTGTTTTCAGCGGTTATGGTCATCATCATGGTAGGTGCTATTTTTACAGCGAAACTGTCCATTGGATTCTTGAGCGGTCAAGCAGGCGCCGGATACGAGCTGGATTTGGCTCTGCTGGCTATGACGCTTTCTCTGGCGATCAGCGGCAGCTCCAAATTGAGTTTGGACGGTGCACTCTTTGGCCAAAAGAAAAACGCGTAATCTTCTCAAAAGCGCTCAAAGCCGCACTCGTGTGGTGGCGGGCGCTTTTTTACATGAGAATGGGCCCTACCTTGATATTGGTAGGACCCTCCACTTCTTACTCGGAAAGCTGCAGACGCTCGCTTTCCCTGCGGTGCTTTTTGATTGTGGCCCGATGATACAGGCTGTAATACACCACTCCTGCAAACGCAACGATCCACGCAGAGATCATGTACATCGAGCTAAAACTCATGGCGGACGCCAGAATCCCCAGTACAAACGATCCGATACCCATACCTAGATCAAACAACAAGTAATAGGTGCCCGTCGCAAGTCCTCTCCGTTCTGCCGGCGCAGACTTGAGGGCGATCGCCTGAAAGCTGGGAAACACGCTTCCGTAGCCCAGGCCAATGACGGCGCTGGCAATGAGGAACAGGACAGGACCTTGTGCCAGGCTCAGCAATACCAGTCCGATCGCATACAAAATGATGCTCGGGTAAATGACGACATGCTCTCCCATCCGGTCAAACAGCTTTCCGGTAAAAGGCCGCGACAGAACGATCATGATTGCATAAATGACAAAGAAATAGCTCGATACCTCAGATGCTCCAATATTCTTGGCGTAGACGGGGATAAAGGATAAAAGTCCACTGTAGGCAAAGGACATGAGAGCAGCTGTCAGCGAGATGGGCATGGCACCTGGCTCGATGAAGCTTCTCCAATGAAGCTTTTGAGTTGCTCTCGTCTTTACGGCTGCCTGGGCTTCCTGCACTTTGGTCAACCCTCCACAAGCAAAGGAGATGATGGCAAAAGCCGAAATCAGGATACATAAAACAGAGAAGCTGTACTTGTTCATGATCAGCAGCCCTACAAAAGGACCGATGACCATCGCCAAATTCATAAACAGTGCATAGTAGCCGATCCCTTCCCCTTTGCGCTCTTCGGGGACGAGGTCGGTGGCAATCGCTGCCATCGCCGTAGTCGCAAATCCAAAGCTGAGTCCGTGAACAAATCGTAGGGCCAACAGAAAAAAGAAGCTGAATACCCCCACATATGAAAACGTGGAAAGCATGAACAAAGCGGAAGCTAGAACGGCTACTTTTTTCTTGCCCAGCTCGTCCACCGATTTCCCGGCAATGGGTCGAGCGATGACCGCTGCAATGATAAAGGCAGTCAAAGTCAGGCCCACTTCCTGTTCACCGCCGCGCAGCGTATCCATGATATAGATCGGCAGCGTCGCGACGAGGGCATAATACGTCATAAACAAAAACAAGCTGCTCAAACAAATCTTGATGAAGTCCCTGGTCCATAGGGGCTGTTTATGCAAATGAATCTCTCCTATCCACTCCGCGCCCTTCTCTCTACTCGGCGCTTACATTCTCTCTAATCTTTGCCAGCAATTGCTTCAGAAACGAAATTTCCTCCTCCGATATACCGCTTAGCGCGACCTCATGGACTTTCTCGTCAATCGGGATCAGCTCATTCGTCATCTCTCTCCCCGCTTCCGTCAAGCAGACCAACGAGGAGCGCTTGTCCTCCGGGTTTGGCTTTCTCACCAAGTATCCCTTCCGTTCCAGCAAATCGGATATTCTGGTGACATTCGCCTGGTCTTTTCCTACCCTTTTGCTCAGCTCCTTGATAGCGAGGCCATCTTCTTCCTCCAGGCATTTTAATACCGACCACTGCTCAGTCGTGACGTCCAAATGATTGAATGCACTGGTCAAATAACGAGTCATGCTGCGGCCCGTATTATTGATCAAAAACCCTACCGCATCATCAAGTTTCAAAGTGCTCCCCCCTTCTTTGAAAATTACATGTCATAACATATATGTTACAGCAAACAAAATAATAACATAGGTAATGAATTGCCTTCAATAGGGGAAAAAGAAAAAACCCTTATGCAGGATGGTCAAGACCTGGTCAAGACCCCATTTAGTGGACAGTATGAAAAACCCCGGTCGCTAGGCCGACAGCTGACGTCTGAATTCAACAGGCGTCAGCTTTTTTAATCTTCGTTGTGGTCGACTTTGATTGTAGAATTGAATATATTCTTCAATTCGCCTTTGTGCCTCATCTACACTTCGGATATCATAGGGGTAGAGCCCTTCCGTTTTGAGATGCGAGAAGAAGCTCTCCATCGAGGCGTTATCATAACAATTGCCTCTCCGAGACATGCTGATTTGGGCGCCAACCTTCGGCAGCATGTCGTGGTAAGCGTAGGACGTGTACTGGAATCCTTGATCGCTGTGAACGATCAGTCCAGTCACGTCTTTCGTTTTTTCAAAAGCTTTCTCAAAGGTCCGCAGGACCAGTTCATTGTCGTTACGAACTCCCATGTGGTAGGCTACAATCTCGTTATTAAACAAATCCTTAATAGCAGATAGGTAGAGCCAAGTATCCGCAACACGATATTGTGTGATATCCGTTACCCATTTTTGATTCGGTGCACATGCTTTGAAATCACGTTGTAGGGCATTCTCGGCAACTCGTCTCCCTACAGACGAAACATAATGACTTCGATATTTGCGGCGAATTCGAGAACGAAGTCCCATTTCTTGCATTAGTCGAAGTACCTTCTTATGATTGACCCACACCCCGCAATCTTGCAGGAGAAATAGTTGAGTTTGTCTATATCCATATTTTCCGTCATACTTCCTATACACTGCCTGGATGAAGTCTTTTACGGGCTTGTTCCTATCCGTTACTTGTCGTTTTAGGTAAGCATAGTATCCACTTCTTGAGACTCTAAACAACTTGCAAAGTTCACTTATGGTATATTCACCAGCTACTTGTTTGATCGTTGCATACTTATGGACTGCACCTCCTGCATCCAGATTTCCAAACACTTTTTTAGCATCTTATTTTCCCTCTCTAACTTCTCCAGATATCGGTTCGAATCGATGTATTCCTTACGGCGGCCACGTTGATCCAGAAGCCCAAACTCTCCGAGTTTCTTATACTTCCGCATCCAAATCTTAATTCGTCCTTCATCATGGATATGTAACTTCTCTGCTATTTCTCGATGGGAAACACCATCTAATTTCATCTGAACCGCCTGCAACTTTAGCTCTTCACAATAATGTTTAAACTTTTGGCCTTTCTTTGCTGGCATAAAAATGCACCCCTAAAGTTTTCATCGGTAAACCGTAGGGGTTTTTCCAATGTCTACTTTAAGGGGTGCACATCAGGATAAGGGTTTTTCAGGACCAGTGAGGCGGGCGCATGAACGATGGGGCAGCTTTGTACGAGCATCCCCTTTGCAGCATTCAGCTGGGTTTGCGTCAAAAACAGGCAGTCTGTCAAATCCGCCCCTCGCAAATCCGTATCCCTGCAATCTGCGCCGATCAGATCGGCCATTCTCAGATCCGCATCTCGAAGGTCTGCTGCAATCAGGTACGCTCCTCTCAGATTGGCCCCTCGAAGGTCTGCCCCCTTGAGCTTGGCACCGATGAGATCCGCTCCTCTGCCGTACGCCTTCTTTTTTCCTTTTTGCTGATTCTCCGCTTTCGCCCGCACGAGCTCGCTCGTCTTCAAAAGCAGTTCATTTACTTTTGCTCGATGCGCAGCCGTATCCAGCTTCAGGAGAGCTTCCGGACTTTGGTCCGTGAGCTTTTTCGTCTCTTCAAGGAATTCTTTGAGAGCGCCGTGTATCGAGGCTGCTTCTTTCCGTGCCAGTGCCTCTGTCAAATACCAGAGCAGCTCATGAAGCTGCCACATGATGGGGAACACTTCAAACATTTCCTTCGCTGACTGTGGATGCTGGCGCCAATCCCGTCCCTCGTACGTGCTTTGGGAAACCTTTTGTCCCGCACCAAAACAGTCATACACGGTACAGCCACGAAAGCCAATATCTCTGAGTGTCGTATGGACTCCGCATCGAAAGTCAGCTAGCAAGTTGCGACAGGGCTGACCTCCCTCTTTGTTGACGGCGAAATCGGATGATGACGCGAAGGGAAGTGCGACACAGCATAAACCAAAGCAGCTTTCGCAGTCACCTTGCAAATGGTGCCGACTTCCACTCGGAACAGGTTCTAGATCGTGATGATTCGTTGACATGCAGACCTCCTCGTGGCCGAAGTGATAGGAAAAAACACGATTCCCCCGCTTGATCGGCGAATGGAATCGTGCTGGTTCTTACTTAAACGCAATTTGTCCTTCCAGCATATAGTTGGTAAACACGTCTGCAAAGGCCTCTGCTGTATTATAGCACTCCTCTAGCGTATTGTTGGTTCCACCAAACTCCAGAAGCAGGCTTCCCTCAGAGACAGACTGGTTGTAAACGCCGTTTCCTTCGTTCTTGCCTTTCAGAATCACGCCGCGGGACAAGCCGGGATAAGCTGCTTCGAGCCTGGCATGGAGAGCTTCCGCCAGCTTCTTGTTTTCCAGATAGGTCGGATTGGCTGTCCCAATGACAAACAAAATCCGCGAGTACGTCTTCCCGTTCAACGTCAGTGCCACTTTGCTGCGGGGCTCGTCGCTGTCACGGTGAATATCAAAGATGTATTTCAGATTCGGGCTCGTCGTCGCAGCAGCCATCACCGCCTTGTACGATTCCGTATAAGACATGGAGTAGCTTTTCTTTTGCTCCGCCAGCTTTTGGGCAAAGTCATCCTGGTTTACCATAGACGCAAAGCCTTTGGTTTGCAGCAGCTCTCCCAGACGCTTCCCGACCAGCGTGATGTTGATTTCCGGGTCGTCTACGGAGCTTCCCTGCGTATTGCGGGCAACATTTCGCCACGACTCACGGTTATGCGTCGAGTAGATGTAGACCGTTTCGTTTCCGATCATCCCGCTGTTGTAGCCTACTCCGGTTGGATCCACTCCATTGGAAGGCAAAGGCGAGCCCGTGACTGGCTGAATCAAATCTACGATCCAGCCGGCGATGTATGCAGTGGAGCTGTCAGGCATCCGAATCAAATACCAGTCTCCTTCGGTTTGCACGACGGGAAAGACCTGACCTGGCTGAACATTTCCAACTACAGGATAGCTGGTTCCGGGGCCGCTTCTCAGATTGGTGTCGGCATTCCTTACCCGAATGGTGGACTCCAGTGGTACCGGGACCGTATCGGGTGCAGGCGTCACGGGAACCTCGCTCGGCAGTGTCTGTCCTGCCCCTTCTGCAACGATCGGTTTATAAATGTAGGCATATGTCCCGTTGAAGTTGATTGTGTACCAACCATCTGCATACCCGTATTGATTGACCATAGTCCCCCCGCTTAGCTGACCGATCACCGTGCCCAAAAAGTCCGGGGCCGTATACACATCGACCCCTTCCGTCAATACAACGGTTCCTGCTCCTGCTTCAGCTGGGAGGGTAGGTTCTGCTGGGGTGGGAATTGGATTGGGTGTCGGCGCAGGGGTCGCGGCCGGAGTAGGTGCTGGTGCAGGCTTTGGTGCAGTCGTTTCAGCCAAAAAGCGAGCGTTCACCCAGCCGTTTGCTTTGTCCGAGAGCTTGATCTGTGCCCAATCCCCTTGTTTTTTCATCTGCAAGAATACGCCATTTTTATCGATAATCTGCAAGATTTGGGAAGTGGTGTTTGGTTCTGCCCGAACATTCAGCATGTCCACTGTGCTTTTGACATACTTGATCTGCGGTACCTCAATCATTTTGACGTACTTATTATTGATCCAACCCGTCTTTCCATTAGAGAGCTTCACCTGTGTCCATTCCTTTTGCGCTTGCAGAATGGGCAGTCTGGTCGCTTTCGTGACGGTTCCGACGATTTGGGTGGTGGTTCCGGGAGTGCTGCGAATATTTAACTGATCAACCGCTACTTCTACGTGAGTCGCTGCTTCAGCAAATGACGGGGGCGTCAGCAATAATAGGAAACAAACAGCAGCAAAGCTGGTTTTTACTCGTGAAAGCAAGACCCTCATTCCCCTCCTCTTCCTTATCTGTTTTGGAAATAACATCCTATCGTACAAAATTCTCGACTCGTCTACATAATCCTTCACCCTGCGACATCTTTTGCTCGGATACAAAAAAGGATGAAGCGACAGGCTTCACCCTTTCCTTGCGATCACATATACGGAGAGATTCTCAATCAATCCTGGTCCCTCGGCTCCTCACTTCCAGAGCCAAGAGGCTTTCGTCATCCGCTTCCCCAGCCAGCCTGACATCAATGGTTTGCCCGTTCCTTTGCATGCGATCCTTCTCCCTTTTTGTGAAATAAAAAACGCCACAGGAAGAGTCCAGTAGCGCCCTTTCACACATATATGGGTAACCACAGGATGCGACCCGTGGCGTTTTCTCCACTGCATTCCGATCCGAATTACTGCTTCACAGGTATCCAATTTTGGAAACACTTCTCCCGTGATTGGCTTGATCAAAGAAAACAGCGGTGGAGGCATCCTACTCCTTTTGCTAGCGAGCACAAGGATCTCTTTTTCATAGGGATACTCCTCCTCTCTTCCGTTTCATAGCCATGAACATTACGACCGAATCCTCTTCATGAAGTCAAAAGTATACGATGTCGGCAGTGAATTGGCAAATCGGCAATCAATTGACTTATTTTCTGCCGTTTCTCCAAAGCATATAAATGTTTGCGATGGACGTGACGAAGAGCAAACCAAGCAAAATGTTTGTGACTATCAACGTGTGGGTCAAGCTCTGGATCGGTTCATTTATCGAAGCAACGACGTTCATCAGCTTGCCGGGGAGAACGTTGATCGAGTCTATGATATCCCGGAAGTATTGTACATAGCTACCCAAATCGCCAGCCTCCTTTGTTGCCTGGTTTTATGTATGGTTTGATAAAGGAGGCCATATTAAACATCGGCGAAGGGATCATTACGTGCCTTTTTGGAAAAGCCAAAAATAATTACGAGCTTTCTCCCCTCCTGCGCTGCTTTTGGCTAGCTCAGCTTTGCAGACAGGGATCATTACCTTTCTTTTGAGCTATCTCGGCATTCATCTTTCATCAGCCGTAGGTTTACAGCTATTGCTCTGGAGGGGCTGGGTATATCGTAAAACGCATGAAGGGTTTCAGAAAACAGCCGTGATCATTGCAATCGGTGGGGGCATTGCA
Organism: Brevibacillus choshinensis; assembly: GCF_016811915.1. Taxonomy (NCBI): domain Bacteria; kingdom Bacillati; phylum Bacillota; class Bacilli; order Caryophanales; family Paenibacillaceae; genus Brevibacillus; species Brevibacillus choshinensis. Next base: position 55,837 of record NZ_CP069127.1, on the reverse strand, counting down.
GTCTCTATGGTGATCATCGCACTAGATCGACTCTACTTTTTCCCGAACATTCCCCAGCTAGCGCAGCTTCAGGCACCCGAGTTTTCTCGCTGGATTGGGCTTACAACCATCTTTTATGGGGGTATCGTAGAAGAGTTGCAGGTACGCCTGGGTTTGATGACTTTTTGCGTCTGGCTGTTTTATCGCCTGCTCGGGAAAAAAACGAGCAGTTGGATGTTCATGATTGCCATATTGCTCACCAGTCTGCTATTTGGCTTGCTTCACCTTCCAGCTACAGCCCAGGCTTTGGGTGAGTTGTCCCCGATGATTGTTCTACGCGGGATTGTCTTGAACTCTTTGGGTGGGCTCCTGTTTGGCTGGCTCTATTGGAAAAAGGGGCTGGAATATGCCATGATCGCCCACTTGACAGCAGACCTTATGCTGCACGTGATCTTTTCCTGAGGAATCGTCGCTCCTCTACGGATCAAATAAAAAAAACCGCGCAATCACGCGGTTTTTCGATGGCGTCCCGAGAGGATTCGAACCTCCGACCTACAGTTTAGGAAACCACTACCCCTATTCAAAAATGTACAACTTGCTGATGTTACTTGTGGTAAGAGTCTTTTTCTGACGGTATCCCTCCCACGTTAAACAGTACTTGGACTGCTTGCAGACAAATACAGCGGTCTACTCTGACCTACAGCGGTCTACCCCAGTAAAACATTTGTTGAATTTTGGGGACAAGTATATGACCATATACAGCGGTCATTTTCCGCTCCCGGACCTCGTGAGTCTCACGTGTTCACTTGGAGGGCAAGTGTGGGGTCCGATTTGCATGGACTATACTCGGAAATCATGTAAATGCCTTGCTTTTGGCCGTGTATCCTACACGCTGTAGGTCTGCTGGTCCGGGTATAAAAATATACAGGGTGTAGGCGGGCAGCCAACGCTTGGGTGTAGTCTCACTCTCCTCACTTCCTCTCATAGGGGGTGAGAATGACCTAAAACCTTATGGGAACGGGAACGAGAATACTTCTTCTCACTTTCTCACTTATTAATTATTTCAAAACGAACATTTTGCCTTATGACTGTACTACCTTATTAAGATTACTGTATGTAAAAAACGATACATGGGAAAACGTGAGTGGTGAGAAGAGGGGCCACGCGGCCCTTACCGGTAAGGGATTCGTGGGCTTCTCACCCTAGTGAGAAGAATGAGAGAACTGGTGTTACAAAGCTCTGGACTACAGGCCACACGCTGTATATTGGCTACACTCAGGAACTCTGTACGTACACGGTCATTAGGTTGCGTTGTGCATGGTACGCAGAATAGAACATTTAATAGATAAACAAAAACAACCCTGTAGACACTAGCTGACTACAGAGTTGCTTGGAAATTGCTTACTCGATTTGTTCAATTATTAAATATAGGCAGGGGTGGTAAGGAGATCGTAAATTGTTGTTGCTTTAGTTTTGGCTTTAGTTCAGCATATCTGGCAAGAGAGCCATTTTGATAAACAAGCAAAAATACAGATACATCTTGCTGATAGTTCGATATATCAATTATTAGAGATTGTCCCGGCAATAAAGACCCTAAGTCTAATCCTTTTTTGTCATTTACTCCATTTTGTATTAATACAGAATAAGTACTGTTATCTGGCGTCTCAAATTTTTCTGGTGCTTTTGTAGAAAAGTTTTTGCCGTCATATTTTGAATTGAACCCAAATCTCTGAGTCGCGTACATGATAAACTCATATGGTGGCAGCTTTAGTTTTGGTTTCTCCGCAGGCGGAATAGAGATTTCAAAGGGACGGTCAATCGCACGTTCCGCAACATAATCGGCTTGAAGCGATGGAATATCTACATAAACCCCATTCATTCCTTCTCGTTCAATATCTAGGAAAAGGTCTATTCCAGCTTTTTCACCACGCTTTGAGATATCAACAGAAAACGTTTGACCAGGATTTAATCCTTTAATCGCTTTATCTCCTACGCCCCATTTATGTCCACTACGATAAATTATGCTGTAAGAATAGCCAACGGGTATATTTGGAATAGTTCCAGTTAATGTATTCCCCATTATTTTAAGGTTCTTTACAAAAGAGTCCACAGAGGGTTGTGAAGCACGATCAGCCGAGAGAAGTATGCTACCTTTAATAGGTTTTAATAGGGCTTCATCATTTATGCCGATTTTTGGCATTGATGGGGAATCGTGAATGGGCTTGATTGTTAAATTTCCTCTAATCTCAAGCATTCTAATAAAATGAACTGCATCAACACGAGTTAGTATGGACTTAGCCTTAAATGACGCCAAAGTAGGTTTGTCTGTGTAATTAATAAAGCGATTGTAAAATAAATAGTATACGGCATCTTCAGCGCGATAATTTACACCTAGAGAAGCGGATAATAGTTCAGCTGCATGCTCACGTGTCATTGGTTTCTTGCGTGCTTCAGTATTGGAGAAAATTGGCCATTTGAGTGTTGAAGCGTGCGCATATGAAGCTGAGTTAGCGTTAGTAGGCAGCTTAACCTTATAGTAATTGAAAAGCATATCTAGAAATTCTGCCTCAGAGACGGGCTTGTCTGGATAGAACCTTCCATCTGGGTACGGCTTAATTATTTTCAAGTTTAAAGCCCAAACTGCATCAGAATTATATTTCGCATCCTGCGGGATGGCACCTTGGGCTAAAGCAGCTTGACTAATAAAACAAAACAATAATGCAAAGATAAGTATCGGTCGTAATATTCCCATCATTCTCCCCCTTAAAAATCAATGAACTATAGTTATGCGATTTAGCTAAGGAAAAATTCAATTAATTAAAATAGTATCAAAAGAAGGTAAATTTAAATTCAGGCTTACTTTGTAACTAATGGGTTTACTACACTTATTCTTGTGCCAAGGCTGTCTTTACACTCCATCCTGATCTCAAGGTGTAAAACTCCACTAATATTTATTTTAGTTTCTTGAGCAGGTGTACCTATCAATACCGGACTTTGCCAAAGTTCTTTGCCATCACCAATTACCTTTAATGTTCCAGGCCGTGGGTAAGTCTTACTGTCATCTATCCCAAATTGGAATTTTAAAGTAGAGTACTGACCATCGAGATTGTACACTACACTTGCTTTATTATCCGCGAACAAAAAACCTTTATTAAATTCTTGTTTACCAATAGACATTATATTGTTTGATTTTACACCGCCCTCGGTTTGAATAGGATTTTGATCCGAAAGCAATAAACCGGAACTGGTGTCCCCGATTAATAGCGATTTGTTTTTTGCATCCCAATTCGTTGAATATCCAAGCATAGAAGTCACCATTTTTACAGGTGCATAAACTGTACCGTTATATACAATTGATGCGGGAACTTTTATGCCATTATCAATGAACTGACCGTTCAAAGGTGTCTTATCAACTTTATTGACGATAAATTTAACCGGAAGTAAAGTGACGTTCGTTGATGCTGCAAGTGCAACACTCCCAACAGATATTCCAATACCTAAAATTAAGCCTGAAACAAAGGTTGCGGTTTTAAATTTCGACATTTTTGCACACTCCTTTATTTTGTCAAGACATGATAAATTTGAATTACAGCACCCTGAAAAAACGACAGTGGGATTTTTGCAGCTTTAAAATCTGTATCGTATCCAGTGGGAAACCTAGCGTGGTATAATCAACTAAAACTGGTTATATAAGGGTGTATATTGTGATTCAATCCGTTTTTGACTCTGCTCTATTCAAGGGTATTAATGTATCAGATACGGCATATGTAGCGTCTTTATTCACCGAGCGGAAATTTCAAAAAAATCAGGTTATATTTTTCCAAAATGATCCCGGGGATGAGATGTATATTATTAAATCCGGGGTATTAAAGATTTATCGAGAAGACGACAGTAAACAAATTATCTTCGGACACCAATTCCCCGGGGAGACAATTGGTGAACTCGAAGTCATACACCATGATAATCGTCGTTTGGCTTCAGTGGCAGCTATTGAGAATTCCAAAGTATGGATGATAAGGAAGGCGGCTTTAGAAGAACTTATTAAAATTTACCCCGATATTTTACGTAAATTGTTTTATGTAGTCAGTGAACGGTTAGCACAAGCTGATCGAAAATTAGAATACCTTGCCTTTCTTGACAGCCGTATTCGAGTAGTTAATTTACTTTTAGACTTACACTCAAATTTTGGTGTGAAAACCAATGAAGGATATCTGATCAACTGGAAGATTACTCAAAGCCATTTTTCTAATATGATTGGTATCAATCGGGAGTCTGCCGCACGTGTTTTGCAGGAGCTACAAAAAGAAAAAGTAATATCTATTAACCAAAAGCTGATTTATATTCTGAACTTAGATGTATTACAACAAATGTCCGGTGAAAATCTAGGGCCTCTACATCTTAGGCAATGGCATTCAACTTATAAGTATGATATTGTGAGTAACTAAAAAAATCTGTATCCCAACAGACTAAATTTATGTGTTTTATATCACAAACGTTTGTTCCCTCATTTTAAAATCACTACGTTGTAAGTTCGATTTGTAAATGGGTTTTTTATCGTAAGAGATATATTTCCTATAGGCATTATTAATAAATTAATTATAAGGCTAATCAAAATTGTTCTTCTTATCATTTGCATCAAATCCCCTCCTCTTAAATACAAATATGCCGGCGTGATTACTTCCTACACGACGGCTTTTGTTAATATGAAAATTTTAGCACGTGCTTTCTTTTGTTCGTAAGAGATTCTCCGGTACGAACATAACTTATTGATGGAGTCAATTTTAGTATGTTTAACTTGGGGCATCGAGTGAGGGAGGTGTCCTATGGCGAAATTTTTAATGGGAGAAATATTAGTGGCCGAGCAGGTGCAGAAGTGCGTAGCCGAAGAAGATCAGATGATTTGTTTGAATCGGCACGCCCAATGCGACTGGGGAGATATTGACCTAGCGATTAAGGAGTTGAACGAAAAAGCGCTGCTTGAGGGCGGCCAAGCCCTGTATTCTGCCTATAACAATGGCACTGGCGTGAAACTGTACATCATCACGACCCCCGAAAGAGATAAAACGATGTTAACGATACAGCAGGTGAGGGACTAATGCTCGATAACCAGAGACTAAAAACGCTGTCACTGTTGGCTGTAGACCAAATTGTTAAAATGGGGCAATGCGACGACTATCCAATTAATGCCTGTATCGACCAGGGGGAGCTTCGAACTGTTGTCACTGTGACGGAGAGAAAGATTGAAATACAGATTACTGAAATAGAGGCTTGGGAGATCAAGGCTCTTCTTCAATGGAACAAGATTAATAAACATTACGGTTTGAACGTGAATAAAGCACCGCTTGAGGAGGGAATGAATACACTCATACTCTTGGACAAAATGGGGGTGATCTAGGTATATTGACGGGAAGAAATTAGAGATGTTTTAATATTTTTGCAATAAATTACTGGAGGCTTTGAACCTGACTCATCTTCAAATCACACGACGTGAAACCATGAGCATAGGCGGTGTACAACATGTGTACATCGAAGGCTTTATCGCCAAAGACGATGAGTGGGAGCCTGTATTTTTTGTTATTAGTATTGGTCCCAGTGGTTTCATCAATCACCTAAGTATTAAAGATTTTACACATTTTGAGTCACTTCTTTATCAATTACACCGCTTCCTCTGACAACACCCCACCTTTTTATATATAAGGGGCGCCGACTACCACCGGCGCCTCGATCTGTATTATACAACTTTCTTCTGAGGCGGTTGAGGCTTTGGTTGAGGCTTTGGTACAGGAATAGCCCCCATTTTTGTTAAAAGTAAAAACTGTTCAAAGTAGGTAAGAAGTTCATCGTTGTTGCATACCTTCAGCTTTTTATTCTTCAATGTCTTAAGAAAGTTATAATCATTCAATGAGAAGGCATCTACCATGTTTCCATTCCGTTTAAAATTCACAATGTAGTGTTCATAATAGTTTTGAGCCTTGTGATGAAAGAAGATTTCCATTTGCCACCAATTTGAACGCTTATACAACTGGATTTCCGCATCCCATTCTGTTTCGATATAAATTCCGTAGTATCCGGTATTTTCACCAGTCTTGAAGGTTTTCCAAGTGCATTTTGGAGACGTCGCCATATCAGACATGACTTGAGTTACCAATGGGTTGAGGGCTTGACTCATAATATTTCCTCCAGATTTAAGATGTTGTTTCGAGCAAACGCGAGGTATTTCTTTTGCACTTTGGTACCAGGCGGCTATTCTAGCTGCCCTAAGTAGGTTAAGCTACAAGGGAGATACCCTTCTTGGTTTTAGTAAATGGGGTGTGGACTACTGGAGCGATTAGCCGCAACAAACATTAGGAATCGTTGAATAATAGTGGACTCATCACTAAGCGGGACGTATACAGTGCGCTGTCCTTTTCCGGTTGGGTCATAATAGCATTCAAGAGTCTCAAACACTGTATTGATGTCTACTACGAATGTTTCCTGTTGTGTATCATCATCTGGGAGATAGATGCAGATTACGATCTCCCAAGTAGTTTCGGACGTTTTTAAAATAAATACTTCTGCTTTCCAATCAGTTTCACGATATGCACCGTAGTGGTAACCATCCTTTGGAGAGATCCATATGCACTTGGAAGAAACTATCATTTCCAAAAGGATTTTGTGGAACACTCCAGCTACTGTTGAATTCATCGGTGTTTCCTCCTCAGCAAATCAGAAAGCCCTCTCTCTTGCATTCATATCCTAGAGACGAGAGACGACGAAAGAGAGAGTCTTTCCAGATTTCTATAAATAAGTTGCTTTATTCAGATTCAGAATCGATGCGAAACACTTTACCCTTACCATTAGGTTTCAGGACTTCTACCACCTTAGCTTGGGGATCTCCGAGAACATCTACATCATAAAAGCCTTGTTCAATATAATCTTCAAGTTTTGTCCAACCGAATTTCAGTAAGCGTTTTTTCTGCTTTTTTCCGAAGCCAACAACAATTTCGATTTGCGGTTTTTTCCCGTTTGAGTCGAATTGAAGAATACCCCACTCTTTCCACGAATCGAGAACGGAAAGATTGTACCCGCCTTTTTCCAACAAATACTTCACAGTTTCCTCTTGAATGGCTAAATATTCGCCTGGCCGGATAACTCCGTACTGCTGACCTGTCTTGGTTTCAGCAGAAAATAGTGACTTTTCATTTGTAATTGCATAGTTTACAATCATACGCAAAGCTACAATTGGTTTACTAGCTCCATCCATGTAGGAGTAAACAGCCTCGATGATTTCCTTCATGGTCTTAGTTACATCAATACCGAAAGAGAAGCATTTATTCATTAGCTGTAGAGTAACTACACCTACTGCCAAGAGTCGATTTTGTTCTTCCATCATATCCTTATCAGCTTCACTATAAGGAGCATTTTTCAAGAGATCATCAAGCTTTTGAACGGCGTCCTGGTAGCACTGTTCCCATTCATCCCAATACCCCTTATTGGAAATTAGGAAATCTATCCAATACTTCCCCGCTAATCCATGAATCTCTTTATGAAGTTTTTCAAGTATACGTGCATATTTTTTTACAGTTGCTTTATCCTTAAAAGGCTTCTTCGTTAGTGTGTTTAGCCTACGGTTGATACCGTCAATATTTATACGTTTCTCGCTTTCAGTTTCGGCTGAAGAGATCAAGATACCCGAAAAAGTGGGTGTAATCCGATTACCCTGTAGCGAACCCCTAATTTTTCCGTTTCCATTAAATACCATGTAGAATACATCAGTTATAAAATCGATATCCTTGTTTAATTGGGCATCTTCTAAAGCTGTTGGTAAATTGTCCGAAAAGTCCAAGAACGTTTCGATAGCGTACGGTGTCGCTTTCCACTGTTTTACTAACACATCTGGATTTCCGAAAGCACCCATTGCCAATTTCTGCACTACAGACTTCCCGTAACCTGAGTTTCTTGCAAGTTCTACAGAAAACCCGGGTACACCAAGGATCTTTAAAAGCGGTGAGGCAAAAGCCATAGCGTAGATATAAGTTGCGACTACACTATCCAACAATATCGGTTGAATTGTTGAAATGTACTTTTGCAATTCCGTACCAAGTACAACAAACCCTTTCTCTAAAAGGTTTTTCTCTTCTTTTCCCCGAGGAACAATTCGAATTTTTCCTGATACACATGGTAAAAACTCATCCATAGTTGGCGACCATCCCAGCTTATGGGTGGTATCAATACGTGGAATACGGTCATAATTTTCCCGTTCGTAATCTTTCAAGTATTGGATCAACTTTGTAGCCTCTGAGTTTCTACCAGTGTGAGTTACACTGTAGCCATAATTATTCAACGAAGTGATCGAACTAGGCTTGCTAAGAATTTCACGGTCAACAATGATTTGTTTCACCTGTCCATCGTGTGGTTCATAAAATTCCAATACAGCTTGCTCATTAGGTCCACCAAATTTACCACTGTAAATAGCTGAAATCGCAATTGCCTTGTCGAGGATCGGGGTTGAGAGTGGGGTACCGTCTTTGCAAATGCTAACCTTGCAAATACCTTCTCCCGGCAGTTTTGACAAAGCATAGTCTTCTGGTACAACAGCTTTTGGATGTACGTTAAAGCCTGGTACAAAGCGCTTTACGGCATTCGGTAAACTATCTTCTTGAATCTCTACAATTTCCTTCTGTTCTACTTGAGTTGTTTTTTCTACAATAATCGCGGCGAGTTCATCCGATAACGACAAGGCGGGGAGTTGGTGATGTTTATAAACTGCCTTACTACCAGTCTGACTGTTTTTCGGTTGTACAGGAGAGAGTGCTGGGATGCTACGACCTTCCCTATGTGCTAAAAGAGACTTGTACTCACTCGATTCATAGATATTAAAGCTCATATTTTCCTCCTCTGAAAATAAAAATAGGCCTCCCGATAACAAAAGTGAATCGCACAACACAAATAGACCTAGGCTACTAACAAAATGTTAGAACTAGAATGTCTATTTAGTTGTCACAACACTTTTGTACCGGGAAGCCTGTCGTTTTTTTATGGCTTCCTATTGCTTCCATGACTAAACCTGTAACATCATGTCTAGTCGTGCACCTTTTTGGTATTTCGAATTCTAGCAAAGCCCAATATGTTAATCAAGCATTATTTTTTGCTTTTTTTGATACCCAGTACTTTGCAAATAACTATTATCACCCACACATGTCTATTCTTCGTTTCGTGCCACGTTGTTCCGCATCCATTCCTTAACTTCCGTTAAAAGATATCGTGGTGTTCCTCCACCTGTCTTATAGAAAGGTAAGCCGTGTAGTTTACGGCTTTGTTCTACGGTTCTACGGCTAACCTGAAGTGTTTCACACAATTCTTTGGTATTTACGAATCTCTCGGCCATATGTTTCACCCCCATATTTTTATTAAAACACCTCAAAACGACGCACACAATTTCCCCACTACGTACTTCTTCGTATGGCTGCGCATAATGCCTTATTGAGAAAGATTTCAAACACACAGTTAACCGAGTTTAACAGATCCGTTAAACTCGGTTAAACATTGTTAAACAAGCTGGTTAAACCGAGTTTAACCTAGCAGTAACAGTTAAACGCTGTTAAACACGGTTTAACAGCTATGCGCTAAATATATATTCAGATCTACATGACAAATATGGTAGGTATACAGTGAGTCCGTTGAGTATATGCCAAGAGATAATGTTGAGTTTTAAAAGCTGCGTGTAGCGCCTTAGGGGGATCAGGAGACAGGCACAACGGTGAATGTTGTGTGTAAATGTACAGGCGGGGCTGCTATCGATGACACTCCCAACCCAAAAATTTTATTAAGTGAACAGGTCATGTCACTCTTAACATCAAAAATGACTCAACTCCGACTTAGAGGGCCAGTGTTGAGTCATTTAAGTATGTAACGTATCTTATCGAATCCTTCTCCCGCAAATACCACAGTAGCTAAACTGTGCAGGCATTTGACTACAGCAGTTTAGACCAACAGCAACTTGGGATATGGCAATATTTTGTTGAGTATTCCTTGGGTAGAAAGGGCATTCTGTATATTTATTACCGTAACAATAGTCTCTACTATGCTCCAAACTACCTTCAACCGTACGGCTGCTTCGTACATGATTGACAATGGCAAAGCTCTTTTCCAATCGAAATCCAGGATTTTGTTGACTACGACAGAGAATCGCATATTCTTCACTGCTCATTAGTCCCGATGGCTTAATAGTCTGTCTGCTTACATATGGGCAACTCATTAGTATTGACCACCTTTTTGGATAATTATAACATGTGGATTTATAAAATCCGATCACTAATTAAAAGTGGCAAACTAGGCAAAGAAAAGAAAGTCATAGACTGCCCCTTTTGTTGCAGCCAGTTTTCAACTATTAACTCCATCTGTTGTAGAGAGTTTATGCTGTTCAAAAATTAATTAGGTAAACTGATGGACAAACCATCCCAGTTTGCGTGCCATACACAACGCAACCTAATGACCGTGTACGTACAGAGTTCCTGAGTGTAGCCAATATACAGCGTGTGGCCTGTAGTCCAGAGCTTTGTAACACCAGTTCTCTCATTCTTCTCACTAGGGTGAGAAGCCCACGAATCCCTTACCGGTAAGGGCCGCGTGGCCCCTCTTCTCACCACTCACGTTTTCCCATGTATCGTTTTTTACATACAGTAATCTTAATAAGGTAGTACAGTCATAAGGCAAAATGTTCGTTTTGAAATAATTAATAAGTGAGAAAGTGAGAAGAAGTATTCTCGTTCCCGTTCCCATAAGGTTTTAGGTCATTCTCACCCCCTATGAGAGGAAGTGAGGAGAGTGAGACTACACCCAAGCGTTGGCTGCCCGCCTACACCCTGTATATTTTTATACCCGGACCAGCAGACCTACAGCGTGTAGGATACACGGCCAAAAGCAAGGCATTTACATGATTTCCGAGTATAGTCCATGCAAATCGGACCCCACACTTGCCCTCCAAGTGAACACGTGAGACTCACGAGGTCCGGGAGCGGAAAATGACCGCTGTATATGGTCATATACTTGTCCCCAAAATTCAACAAATGTTTTACTGGGGGTAGACCGCTGTAGGTCAGAGTAGACCGCTGTATTTGTCTGCAAGCAGTCCAAGTACTGTTTAACGTGGGGAGGGATACCGTCAGAAAAAGACTCTTACCACAAGTAACATCAGCAAGTTGTACATTTTTGAATAGGGGTAGTGGTTTCCTAAACTGTAGGTCGGAGGTTCGAATCCTCTCGGGGACGCCATACAGCTTCAAAACCTTTATACGACGCGGCTCTCTGGATATCGGAGAGCCGTGTTTTCATTTATCATGGAAGCAACCAGTTTAGACCATGTAGACCACTACCCCTCCCCAAAATATACAGGAGGGAAACAAATGGACAGACGCAAAGGCAAAACTTTGGTACGTAAGCGGCCCAGTGTAGACTTACATGGTCAAGATTATACGCTAGACCAACTGTTTGAGCGATTCTACAGCTTCAAAACGTCCCAAGGGCTTCGTGATCGTACACTGAGTGAACACCAGAAGCTGTATACCTACTTTCGTGGCTGGCTACAACAAAAAATCCCCAATCCGAAGGTTGGGGACATTTCACGGGATACTGTACAGGCATACATTACCTACATGGCGCAGGAGCGTGTACAATTCGAAGGACATACGTTTAACCCAGCTAAGTACGCCCCCGAGACCAAAGTGGGACTAAACCCAATGACAATCAATATCCGGGTACGTGCGCTGAAGTGTTTCCTCAAATACGGCTATGACAACGGATATTTTGAAGAGAATCCTATTGCCGATATCAGATTATTCAAGACTGATGAGGATGAAATTGGAGCATTTACAGAGCAGCAGGTGCAAAAGCTCTTAAAAGCTTGCAACAAAAAAACATATGCTGGCTTCCGTGATCACACGTTGATGACGCTTCTACTGGATACAGGGCTACGCATTAGTGAGGCACTCAGTATCACGAATGAAATGGTGGATTGTAATACCCGTTTGATTACATTGTCGGGTAAAGTCACAAAAAACCGGAAGCTCCGACAGGTACCGATCTCTCAGGAGACGGCAAAGTTACTCAAACAACTTCAACAGGAAAATGGACACTTTTTTTTACTCCGGTCTGCCTGAATACATCTTTTTGACAGCGTTTGGTGATCCGCTTACCCCAAACATCTTTAGCCGTCGCCTAAAACAGTATGCAATGAAGGGCAAGATTTCCGGAATACGTGTTTCTCCACACACATTTCGTCATACCTTCGCTAAATATTACATTTTGAACGGCGGTGACCCATTCTCCCTGCAAAACATCTTGGGTCATTCGACAATGGATATGGTACGAAAATACGTACAGATGTACAGCGAGGATGTAAAAATACAGCATAATAAATTTAGTCCACTAAAAAGATTAAATAGATAAAAATGGGGTTGCCTAGTACTTTTTAAGGCAACCCTTTTGCTATTTAAAAAGAGTAATAATGTACAAACATGGGTGGTTTGATATTCAGATAAGCATCCTACTATTACTAACAAACAGCTATTTATTAAATCTTTCTAATTTACTAGTAGAAAAGGACTTCTAACTATAGGATAATTTAATCATGTTTTCCTATACTTGGAGGTTAATATGTTAAGAGTCGAAGACATTATAGAAATTAGGGAAAAAGATGACGACAGGGGATTTGAAATAGTTTTTGATGATGGGAGAATTATTTGGTTAACAAAAAGAAGAACAATTATTTCTTTACTTATGTTGATAAAATATGGGGCGTCATCTGAGGCAGACTTAGCCAGAGGCTCTATAAGAATACAGGAAGTAAAGTCTATCTTGGCAAACAAATGTCCAGAAGAATGGATATTAGATGGGTATGCTGACGCAAATAAACCCTTTAGCGAATTATGGAACGAAGAAGGCTTTAGCTGGATTCATCCTGCAGAAGAAAAATTAAAGGGAAATCAACAGTATGTATTAAAAGTAGATGATCATGAAAAGTTATTCACGGCCGTAAAAAAAGCATTTAGAACGGCACCAAAAAAGCAAGAAAAGGAAGAAATCTCAAAAAGGCAGGAGGGACTTTGTAACTTCTGCGGGTCTAGATTATTGGAGAAAAAAAGTATTACTATCTCTACCTTTGCAAAGGATAGAGTAAGACAAGTTTTTGACCATAGAATACCGGTTGAAAAAGGTGGAGATAGTAATTTAGATAATTATCAAGCTTTATGTTTTTCCTGTAATAAGTATAAATGGCAAATTTGTAATCTGTGTCATCTTGAAACATGTGATCCTAACTGCGCACTAGTTAAACCGGAATCACACACTGTAATTTCACCAACTAATGAAGATATTTCGGATAGATTATATCGCAGAAGATAAAGATTCCTGAATAAGTTTGTTTCTAATATCTAAGCCTATCGATTCAATTACTGGTGGACACACAGCATTGGCTAATTGTTTTACAACGTGGGTTCGAGACACATTAAATTTAAAATTATCGGGAAACCCCATAATTCTTTTCATTTCAGTAATATTTATGTGTCTCCGTTCTCCACTGTAAACAGGAATCATGGCTCCCCCTCCACTATGGCTTACAGCAAAAGTGGGAAGTGGTTCGTCCAGCGATATAGCCCTAATTCCACTAGATCGTATCTGAAATATACAATCATTTAAATTTGCCTTAGGACTAATTCGTTCGAGAGTCTGGCGAGTTTTTGGTACGTTAAAACTCATTTCGTTGATTGTAATATTCCCAGTATACAAATCGATATATTCTTGCCATTTACTTGTTATAGGTATGGAATTGTCTCCATGCTTAATAAATCTTCTAAAATGAGTTTCCTCTGTTCTTTTTTCTGTAAAAATAAAATCATTAATATTACAATCATTTCTAAAAGCTACGATATATACTCTAGAACGCCTTTGAGGAACTCCGAAATAAGAGCTATCCAGTATTTTATAAAATACGTTGTAATTTAGATCTTTTAAGGAGTTTACCATCAAAGAGAATGTCTCACCATTATTGTGCCTAACTAAATTTGCTACATTTTCGAGGAAAACAACAGCGGGCCTTGCTCCATCAACAAGCCTAAGAATATGATTGAATACTTCGCCCCTTGGATCCTCAAATCCAAGCTGTTTTCCTGCTATTGAGAATGGCTGGCATGGAAAACCAGAGCAAAAGACATCCACACCGTATAATTCTAGCGGATTGATGTCTGCAATATCCTTTTTATTAAATGCATCTTTATAGTTTAATTTATATGTTGCTTCACAGTTGTCGTCAACTTCACAAGAATAAACACATTTCCATCCGATTTTCTCCAAACCATAGCGAAATCCACCTATGCCTGCACATAGATCTGCAAAAGTAATAGTTCTCATTGTATCAACTCCTTAAACTATTATAGCGTGTTAGAGAAGCATTGGCATTGGTAAATTGGTATTGAAAGTTCTATTCTATTATTAAACGAATTGTACACGCTCCTGCGCCATGTAGGTAATGTATGCCTGTACAGTATCCCGTGAAATGTCCCCAACCTTCGGATTGGGGATTTTTTGTTGTAGCCAGCCACGAAAGTAGGTATACAGCTTCTGGTGTTCACTCAGTGTACGATCACGAAGCCCTTGGGACGTTTTGAAGCTGTAGAATCGCTCAAACAGTTGGTCTAGCGTATAATCTTGACCATGTAAGTCTACACTGGGCCGCTTACGTACCAAAGTTTTGCCTTTGCGTCTGTCCATTTGTTTCCCTCCTGTATATTTTGGGGAGGGGTAGTGGTCTACATGGTCTAAACTGGTTGCTTCCATGATAAATGAAAACACGGCTCTCCGATATCCAGAGAGCCGCGTCGTATAAAGGTTTTGAAGCTGTATGGCGTCCCCGAGAGGATTCGAACCTCCGACCTACAGTTTAGGAAACTGACGCTCTATCCTGCTGAGCTACGGGGACATGGAGACAATCGGGGCCAGCACCGTACATCTGCTGCCCGCTACATCCTTTATTATATGCCGTTCCCCTCTTTTTGGCAAACAAACAGGCCCCGCGAGCAGAAATACGAGAAGGACTAGGAGCCTATCTCCTAGTCCTTTGTCGCTTCTATCGTGTTGACCCATCACTGATGAGCGAACTGTTCTTCCTCGGTAGATCCGCTAAGTGCAGTCGTAGAGGATGTTCCCCCTGCGATGACTTGAGCGATTTCATCAAAGTAACCGGTACCTACCTCGCGCTGGTGGCGAGTGGCCGTATAGCCATGGATCTCGCTGCCGAACTCCGCTTGCTGCAGCTCAGAATAAGCAGCCATGCCGCGATCACGATAGCCTCTCGCCAGTTCAAACATGCCGTAGTTCAGAGAATGGAAACCGGCCAAAGTCACGAACTGGAACTTGTAGCCCATCTCGCCCAGCTCATCCTGGAAGCGTGCAATCGACTCTTCATCCAGCTTTTTCTTCCAGTTAAAGGATGGCGAGCAGTTGTAAGCAAGCAGCTTTCCAGGGAATTTTTCATGGATGGCCTCTGCAAAGCGACGTGCTTCTTCCAGATTCGGCTCAGACGTTTCGCACCAGATCAGGTCTGCATACGGTGCATACGCGAGGCCGCGGGCAATGGCTGCATCCAGGCCGCCACGCAGTCGGAAGAAACCTTCTGGAGTGCGCTCACCGGTCAAGAATGGCTGATCCTGCTCATCGATGTCACTCGTGATGAGGAAAGCACCGTTGGCATCCGTGCGAGCCACGATAATCGTCGGTACTCCCATTACATCGGCTGCGAGTCGGGCGGAAATCAGATTGCGAACAGCCGCCTGTGTCGGGATGAGCACCTTTCCGCCCATGTGGCCGCATTTTTTCTCAGACGCGAGCTGATCCTCAAAGTGAACCCCTGCTGCTCCCGCCTCAATCATGCCTTTCATCAGCTCGAATACATTCAATGGACCTCCGAAGCCAGCTTCCGCATCCGCTACGATCGGTGCGAACCAATGCGTGTCGGTACCCCCTTCGGATTGATCGATCTGATCTGCGCGCTGGAGCGCCTGGTTGATGCGCTTCACTACATGAGGAACGCTGTTTGCAGGGTAGAGGCTTTGGTCCGGATACATTTGTCCAGAGAGGTTGGCGTCAGCGGCTACCTGCCAGCCGCTCAGATAAATCGCCTTCAGCCCCGCTTTTACTTGTTGAATCGCCTGATTCCCGGTCAAAGCACCCAGTGCCTTGACGTGATGCTCGGTATGGAGTAAATTCCACAGTCGTTCTGCACCCATTCGAGCCAAAGTATGTTCGATTTGGACAGATCCCCGCAGACGAACTACATCCTCTGCGGTATAAGTACGGGTAATTCCTTGGAAACGCTCGGATTTCCAGCTTTGCTCCACCTGTTGAATCGCTTCTTGCTTTTGGTTGTTTGTGCCCATTTTCATTTCCCCCACTCACTTTTATTTTTTATGAAAAAGTAGAAATGCCTAAGCCTAGGAAAGATAGTTGTAGCCGGGAACCGTCAGGAAGTCCTCGAATTCATCCTCCGTGACCAGCCGCAGAAAGAGCTGACCCGCCAACGGAAACTTGCTTTCCTCGTAACGCTCCTGTCCCATAGCTGTTTTCAACGCTTGCAGCTCCTCCGTCAGCCACTGTTTCACCAATCCCTCTGTGACTTTGCGTCCATCCTGCAACACTCCCTGTGGATGACGGATCCACTGCCAGACCTGTGCCCGAGAAATTTCGGCAGTCGCTGCGTCTTCCATCAGATTATGGATGGGAACAGCGCCAAAGCCGCGAAGCCATGCCTCGACGTATTGGATACCGACACTGATATTCGTGCGGACGCCTTCCTCTGTGATGACACCTGTTGGTACAGCCAACAAATCGCTGGCCGTCACTTGTACGTCCTCCCGTTTGTACCAGATCTGGTTGGGCTCTCTCATCAGACGATTAAACACTTCCATGGCAACGGGAACCAGGCCAGGGTGAGCTACCCACGTTCCATCGTGTCCGTCGTACGCCTCCCGCTCTTTATCTGCTCGTACTTTGGCGATCGCTTCTTCATTTTTGACTGGGTCGTTCTTGACCGGGATCTGTGCAGCCATCCCGCCGATGCATGGCGCTTGACGTTTATGGCACGTTTTCACAGCCAACGAAGTGTACGCCTTCATAAACGGTACTGTCATCGTGACCTGTGCACGGTCAGGTGTTATTACTTCAGGCTGATTACGAAGCTTTTTAATGTAGCTAAAGATATAATCCCATCGACCACAGTTGAGACCAGCGCTGTGCTCACGCAGCTCGTACAAAATTTCGTCCATTTCAAAGGCTGCCAATATGGTTTCGATGAGTACAGTTGCCCGGATCGTGCCACGCGGGATATGGAGCTCATCCTGAGCGAACAGGAACACATCATTCCAGAGGCGGGCTTCCAAATGGCTTTCCAGCTTGGGTAGATAGAAATAGGGTGCCGTGTCGTTGGCCATCAGCGCCTGAACATTGTGGTAAAAGTAGAGTCCGAAATCCAGCAGGCTGCCTGAGATCGGCTTGTTATCAAGGGTGATATGCTTCTCTTCCAAATGCCAGCCGCGTGGGCGAACGATGAGCACAGCTGTCTTTTCATTCAGCGCGTACCGTTTTCCCTCCGGACTAGTGTAGGAGATATTGCGGCGTACCGCATCCTTCATGTTGATTTGGCCTTGAATCGTATTTTCCCAAGTCGGAGAGTTCGCATCTTCGAAATCTGCCATGAAGAGGCGCGCTCCAGAGTTCAAGGCATTGATGACCATTTTCCTGTCACCGGCTGGCCCAGTAATTTCTACACGCCGATCCATCAAATCGGCTGGCAGTGGAGCTACTGTCCAATCTCCTTTTCGAATCTCCGCCGTCTCTGGCAGAAAATCTGGCAGCTCTCCCGCATCGATTCTCAGTTGCCGCTCCTGTCTTTGCGCAAGCAATCGCTGTCTTCTGTCTCCAAACGTCTTTTCCAGCCGGGTGATGAACTGGATGGCTTCCGGCGTGAGAATGTCGCGATAGCCGTCATGCCATTCTCCTGTAATGCCGAGCTCCAGGGGGTAAGGATTAGTCGGAATCGTGGTCAAGATAGCTCCTCCTCCATCAGAGAAACGTTATTATGATACAGATTCATAATTAACTTTGTATTATAGTACAGAAGGTGCAAAAAAAATGGTGTTACTCCTGATACCCGCTTCCGCTGCAATGGCTGCAGGTGACATGCCCATCGCCCAGACAATAGTGGCAAGCCGCCCCATTTTCATCGTGACCTACTCCTCCACATCTTGTGCAACTTTGTTCGCCGTTTCCCTCGCAACGGTAGCAGTCCATATTCCATTCCCTCCACATTCTGTATTAAAACAATATTCTTAAGATTTGTTTTTATTATATAACAGGGATTGGTACAGTGCAACACACAATTTTTAAATTTTTCCTTCTGTATTACAACACAAAAACAGCCCTAATCCCGATGGATCAAGAGCTGTTCTGCACGTCAAATTCACTTCTTATTTCGGAGAGATTTTTTCCACTCCGCCCATATACGGACGCAGCACATCTGGAATGATGATCGTTCCGTCTGCTTCTTGGTAATTTTCCAAGATCGCAGCAACGGTACGGCCAATCGCAAGGCCCGATCCATTCAGAGTATGCAC
This sequence comes from Brevibacillus choshinensis, assembly GCF_016811915.1. NCBI lineage: Bacteria > Bacillati > Bacillota > Bacilli > Caryophanales > Paenibacillaceae > Brevibacillus > Brevibacillus choshinensis. The sequence goes on along the minus strand of NZ_CP069127.1, from coordinate 37,217 downwards.
GAATTCAGGCTTCGATTTGGTATCGCGGCGGAAGCGAATGTTTGCACGACGAGCCTGGAAGTCTTCGAAGTTCGAGCACGACGAGATTTCGCGATACGTGTTGTTGCTCGGAATCCATACTTCGAGGTCAAATTTTTTGGCAGCTGTAAAGCCCAGATCGCCAGTGCACATGCTCAGGACACGGTACGGCAAGCCCAAGAGCTGCAAGACTTTCTCTGCATTTTTCACCAGTTTATCCAGCTCATCATACGAATCTTCCGGCTTGGCGAATTTCACGAGCTCGACTTTGTTAAATTGGTGCTGGCGAATCAACCCGCGTGTATCACGACCTGCCGAACCTGCCTCCGAGCGGAAACAAGCACTGAATGCCGCATAATAACGAGGGAGGTCTGCTCCGTCCATGATTTCGTCGCGGTGCATGTTGGTCACTGGCACCTCAGCGGTCGGAATCAGGAAGTAATCAGGTCCTTCCAGTTTAAACGCGTCTTCTTCAAACTTCGGCAATTGACCGGTTCCTGTCATGCTCGTACGGTTGACGATATATGGCGGGATCACTTCTTCATAGCCGTGCTCGTTGGCATGCAGATCCATCATGAAGTTCATCAAAGCGCGCTCCAGACGAGCACCCAAACCTTTGTAGAACACGAATCGGCTTCCTGTTACCTTTGCCGCTGTTTCAAAATCGAGGATACCGGCTTGGCTGGCGAGATCCCAGTGTGGTTTTGCCTCAAACTCGAAGCTGCGAGGCTCACCCCATGTCCAGGCAACCACATTGTCGTCTTCCGATGTCCCGATCGGAGTGCTTTCGTGCGGGAGGTTAGGCAAGCTGAGCAAAATCATTTCCTGTTGCTCATCCAGCTGACGCAATTCCTCATCGAGCACTTTGATGCGCTCGTTTACTTCTTTCATTTCCGCGATCAGATGATCGGCATTTTCCTTGTTGCGCTTCATCACCGCTACTTGCTCGGATACATTGTTGCGCTTGTTTTTCAACGCATCGGCTTCTTGAATCACCTGGCGTCTTTTTTCATCTACTTCTGCAAATTGATCCAGCGCCGAAATATCTTCATTCCGATGTTCCAAGCGGCGTCTTACTTCCTCCAGGTCCTGGCGCAGTACTTTTACGTCCAACATGTGAGAACCCCTCCGAATCGATTTTCGAAAATAAAAAACACCCGTCCCCTGGTAAGGGACGAGTGTTGTATACCCGCGTTGCCACCCTCGTTGACAAATGCGTCTTACTGCTCGCATCGGTCCACTCTTCCGTCATAACGGGACGGTGCCGGACAAAGTTGATCCTTTGCCACTCCGAGATGGATTCCTTCGTACACCGGTTCGGTTTGCACCATCCACCGACTCTCTAAGCCAGGCACTTACGAAGTACTTGTTCTCATCATCGCATTCTCTCATTCACTCATGATTCTATTGTTTACTGTACTACAGGTTCTATACCTGTGTAAAGGGCGGCTGTCTGGCAGTTACCCGTTTTTTCCAAGAGGGGACTCTACAAGAAAGACCCGCACCATTTCGATGCAGGTCCTGTTTTCGCTAACAGATGAATTAGCTGCGATACTCCTTCACCATATCGAGGAAGTACCGGTGCAAGCGATTGTCTTCTGTCAATTCAGGATGGAACGCGGCGGCCAAGTAATGGCCATCTCTTGCGACTACGATTTTGTCCTCGTACTTCGCGAGTACCTGACCGTTTTCCCCTACCTCCATGATATAAGGAGCTCGGATGAAAACAGCCGGATAATCAGCAGCGACACCCGCAATCGGCATTTCGACTTCAAAGCTTTCCTTCTGACGGCCAAAAGCATTTCGTTCGACCTTGATGTCCATCAAACCGAGGTGAACATCCTCTTGGCCGTTGATCCGATTCGCCAGCAGGATCGCCCCTGCGCAAGTGCCAAAGATCGGTTTTTTCGCTTTCCCAAAATCGCGTACCGCTTCCATGAACCCGTATTTGTGCATGAGCTTGCTGATCGTCGTGCTTTCTCCGCCCGGAATGACCAAGCCGTCCAGGTCATCCAGCTCTTCCACTTTCTTCACGGAAACAGCTGTTGCCCCTGCCTCCTCCAGCATTCGAACGTGTTCCGCTACTGCACCCTGAAGGGCCAATACACCGATTTTCATAGCGTTCACCTTACCAGCCGCGGTCTTGCATACGGTCCGCTTCACGAATTTTGGAGATTTCAATGCCTGTCATGGCGCTGCCCAATCCTTTGGATACGCGAGCGATCAGCTCGTAATCATCATAGTGAGTGGTTGCTTCCACAATCGCGCGAGCAAATTTCTCCGGATTTTCGGATTTGAAGATACCGGACCCTACGAACACGCCGTCGGAACCAAGCTGCATCATCAGAGCCGCATCTGCAGGAGTCGCTACCCCGCCTGCTGCGAAGTTAACGACTGGCAGCTTGCCTGTCTTGTGTACTTGTTCCAGCAGCTCGTAAGGAGCACCCAGATTTTTTGCTTCCGCCATCAATTCGTCGTAAGACATCGCCTGAACCTTGCGAATTTGAGCCATCATTGTGCGCATATGACGAACTGCTTCCACAATGTTTCCGGTCCCTGGCTCCCCTTTTGTGCGGATCATGGATGCGCCTTCGCCGATACGGCGCAGTGCTTCACCCAGATCACGCGCACCACATACGAACGGTACAGTGAACTCTTTTTTATTGATATGGTACAAATCATCCGCAGGAGTCAGTACTTCGCTCTCATCGAGGTAATCTACCCCCATGGATTCCAGAACACGCGCTTCCACGAAATGACCGATACGCGCTTTTGCCATAACAGGAATCGATACAGCGTTCAATACTTCCTCTACGATGCCCAGATCAGCCATACGCGCTACGCCGCCTGCTGCACGAATGTCAGAAGGCACGCGCTCCAGTGCCATGACTGCCACCGCACCAGCAGCCTCGGCAATTTTCGCTTGCTCAGCATTGATCACGTCCATGATGACGCCGCCTTTTTGCATTTCAGCCATACCTTTTTTCACGCGGGATGTTCCTACCTGTACCATTTCGTTTCCCCCTATATCATGAAGTTAGATGTCGAACTGTTCTGTGGTGTTATGGTTCGTTGATAAGGTCATTGTAAACGAAACATACTGAAAAAAACAACCCTTATTTCTCACAGCCATAAAAATGCAAAAAAATCCCCACCTCGCATGGAGATGGGGACTGGTTCTATTTTACTTGCCTGTTGCGCTGCTAAACAGGTTGCTGAAGAACTGAATGATGCTCCGGAAGAACAGTCGAATCCAGCTGCCTTCTTCGACTTCCTGGCTAGCCACGACGTCAATTCCGGATTTTGCTGCATCTTCTGCCTGCAAATAATCGCTGTCCTTGGCACCTTCTTCTTTCAAGACAAGCTTACCGATTATTTGGCCTTGCTTGATGGGTGCGGTCAGCTCTTGGAAGGTTACGGTCGGGGTGAATTTTGCTTCCGAACCAATTTTGGTCAGCACGTTTACCTCACTGCCTGCCTGAGCGCTGACCTCCAGCTCCACACCGTTTTTCACCGGCGCAGTCTCGAAGCCTTTGATTGCCGCTCCTTTGTCCATTTGCTTTGTCAGTTTGAAGTTGCTAAAGCCATAGTCAAACAGCTTTTTGGTTTCTACAAAGCGTTTGGTTTCACTGCCGGTACCCATCACAACGGAAATCAGGCGCATGTTGTCCCGTGTAGCCGTACCAGTGAAGCAGTATCCTGCCGCTTGGGTATATCCTGTTTTCAGACCGTCTGCTCCTGGATAGTAGTTATTCAGGTCAGGCAGCATCCAGTTGTAGTTTGCTTTTTTCAACTCATCCGGTTTCCCTGCACGGAACGTAAAGCGAGGGATTTTGGATACCTCTACCGCTTCCGGGAAATCACGAATCAAGGCACGGGCCAAGATCGCGGAGTCACGAGCAGACATCAGGTTTTCCACTTGATCGGTTTGAACGGAGTATGGACCCAGTTCATTTGCGGGCAGACCCGTAGATGTTACAAAAGACGTATTGGTCATTCCCAATTCTTTTGCTTTTTTGTTCATCATTTGCACAAAGTTTGGCTCGCTGCCGGCTACTTTTTCTGCCAACAGAACCGTAGCATCGTTTGCTGAAACAACAGCCATTGCCTGGTACAGTTCACGTACGGTAAACGATTCCCCAGCGTTCAGATAAACGCCAGATGCGTCAGAAATTTTCGCCACATAAAACGCGTATTCACTCACGGGTACTTGCTCGTCCCATTTGATTTTCTTTTGCTTAACCGCCTCTTGCACCAGGTACTCCGACATCATTTTACTCATGCTGGCAGGTGGCAGTGGAACGTCAGGATTGACGCTATACAGGATTTTACCTGTTGATGCTTCTAAGAGAATGGCAGATTTGGCTGCCAGTTGTAGATCGGCTGCAGGTGCTGCATTGGCCTTTGTCGCAGCTCCTCCCATTGCTGTAGCGAATACAGCGACAGAAAGGAACAGACCTGTCAAACGCTTTGTCCATGTCTTTCGTTTCATTAGATTCTCTCACTCTCCCATTTCTGTCGATACTAGTCTTCCTGCTAAGCGCACACACCATTTTCAGTTTACCATAGTTTATAGGCAGGCTTGAAGCTTGTTTCGGACTGTAATTCATGGCAAACCTTAGAAAAAACCCCCTTTCACTAGAAGGAAAGGGGGTTTTAGGTCCTCTGAACTATATTGTTTCCTAGGAAATTGAGTAGTTTGGAGCCTCTTTCGTGATTTGCACGTCATGTGGATGGCTCTCACGCAAGCCAGCGCCTGTGATTCGAACGAACTGAGCATTTTCGATCAAATCGTTGATGGTTTTCGCTCCGCAATACCCCATTCCGGCACGCAGACCGCCGATCATTTGGAACGTGACGTCTGCCAATGGGCCTTTGTAAGGAACACGGCCTTCGATGCCTTCTGGAACCAGCTTTTGTTCATTTTCCTGGAAATACCGATCTTTGCTTCCCGCTTTCATCGCACCGATGGAACCCATACCGCGATAAACCTTGAAGCGACGGCCTTGGTAAATTTCAAATTCCCCTGGGCTTTCTTCCGTTCCAGCGAACAGGCTACCGATCATGATCGCAGAAGCGCCTGCGCCGATGGCTTTTGGCAAATCACCGGAGTATTTAATGCCCCCGTCGGCAATAATTGGAATATTGTATTCCCGCGCTACTCGGGCACAATCGTAGATCGCTGTAATCTGCGGCACCCCGATACCTGCGACGACACGGGTCGTGCAAATCGAGCCTGGTCCAATCCCTACTTTAACTACGGAAGCACCTGCTTCAATCAATTCGCGAGTCGCCTCGCCAGTAGCCACGTTTCCTGCGACGATGGTAAGGGTAGGATATGCTTTTCGAATTTCTTTTACCGTTTCAATTACGCCTTTGGAGTGGCCATGGGCCGTATCTACTACGAGCACATCCACACCAGACTTCACCAGAGCCGCTGCACGCTCGAATGTATCGCCAGAAACTCCTACAGCCGCGCCGCACAATAAGCGGCCCTGCGGATCTTTTGCGGCATTCGGGTACTGGATCGCTTTCTCGATATCCTTGATGGTGATAAGTCCCTTTAGGATGTTATGCTCGTCCACCAATGGAAGCTTTTCAATCTTGTGCTTTTGCAGGATTTCTTCAGCCTGTTGCAAGGTGGTTCCGACTGGTGCCGTCACAAGTCCATCCTTTGTCATCACATCACGAATCGGGGTTGTGAAATCGTGCACGAAACGGAGGTCGCGGTTGGTCAAAATCCCGATCAAATGCTTGTCATCGTCTACGATCGGCACACCAGAAATTCGGTATTTGCCCATGAGCGCATCCGCGTCTGCTACGGTATGATCCTGCGACAAGGAGAATGGATTGGTGATAACGCCGCTTTCCGAGCGTTTTACGCGGTCCACCTCACTCGCTTGCTGCTCAATGGTCATATTTTTATGGACAATTCCGATCCCACCTTGGCGAGCCATGGCAATCGCAAGTGCAGACTCTGTCACGGTATCCATTCCTGCACTGATCAGAGGAATGTTCAAGGTAACCGAATCGCTCAATTTCGTTTTTAAGTCTACATCCCTTGGCAAAACTTCCGATTTTGCCGGAATGAGCAGGACGTCATCAAACGTTAAACCCTCTTTTACGAATTTGTCTTCCCGCACAGTAAAAAGCTCCTCTCGGTGATAGTTTTAGACAGTTTAGCAAATGGCTTAATTTACTGTCAAGAAATGCATTCAATGTTCGGTTATACAACGAATAATCCAGATAAATCAAAAAAATAACCAATATAAATGAATCGTATTACGAAAATTATTGAAGGTGGATGGGAATGGATAATGCTTGGAAAAGCTTTCGTTATTTAGAGACTGAACCCACTTCCCGGAAGTTTTTGGCCTCCTGTTATGAAAAGCTGGGGCAGGATCATCCTGATCGCCTAGCCTTTCAGCAAAGCAATCGTTTCCTTTATTTGTGGAAACAGGCGAGGCATTTTTACACGACCGCAGAGGACGCAGAGCTATCTGTTCAACCACTACTGCTGTTTTACGGGTGCACCCATTTATTGAAAGGTATGCTCCTGACCCGTGATCCCGCTTATCCGCAAAATAGTCGGGTGCTCCAGCATGGAGTCACGACACGAAAACTGAAACGAAGTGCCTATTCCTTTACAGAGGATGAGATCCGTCCCCAAAAGGAAGGGTTTTTTGCTCATCTCGCTCATTTGTTTGGTCAATCTCCCCTGCAGGATCGTTATGTCGTACACGAGCTGCTCGCTTCCATACCCGATGTCAGTGATGCCTATGCCGTGTTCAGCGATACCCAGCCTCTCTGGAAGCGCCTGGATTGGAATCGAGCGACAGTCCCCATCACGCATGCAGATCCAACGGCTGAATCGAGTGCCGCGTATTCGCTTGAATCATGGGTTTCGGTCCTCTTTCCCGATAAGCAGGATGGCTCGTTAGCTTTTTCTCCGGAGACTTTTACCCACTACATACGTCGATTGTCCCCGTCGCGGGAACAAGCAGAGCACTACCGATGGAAAAGTGGAAATGGATCTGGCAAAGAGCTGCTTCTCCCTTACGTTGCCCTCGGAGCTCTGGAACAACACCCTTTATTTCGGTTGCAAGGTCAGAATCTCTATTTCTGGAATGGTCCTTCGACATCGCTTCCTTTACCTGAATGGGCTAGTCATTACCTTCTTTTGTATCTCCTGAGCATGC
>NZ_CP069127.1:12500-22500 GCF_016811915.1 Brevibacillus choshinensis | reverse complement strand
ACCTTTTTCAATCTGAATCAGGTTGATGATCGGCGTACCCTTTGCTGTACGGCTGAGATCCGGAATCTCAAAGCCCTTCAGGCGGTATACCTTGCCCTTGCTCGTAAAGAACATGATGTAATCATGCGAATTGGTGATGTAAAGATGCTCGACGAAGTCGTCATCTTTGGTACCAAGTCCTTGAATTCCCCGGCCTCCGCGTTTTTGCGCGCGGTAAGTGGATACAGGGGTACGCTTGATATATCCATCATGGGTCAAGGTAATGACCACATCTTCTTCCGGAATCAAATCGGCATCTTCAATATGATTCTCGTCGATCGTAATAACTGTGCGACGATCATCTCCGAATTTCTCTTTGATTTCGTTCAGCTCATCGCGAATGATGCCGTAAATTTTGCCTTCGTCAGCAAGAATCGAGCGCAATTCCGCGATTTTGGCCATCAGTTCCTGGTACTCATTCTCGATTTTCTCCCGCTCCAAGCCGGTCAGGCGTTGCAGACGCATGTCGAGAATCGCCTGTGCCTGTTCGTAGCTCAAGCTGTAGTTGGCCATCAGTCCATCGCGCGCTTCTTCCGTTGTCTGGGAAGCACGGATCAGGCTGATGATCTCATCGATATGATCGAGCGCGATACGCAAACCTTCCAGGATGTGAGCGCGTGCCTCAGCCTGCTTCAGATCGAATTCCGTACGTCTGCGGATAATTTCACGCTGATGCTGCAAATAGTAGTACAGCATATCTCTTAGATTCAGGACGCGAGGGCGGCCATCTACGAGAGCCAGCATGTTCACACCAAAAGTAGTCTGCATTTGCGTGTGCTTGAACAGGTTGTTCAAGACAACCTTTGGAATCACATCACGGCGCAATTCCATGACGATACGCATCCCTTTGCGGTCGGACTCATCGCGCAGGTCGGTGATGCCTTCGATTTTCTTTTCACGAACCAGCTCCGCGATCTTCTCCACGAGTCTAGCTTTGTTGACTTGATAAGGAATCTCCGTCACAATGATGCGCGGCTTTCCTTTTTCTTCTTCAATCAATGTTTTGGCGCGCATGATGATCGAACCGCGGCCGGTTTCATAGGCACGACGAATCCCGCTATAGCCGAGAATTTCTCCAGCTGTAGGGAAGTCTGGCCCTTTGATGATCTTCATGAGCTCCGGAATGGTGATGTTCGGGTTGTCGATCATGGCAGTCACGCCATCGATGACCTCCGTCAGATTATGCGGCGGGATATTCGTCGCCATCCCAACGGCAATACCCCCCGATCCATTGACCAAAAGGTTCGGGAACCGGGAAGGCATAACAACTGGTTCTTCTTTGCGACCGTCGTAGTTCGGTGCGAAGTTGACCGTTTCTTTATCAATATCGCGCAAAAGCTCCAAGGCAATCTTTGAAAAGCGCGACTCGGTATAACGCATCGCCGCTGCCGGGTCACCGTCGACAGAACCGAAGTTCCCTTGACCTTCTACCAGCATGTAACGCATGTTAAAATCTTGTGCCATCCGGACCATCGCTTCATAGATCGAAGAGTCACCATGTGGATGGTAGTTTGCCATTACTTCCCCGACCGTGTTTGCCGATTTGCGGAATGCTTTGTCAGGAGTAAGGCCCATGTCATGCATGGCATACAAAATGCGCCTGTGTACAGGCTTGAGTCCGTCTCGAACATCAGGCAATGCCCGACTCACGATAACGCTCATCGCATAGCTGATGAACGACTCTTTCATCTCTTGGCTAATATCGACTTTGGGAAACCGAGCAGTTTCTTCTGCCATAAAAGGTAAACCTCCAACTGGTTATCGCAATACTTCATTATACCATATAGAAAGAGGACACGTCCAAAAAATCCAGTGTGATTGGTCAATTCCTCCTGTTTCCCCTGCCGCTCTGACAGCCTCCGTTTCCTTCCTGAAGCGTTTACCTATATATTTCCAAAAATATTCTGAAATCGAGCTTACTGGATCACAAGAAAAAAACCCAAAACGGTCAGGAGGAAACCGCTTTGGGTGCTGTAGCTTTTTTGGATTGCCGGACTGCGTAAACGAGATAAATCACCAGATACAGAACCATGACTAGCATGGAGTAGCGGTACATGAGCGCAAATCCGGTGTACTTGGCTATCGCGCCCAAAATCATGGCGCCTCCCCCAATCCCCAGGTCAAAGGCGGAAAAGAAGGTGCCCGTAGCGGCACCGCGTCTGGATGGATCTACCCGCTGAATCGTCCACGCCTGGAGAGAAGGCTGCACGGCCCCCGCTCCGACCCCAAACAAGATAGCCGCCGCAATCAAGCCTACCTCTGTCGTACTATAAGACAATACCAGGACCGCGATGCCTGTAATCACTCCACCTGGCATCAACACCCAGAATGGCCCCTTTCGATCAAAAAGCTTTCCGGAAAGGGGACGGATCAGCATCAGGGAGAGCGCATTGAACAGAAAGTACAGTCCAACATTCTCGATCCCTACTTCTTTCCCGAACAGCGTGATAAAGCTCACGATTCCGCCGTACATCACCCCGGTGAGCAAAGCCAGCAGTGCGGGGAACAGCGCCTTTTTCTCAAACAGACCTCCGCTCACTGCCGATCCCGGATGTGTGGCCGCAATCGGGGCTTTGATCTCAACCAAACGGGACAAGATCATCGCAAGCGCAGTCAAACCACCGGATACGCCAAACAGCCAGCCGTACCCCCAGGCTTGGGACACCGACAGCCCGATTAACGGCCCTACTGCCATCGCGAGGTTGGTGAACATCCCGAAATACCCCATTCCCTCACCTCGACGCGCAGCCGGAATGATGTCAGATACGATCGTCCCGTAGGTCGTCGTGACGATGCCCCAGCCAATCCCGTGCACAAAACGCAGAGCCAAAACCAGCGCGACGCTGGCCATCCAGTAGTACCCGCAAACGGCCAGCAAAAAGATCCCAAGCCCGCTCAACAGAACGGGGCGTCTCCCCATCGAATCCAATGCTTTCCCAGTAAACGGTCGAACCAGCAATGCGGAGACGGTAAACAGACTGACGACCAGCCCCACGGCCAATTGATCGCCGCCCTTATCGGTTATATACACCGGCAGTGTCGGTATGAGCATTTGAAATGCAACGAACAGCATAAAATTGGAGAGTGCGAGTATGACAAACTCCTTGGTCCATAATGAATGTTCTTCCTTCAAGCTTCTCACTTCCCGTTTTCAGCGACATTTTATATACATTATTATTTATTAAGTCTGTATATGTCAATCCTTTTGCTGCCGGGAATGTGCTTTCCGACACTTACTTCGCTGAACGCTTCCACATCTGCAGCTGCGTTAACGTCTCTTCGTATTCTCGATCCAACCTCTCTTTATCCTCCGCTGGCAAGGTCGGTACAGATAGCCTGCTTATCAGATCGGTCAGCCTCGTTTCCAGCAGGAGGATCTGCTCCGCTTTCTCATCCCGCGTTCCTTTTCGATTCTTTGCCTCCTGATACTCCTGGTACCCGCCTGAGAAAAGGAGTGGCTCGGGCTCATCAAATGAAAGTACAGCGTCTGCCAAGCCAGCCATCAGCTTTCGATCGTGTGTGGCAAACAGGATTGCACCCGGAAAGTCGGCTAAAAGCAGCTCCAGCTCCTCCTGTGTCGGGATATCCAGATAGTTGGTCGGTTCATCGAGCAGCAGCACATGATAATCCCCAAAAAACACTTTTGCCAGCGCCACTTTCACCCTTTCACCGCCGCTGAGAAGAGATACTTGTTTATGGACGGCATCTCCTTGAAACAATAACCGCGCAAGGGCCGTACGAATCGTAGACTCCGGATAACGGCTGTCTTTCTTTACGTTCTGCAAAATGGACAGCTCCTGATCGAGAATCGTTAAGGTCTGATTGAAATACCCCAGCCGAATTCCCGGGGACACGGAGATGCCCTCTGCCTTTTGGGCAATTATGGAAAGGAGTGTGGATTTCCCGCTCCCGTTCGCCCCGATGAGCGCCACCTTTTGCCCTCTCTGCACACGGAATGCGAGATCTGTAAACAAAGTACGCGAACCTGCCTGCACCTTTACCTGATTGCAATGAATCGCGGTTCTCCCCCGGAATTCGCCTTCCTGATGGAGGTCAAACTGCACACGTGCCAGCTCTTTTGGCTTCTCCTTCTCTTCCAGCTGCGCCAGTCGGCTCTCCAGGGCTTTGGCTGATTGCTCCACCTTTTCCCGCTTTCCCTGGGCCTGCATCTTGTGCAATTTTGCTTCGGAATTGCTCATACGCTTGGGAGCATCCTTCATACTCCTCGCATGCTGCTTCTTTTCAAACACAGCCTGAATCAGCCGTTTCTTCTCCTTTTGGTACGCATCGTACTCGACCCATTCCCTCTCCTTTTTCTGTTCCTTTTGCTTGCGGTAAGCAGAGTAATTCCCCTTGTATTCGGTCACCGCTCCATGCTCGACCTCCCATATCCGCGTGCATAGGGTATTGAGCAGCTCCCGGTCATGCGAAATGAGCAAAACTGCCCCTGGGTAGGAATCGAGGGATTCCTCCAACTGCCTGATCCCGGATAAGTCCAGATGGCTGGTCGGTTCGTCCGCAAACAGCAAGGGGGCCTGCCTCTCAAGCGCGGAAGCAATCTTCAGTCGCACATGCTCTCCCCCGCTCAGGGAGTCGTGGACCTGTGACACTCCCCATTTCTGACGCCCTTTGCTTGAGGTACCTTCCTGCTCTGCCAGCTCCAATTGACGAATAAGAGCACAATCCGCAAAGGCAGAAACCGTGCCGCTGTCCGCCTGCACCTCCCCCGACAAAATCATGAGCAGCGTAGTCTTCCCTGCCCCATTTGGCCCGACGATGCCAATACGATCTCCATTCATCACTTCCAATTTATCTGCCCGGAAAATGACGCGATCCCCGTAGCTTTTTTCGATATGGCGCGCTTCCAGTAAAAGCATACACATGCCTCCTTTTCAAATAAAAAAGACGCCGGAATATCCGACGCCCTTTGTCTCCCTCGACCATATGCCAAGCCACCGGACATGCCGATGACTCTCCCCACTACATAGAAAAAGGCACCGACATACCGGCGCCTTGGACATTCACGTTTGTCTTGTTTGCATGATTGTAAGCACGCAAAAAGAAACTGGTTATATGGAGTGCACCCGATACGTTTTCGTTACTATGGAATTTGGTTGGGTAGTAACGAAACGATCTTTCAATGGATTACCCTCCTGCGTAGCTCGCACGATTTTTGGAAACACCCCCATTTTACCCCAACAAATGGTCGAATTCAAGACTGCTGTTTTTTGATCCTTTCCCCTCTCTAATCCCATACATTTCTCACACTTCCCCTCTACCATGGTACTCGTACACCATTACCTGACAGGGAGTGATCGACCCATGAAAAAAATTCTTTCTGTATCTTTGCTTACCACCAGCTTACTCGCAAGCAGCGCAGGTATCATCCATGCACAGGAAGCGCCGGCAAAAGAGCCAAAGCTGAAACAGACTGCTGAATTCCAACAGCTGAAGACCCTCCACAGCCAAACAAAAGAGATGAATACCCAGCTAAAAGCCCAAGGCGAAAAAAACAAAGCTGTCTGGGATTCCCTCAAGGGTGACGTTCCCCAGGAAGTGCGTGATACGGTAAAGGCAGCTCTGGCAGAGCTCAAGCCGCTGCGCGAGGAAAACAAAAGTCTCACAAGCCAGCTGAAAGAAGCGAAACAAGCCAAAGACAAAGAAAAAATCGCATCCATCAAGGCACAATTGGAAGCGAATCATCAAACCATCGAAGCGAAATTGGCTCCCATTGCCGATCAAGTAGCCCAAGTAAAAGAAAGTCATAAAAACCTGAAGGAGCCGCTTGCCGAAGTCAAACCGATTCGAGATGCAAAGAAAGCGAACAAAGAGGAAGTTATGCAAGTAAAACAGCAGATCGAAGGCGCTCTCACTGCTGCCAAGGAATCCTACAAAAACGGGGATGACGCTTGGCAATCCTCGTTGAACGATGCCATTGATCTAACTGAGCAATTGAATGCTCTGAAATCCGAGATCTTGTCGCAAAAAACTTCGATTTACGAAGCCCTTCAATAGGACTTTACTGCTCTCCTTCTCAGAGACGGCTCCGCATCATAGCGAGGCTGTCTTTTTTTTGGGCCAGAAAACCGTGGGATAAAAAAGTTTGGGAAAAGTGTGGGAAAACGCACAGATCCACTGTTCTCTCGCGGATCTGTTGTACAATGGGAAAAGAATACGAAGGTCTCGGAGGAACCCTATGAAGCCTTTTTCCATCGCCATCGTAGACGACGATCCGAATATCCGCCAGATTGTAGAAGCTTACTTGCAAAAAGAAGGGTATCTGACGGTCAGTGTGTCGTCAGCAGAAGAGGCAATTCATCTGAAAGAAACGAATCCACCCGACTTATGGGTGCTGGACATCATGCTGCCCGGAATGAATGGTTACGAATTTTGCCGCCGCATTCGCATGGAATCCGAGACCCCGATCATCATGATCTCGGCACGCGATGAAGAAGTGGACAAGATTTTGGGCCTGGAATTGGGCAGTGATGATTATTTGACTAAGCCATTCAGTCCACGTGAGCTTGTAGCGCGTGCCAATCGGGCGCTTCGTCGCTGGGAGCATATGAAAAGCCGCGGAGAGTGGTCCTCTCGCGCCGAAGAGGAGATCTCAGTCGATCAACCAGAAAAAGGGCTGCTCGTTCTGGATAAGGAAAAACGTTTGGTTTATTCACTTGGAGCGGAAATTGAGGTCACCTCCAAGGAATTTCAAGTTCTCTCGTTGCTGTCGGAAAATCCGAACCGCGCTTTCTCACGAGATGAACTGCTGACACTGGTTTGGGGCGACGATTATTTCGGCAGTGATCGAGTCGTCGATGATCTGATACGACGCATTCGCAAGAAGCTGGACAATATCCCTTTGGAAACCGTATGGGGATTCGGCTATCGCCTGCGCTCCACGGAGAGGACACAGGAACGATGAGTCTCCAATTACGGATAACTCTCATGTTCAGCCTCTTATTGATCGTCCTCACTTCAATATCTGCCAGCCTCATTTACTCCTTTCTGCTCGACAACTTGATTGAGCAGCAAAAAAATGAGCTGATTCTAAAAGGCCAAACATGGATTGACAAGAATAAGGACGCCTCAGAAAGCGTCCAGCCAGAGTCCATAACCGAGCTGGAGAGGCTGTCTGTCTCCAATCGCAAGGTGGAGGTCTTGCTGCTGGGTAAAAAGAAAAAAGTCCTGTATACCACTCTCCCATCCGCAAATTTAAATCAGTGGTTGGAGGCGTTGGAGCGGAAAGCGGAAAAGCGGAAAGACAAAAACATTTGGATGGTTGGCGGCGATGATTATGTCGTGGTCAATCTGCCCCTAAAGAACGATGAAAAACAGAGACTGATTCTTAGCTCTCCTGTCCGTGGCTTGAAGGAAGCACGTATGGAGCTAACTCAAAGCATTTTTGTCGTCCTGCTCATCGGCGCAGTCTCCACGATATTGCTCAGTTTTTTTATGACAAAAAGCATGGTCCGTCCATTGAACCAGTTGGTGAAAGAAATTAAGAAAGTGCAGTTTCGACGTTTTTCTGAGGTCCGCCACATCCCTGCTCGGGGAGAGATCGCGGAAGTCTCCGAAAGTGTATATTCGATGGCACAGGAACTGGATCGATTCCATGAAATCCAGCGACAATTTTTACAGAATGCTTCCCATGAATTAAAAACCCCTCTGATGTCCATTCAAGGATACGCAGAGGGAATTCGGGACGGTATCTTTACAGACCGGTCGGCAGAACAAGGACTAGACGTGATTGTCGCTGAGACGAATCGATTAAAACACATTGTCACGGAAATTATTTTGCTGGCAAAGCTGGAGGGCGAGGAAGACCTTTTTCACCCTGCCGCCTACTCGGCCAAAGACCTGGTAGAAAAAGTGATTGAGCGTCTGCATCCGCTAAAGGTACAACACAATATGAGTGTCACCGTTCGACTCCTGACCGCAGACCCTATTTTGTACGTCGACGAAGGCAAGATCCTGCAAGCCCTGCTAAACATCGTGGGCAACGCGCTACGTCATGCCAACGAGCATATTGAGATCAGAATTGAGGGAGGAAAACACCACGCCACGATTGAAGTCATCGATGATGGTGAGGGTATTTCAGAAGAGCTGCTGCCTCATCTGTTCCACCGATTTGTCAAAGGCAAGAATGGAGACGTAGGTTTAGGGCTGGCTATCTCCCGTGCGATCGTCGAGAGATCAGGAGGAGTCATCGATGTAAGAAATGGGACAGTGGCCGGGGCCATGTTCCGCATCGCTCTACCCATACGCCCGCCTGTAGAAAGCTGAATACAAACACCCGAGCAAGAAACTCTCCTCGGGTGTTTGTTTGTGTTTTCCCTTTCCTCTTTTACCGTTACATATTCCGGGAAACAGATGGAGTGAGCGCGTTTCCTTCCAATTCGGACAGAGCCGTGGGAAGCCACAAAGTTCTGTAATAACAAAAAAACCACCCTCACCGGATGGCTCGTTCGCACCTTCAAAACTGGATCTGCATGTTTGCCAAGAGTGTGTGGATAAGTCCTCGACCGATTAGTATTCGTCAGCTCCACGTGTTACCACGCTTCCACACCGAACCTATCAACCTCATCGTCTATGAGGGGTCTTACCAGCTTGCGCTGTGGGAAGTCTCATCTTGGAGGGGCTTCACGCTTAGATGCTTTCAGCGCTTATCCCGTCCGCACATAGCTACCCAGCTGTGCCACTGGCGTGACAACTGGTGCACCAGCGGTGCGTCCATCCCGGTCCTCTCGTACTAAGGACAGCTCTCCTCAAACTTCCTACGCCCGCGACAGATAGGGACCGAACTGTCTCACGACGTTCTGAACCCAGCTCGCGTACCGCTTTAATGGGCGAACAGCCCAACCCTTGGGACCTACTTCAGCCCCAGGATGCGATGAGCCGACATCGAGGTGCCAAACCTCCCCGTCGATGTGGACTCTTGGGGGAGATAAGCCTGTTATCCCCAGGGTAGCTTTTATCCGTTGAGCGATGGCCCTTCCATGCGGAACCACCGGATCACTAAGCCCGACTTTCGTCCCTGCTCGACTTGTAGGTCTCGCAGTCAAGCTCCCTTCTGCCTTTACACTCTACGAATGATTTCCGACCATTCTGAGGGAACCTTTGGGCGCCTCCGTTACCTTTTGGGAGGCGACCGCCCCAGTCAAACTGCCCACCTGGCATGGTCCTCTCGCCCGATAAGGGCGACGAGTTAGAAACTCCGTACATCAAGGGTGGTATCCCACCGACAGCTCCACAGAGGCTGGCGCCCCTGCTTCTCAGCTTCCCACCTATCCTGTACATGATGCACAAAGTTCCAATACCAGGCTACAGTAAAGCTCCATGGGGTCTTTCCGTCTTGTCGCGGGTAACCTGCATCTTCACAGGTATTATGATTTCACCGGGTCTCTTGCCGAGACAGCGCCCAAGTCGTTACGCCTTTCGTGCGGGTCGGAACTTACCCGACAAGGAATTTCGCTACCTTAGGACCGTTATAGTTACGGCCGCCGTTTACTGGGGCTTCGGTTCAAAGCTTCGCTTGCGCTAACCCATCCCCTTAACCTTCCAGCACCGGGCAGGCGTCAGCCCCTATACTTCGCCTTGCGGCTTCGCAGAGACCTGTGTTTTTGCTAAACAGTCGCTTGGGCCTTTTCACTGCGGCCCCTCGGGCTATAAACCCTACCGGGGCGCCCCTTCTCCCGAAGTTACGGGGCCATTTTGCCGAGTTCCTTAGCAAGAGTTATCCCGCGCACCTTAGGATTCTCTCCTCGCCTACCTGTGTCGGTTTGCGGTACGGGCACCTTATTCCTCGCTAGACGCTTTTCTTGGCAGTGTGAAATCAGGGACTTCGGTACTTACATTTCCCTCGCCATCACAGCTTGCCCTTACGGTGTGCGGATTTGCCTACACACCAGGCTTACTGCTTGGACGGCCATCCAGTAGGCCGCTCACCCTATCCTCCTGCGTC
>NZ_CP069127.1:0-7500 GCF_016811915.1 Brevibacillus choshinensis | reverse complement strand
CAGATTTATAAGGTGGTGCCGGCAATAGGACTTGAACCCACAACCCCCTGATTACAAGTCAGGTGCTCTACCAATTGAGCTATACCGGCATTTATGAAAGTGATGAATGGTGGCTCGGGACGGAATCGAACCGCCGACACGAGGATTTTCAGTCCTCTGCTCTACCGACTGAGCTACCGAGCCTCAAGCATTTTGTGATCCACCATTGCTTGAGTAGTAATGGCGGAGCTGACGGGACTCGAACCCGCGACCTCCGGTGTGACAGACCGGCGTGAACTCCAACTTCACCACAGCTCCATGATTATTTCTTTTTTAAAAGTGGTGGAGGCTGACGGGATCGAACCGCCGACCCTCTGCTTGTAAGGCAGATGCTCTCCCAGCTGAGCTAAGCCTCCATGATGGTGACCCGTAGGGGATTCGAACCCCTGTATGACAGCGTGAAAGGCTGCTGTGTTAAACCGCTTCACCAACGGGCCATATGTATGTTGTGCGAATGGTGCTCCCGACAGGAATCGAACCTGCGACCTCTTCCTTACCATGGAAACGCTCTACCGACTGAGCTACAGGAGCGAAAATGGCTCCTCGGGACGGACTCGAACCGCCGACCGATCGGTTAACAGCCGATTGCTCTACCAACTGAGCTACCGAGGAATATTTCGATTTCCAGGCCGAGGCCTAAGGAGATAAATGGTGGAGCTGAACGGGATCGAACCGATGACCTCCTGCTTGCAAGGCAGGCGCTCTCCCAACTGAGCTACAGCCCCGTAAAAAAACAAATATAATGGTGGGCCTAGGCTGACTCGAACAGCCGACCTCACGCTTATCAGGCGTGCGCTCTAACCAACTGAGCTATAGGCCCGTGTTCCTTCTGGATCTTTAATCTAGCATATATTTTCACTGAATGCAATAGAAAAAGTGATTTTTTTCTCTCTTTCTAAAAAAACTTGCCTATTCTGGTCTGAAAACAATCATTTTTTGTGTGTTTCATATAAAAGCCCATCTGTTTAATTAGATCACAGATCACACCAATTGAATAGGGGGATCTTCCAAAACAGAATAAAAAACTCAGCTATCCGCAAATGTATAAGAATACACCGCTAGCGAATAGCTGAGTCCCTTACCACAATGACCCATTCACTCTTTAATTAAATATCCAGATCACGCACTGTAGCAGCGAATTGTTCAATAAACTCTCTGCGCGGCTCTACTTCATCACCCATCAATGTCTCAAACACACTGTCCGACTCCATGATGTCTTCCAGATTTACTTGCAGAAGGGTACGCATGCTGGGATCCATCGTCGTCTCCCACAATTGATCAGCGTTCATCTCACCCAACCCTTTGTAGCGCTGGATGTTCGGTTTCGGCATGGTTTTCAACGTTGCGAGAATTTCGTCGCGCTGCTGGTCTGTATAAGCGTAGTGCAACTGCTTGCCTTGCTTGATGCTGTAGAGAGGCGGCTGCGCAATATAAATATACCCCGCTTCAATCAACTGTCTCATATAGCGATAGAAGAACGTCAGCAAAAGGGTACGGATATGAGACCCGTCCACGTCGGCGTCCGTCATGATCACAACTTTGTGATAGCGAGCTTTGGAAATGTCAAAGTCTTCGCCTACACCTGTACCGAGGGCCGTGATAATCGCGCGGATCTCGTTATTCGCCAAAATTTTGTCCAGGCGGGATTTCTCTACGTTCAAGACTTTACCGCGCAGCGGCAGGATCGCTTGGAAATGACGATCACGGCCCATTTTCGCAGATCCGCCTGCAGAGTCACCCTCTACGATGAACAATTCGGATTCAGATGCATCCTTGGACGAGCAGTCTGCCAATTTACCCGGCAATGCACTGACTTCCAACGCACTTTTGCGTCGGGTCATCTCACGTGCCTTACGCGCTGCTTCACGAGCACGAGAAGCCATCAAGGCCTTCTCGACGACCTTCTTGGCGATTCCCGGGTTCTCCTCCATGAAGGTGTTGAAACGATCGCCAAAAACAGATTCCGTAATACTCCGCGCTTCCGAGTTACCGAGCTTGGTTTTGGTTTGACCCTCAAATTGGGGCTCCTGAATTTTGACGGAAATGATCGCAGTAATCCCTTCGCGAACGTCATCACCAGACAGATTCTGATCCTTTTCCTTCAAGAAGTTGAACTTGCGGCTATAATCGTTAATCACACGAGTCAAAGCCGTCTTGAAGCCTGTCTCGTGAGTACCGCCTTCATGCGTATTGATATTATTGGCAAAGGAATAAATATTGCTGAGGTAGCTGTCGTTGTACTGCAAGGCAACCTCTACCAGCAGGCCTTCTTTCTCCCCTTCGCAATAAATGACTTCTTCATGCAGTGCTTCCCTGTTTTTGTTCAGGTACTCTACGAATTGGACGATACCGCCCTCGTAGTGGAACGATTCTTCCCGCTCCTGGCCTGGACGAGCATCTCGGAGCGTAATCCGCAGACCTTTGTTGAGGAACGCCAGCTCTCGAATCCGCTTTTGCAAAATGTCGTACTCAAATACAGTCGTTTCGGTAAAGATAGTCGGGTCAGGCTTGAAGGTAACCTTGGTACCGGTCTCCTCCGTTTCACCTACGATCGCCAAATCAGCTTCCGGTGCCCCCATGATAAAACGCATGTGGTACACGTTGCCGTTTTGCTTGACTTCGACTTCCATCCATTCGGACAGCGCGTTTACAACCGAGCTACCAACTCCGTGCAAACCGCCGGAAACCTTGTATCCGCCACCGCCGAACTTACCGCCGGCATGCAAGACAGTCAGTACCGTCTCAACCGTGGATTTCCCGGTCTTTTCATGAATGCCCGTAGGAATCCCCCGGCCGTTATCGGTTACGGCGATGGAATTGTCCGGCTGAATGACTACCAAAATATTATCACAATAACCGGCAAGGGCTTCGTCGATCGCGTTGTCGACAATCTCCCATACCAGGTGGTGCAAACCGCGGCTACTGGTCGAACCGATATACATCCCGGGACGTTTCCGAACGGCCTCCAAACCTTCCAGTACCTGAATCTGACTGGCGTCGTAGTTTGTATCTTTCGTCGTCACTTGATCCACTACTTAAGTCAACTCCTCCACTTCAGCTTGTGCAAAGGGAACCTGATCCAAGCTGTCCACGAACTGAGCGCGTCGCTTCAGCGTCAGAGAAGAAATAGGTGAACAGTATATGGCGTCCTGGGTGATCACGTAGGACTTCGTTTCTTCCTCGCTGTGATCCACAATCGTTTTGCTTTTCTCATGCAAGAAAGCTTTGTTGATTTTTGAGGATTTCATCGTCTGATGATCAAGAATGGAAATGACTTCCTTCGTGCTCACCACAGTATCCCCACCAATGTGTATAAACATTCCTGTTATCCCTACCTTTCCCCCGATATGCTCCCTTCCTTCACATAAAAACGTGAGGCTTGCTGGAGAACCTGATGCTTTAAGCCTTCCACACCCGTGGTGCTTACAAACGTCTGTACACGACCCTGGATGGTCTCGAGCAATAAGGTTTGCCGATGTTCATCCAGCTCTGACAAGACATCATCCAACAAAAGAACGGGGTACTCGCCCACTTCTTCTTTAATCAGCTCGATTTCAGCCAATTTGATGGACAGCGCGCTGGTGCGTTGCTGCCCCTGCGAACCATACGTTTGCACATCCATGCCGTTCACTTTGAGTGAAAAGTCATCACGATGTGGCCCGATCAGTGTGCTCCCGCGCATGATTTCCCGGTCGCGCACTCCTTCGTAGGCAGCCAGGAGCAAATCTACTGCCTGTTCTGCCTCCAGCTCTTCTGTGACTGGTGAAGAATTTTCATAATGCAAAGAGAGCGTTTCCCTGCCGTCGGTAATGCCGGTGTGGATTTCTCTCGCCCACGTCTCCAGCTTCCGAATGAACTCAAAACGCTTCCGTAACAATTTTACCGCTAAATCGGCTAATTGGGTATTCCAAATTGCCAGCATTTCCAGAGAGTGGCTTTTTTTCATGGCCAAATCCTTCAAAAGCTGGTTTCTCTGCTGCAATACCTTGTTGTAATTGCTCAAATAGTACAGATAGGTCGGAGAAACTTGGCCAATCTCCATGTCGATAAAACGTCTGCGCTGGGCAGGCGCCCCCTTCACGATGGACAGATCCTCCGGAGCAAACATGACCACATTCAATGCACCCACGTAAGCACTGAGCTTTTGCTGCTCCATCCCGTTGATTTTGGCCCGCTTTCCCTTGGCTGTCAACTGCAGCTCCAAACGAACAGATCCGTAGCGACGTTGAACATCACTACGGACGGCTGCATAGTCGGCGTCCCACGCTATCAGCTCCTTGTCCCGGGGCGTGCGATGGGATTTTGCCAGGGCGAGTACGTATATGGACTCCAATACATTGGTTTTTCCCTGCGCATTGTTACCGATGAACAGTTGAATAGGGCCATCAAAGGATAGGGAAAGCGCTTTGTAATTGCGATAGTTGGTTAGCGAAAGGTTCTGGAGAAACAAGAATCACGCTCTCCTCTCAGCGGCTGACCACCTGATAGCGGCCATAACCTTCAATCGCCACTTCATCGCCTGGATACAGCTTGCGGCCGCGACGATTATCCAATTCACCATTGATGTGAATCGGCACCTCAGCGAGAAATGCCTTGGCCATGCCACCTGTATCAATCACGTCAGCCAGCTTTAAAAATTGCCCTAGGGCGATGTATTCGGTCTTGATGGAAACCTCACGCATGGTAGGGCCCCCTTTCTTTTACGTAAAAGCGTTCTTTTACGAGAAAACGCTTAGTAGGTACGAACCGGCAGGATCAAATGGAGCATCCAGTCGTGGTCAGTCGGGCGAATCACGAAAGGACTCATCGGGCCAGTGAAGCTTGCTTTGATCTCGCTGCTGTCAATCGCACGCAGCGCATCGATCATGTACTTGGCGTTGAAGGAGATCTTCAACTCTTCGCCATTCATCACTTTAGGCATCAGAATGTCCGTTACTTTCCCGATCTCCGGAGCGTTGGACGTAATCTCCACACTGCCATCTGGGAGCGTAACCAGCTTCACCACATTGGATTTGCCTTCACGGGAGAGCAAGGAAGCGCGCTCGATGGACTGCAAAAACTCTTTGGTGCTGACGGTGATTTCCGTTTTGCTGCCTTGTGGAATGATCCGGGTCGTGTCCGGGTAAGTTCCTTCCAAAAGGCGGGAGTAGAACAGGATATGCTTGGATTTCACAAGAATCTGGTTGTCAGCTACGACGATATCTGCAGGATTTTGTTCATCATCCAATATTTTGACCAATTCGTTACAGCTTTTACCCGGTACAACTACATTGTGGAACGACAAATCTTCACGGCATTCAACCATGGAGGTGCGACTGGCCAAGCGATGGCTGTCAGTGGCGACAAAACGCAGCTGGCCTTTCTCCAAAGACCACATCAAACCAGTCAAAATCGGACGCATTTCGGAAGTGGATACACCGAAAACGGTTTGACGGATCATGGATTTCAGCAAATCACAAGGAACGCTGAATACTTTGTCCTCTTCCAAATGCGGCAATTGAGGATACTCGCTTGCATCCATTCCGTTGATCGTGAATTCAGCCTGACCCGAGCGAATTTGGGTCACCAGTCGCTCGTCCACTTTGATATCGATTTCGTTGCTAGGCAATTTGCGTACGATTTCGCTGAAAATACGAGCTGTCAGAACAATGCTGCCTGGCTGATGAATGGTTACACCCCATTCTCCGGCTTCTTCCAAAGGAATTTGAACCTCGATGGAAATGTCAGAATCGCTTGCCGTCAGGGTCAAACCTTCGTCATCAGTTTTTATCTTAATCCCGGTCAAAATCGGAATGGTTGTTCGACTGGAAACCGCTTTGCTGACATGTGAAACAGCGTTAGATAGCTTGTCTCGTTGAACGGTGATATGCATCAACGTAGCCTCCCTCTCTCTAGCCATTATTTTTAGCCTGGCGCAGCCAAGTTTTTATGAGCCATGCATAATGGCTTCGCTTTTATCATATCTTATTAGGATAGATCTTTTTAAACAGAAGTAGTAATAGGGCCTGTGGATTTGTGGATATGTGGACTGATTACGTAAAAGAGAGCCTATACACATGTGGGTAAGTTGTGTATAGGCTTTTTGCGTTATGCACAGGTTTAATGATTGGCTTTTAGCTTTTCAATGAGCGATTGAATGGTTGTCTGCATTTGAGGATCGCTGGCCAAGGCACGGGAGATTTTCTCATGCGCATGGATGACGGTCGTATGGTCGCGTCCACCGAACTCATCACCAATCTTGGGCAGGGAAGCATCAGTCAGCTCGCGGGACAGATACATGGCGATTTGGCGTGGAAAAGCGACGGTTTTCGTCCGCTTTTTGGCCTTGAAATCCTCCAGCTTGAGACTGAACGCTTCGCCGACCGCTCTCTGAATATCCATGATCGTAATGACACGTGGACGAGAGGACGGAATGATGTCTTTGAGCGCTTCGGCAGCCAATTGCGTATCAATATCGCGGTTAATCAGGGAAGAGTATGCTACGACACGGATCAGAGCGCCTTCCAGCTCGCGAATATTGCTGTCGATCTGATTGGCGATATACGCCATGACTTCATTAGGAATATCCAGGTTCTCCGCTTTCGCCTTTTTTCGCAGAATCGCAATCCGCGTCTCGAGATCCGGCGGCTGGATATCCGTAATCAGGCCCCATTCAAAGCGGGAGCGAAGCCGATCTTCCAGAGTCGGGATCTCCTTTGGAGGCCGGTCGGAGGAAATGATGATCTGCTTGCTTTCTTCATGAAGCGCATTAAATGTATGAAAAAACTCTTCCTGCGTCGATTCTTTACCAGCCAGAAACTGAATGTCGTCAATCAGAAGAACATCTACACTCCGGTACTTGTTGCGGAATTCGACCGCTTTGTTGTCCCGGATGGAATTGATGAATTCGTTCGTAAATTTCTCAGACGACAAATAGACCACTTTTGCCGATGGATTGTGCTGGATTACATAATGGCCAATCGCGTGCATCAAGTGAGTCTTTCCAAGTCCAACGCCCCCGTAAATAAAGAGGGGATTGTAAGCTTTCGCGGGAGCCTCCGCAACTGCAAGCGATGCAGCATGGGCAAAGCGGTTCCCCGAGCCGATGACAAACGTGTCAAAGGTGTACTTGGGATTCAATATACTGGGTGGTTGATCATCTGCTGCCGCAGGCGTAGCAGGAGCTTTCACACGCGGGACAGGCTGTTCATCGGCAAATGCGGCATCCGGATTTTGCAGGACGACGAATTTTACCTTCATATTGATACCAGTCACTTCATATAGTGTATCGGTGATCAATTGAGAGTACCTGGTTTCGAGCCAATCCCTGGCGAAGTCGTTTGGCGCCACGACGATCAGCGCATCTTCTTCCAAAGTGGTTGCCTTGGTCGCTTTGAGCCAGGTATCGAAACTGGGTTTGCTTAGCGATTTTTCTATCTTGGCTAGGACTTTGCGCCATAGCTCGCTAATCGCTGCATCCAA